>CALXBX010000043.1 GCA_944386655.1 uncultured Clostridia bacterium | reverse complement strand
ATGGATAAATATAATCCATTATTTTGTGTTTTTATTTAATAAATATAAAAATCGTGAATTAGAAAAAATATTTTCCAATTCACGATTTTTTGAGAGCTAATTTTCAGCTACTTTTTCAGCAGCCTCATTAATTTTCTCTTCTTTCTTTATGCAAAAAAATAGAAAATAAGATGTAAAACCCTGTTGCTTTTTACTAGATAAAATGATATTATGCTAAGGAATAAAATAAAAAATGTAGGAGAAAAAGTAAAAATGAAAATATCTATTATCACAGCAACATTTCAATCAGCTAAAACCGTAAAAGATACGTTAGAATCTGTATTAGGACAAACCTATACTAATTTTGAACATATTATTGTGGATGGAGCTTCCAAAGACAATACTATGGGCATTGTCAAATCTTATGAAAAGGCATATGGGGGAAGATTAAAATATATTTCAGAAAAAGATACTGGCTTGTATGATGCTATGAATAAAGGAATAAAAATGGCAACAGGAGATATCATTGGTATTTTAAATTCAGACGATAAATATGCACATCAAGATGTTTTACAAGAAATTATCAATACTTTCGAAAAAACAAATTGTGATGGAACTTATGGAAATCTTATTTTTATGGATGCAGAAACCATGTCAAAACCACAAAGAATTTGGAATTCAAAAGAGGGAAAACTAGAACAAGGTTGGATACCTGCACACCCTACCTTATATTTGAAAAAAGAAGTGTATGATAAAATAGGGTTATTTAATTTATCTTATCGCATTGTGGCAGATTATGACTTTATGGTGCGTATGCTAAAAGATAAAACTATCCATTTATCTTACATTGACGATGACCTAGTACACATGCGCGTGGGAGGAGTTAGTACAGATGGCATAAAAGGATATTATAAAAATTTAAAAGAAGCTCACAAAGTTTTAGTAGCTAACCAAATACCACATCCGTATTATATTGATTTTAGAAGATGCATAAGAACAATAGGGCAGATGTTAAAAAAATCAGAAAGCAAAAAAATAAACAATATTGCTCCTGATTTTTTACAAACACAGGAAAAGAAAGAAAATACTATTTTAGAAAGATAATTTAGGAGGGAAAAGCATGTTATCAATGTTATTTATGTTTATCCTTGTTTTTTCTATAGCAAGTGCTGTTACGATACGTTTTCATTGGAAACAGGAAAATTCGATTGTAATAACCTTTTTAGGAATAGGGGTATTATTATATATATTTGGATTAATGAATATAATGCCAATGGCTATTTATGTAACAATTGCATTAGCGATAGCAAGCTTTATTTACGATATAACTAGCCTATGGAAAAAAAGAGTAAAAATGCAAGAAATTTTTACAGTAGGAACCCTTTTCTATATGGGTTTATTAATGATAAGTAGCATTTTACTAAAAAATACCTATTATACAGATTGGGATGAATTTTCTCATTGGGGACCTAATTTAAAAGCGATGGTAACTTATGATACTTTTTGGGCAAATAGTGTGTATGATGGAATTCATGTAGTATACCAACCACTTGCAGGCATTATAGAGTATTTGTTTTGTTGGCTAAACGGAGGGTTTGCAGAAGATGTTTCTTACATGGCAATGGTTAGTTTTATTATTACATTATTATTGCCATGCTATCGTCATTTAAGCTACAAGAATAAAGACTTTGTAAAAGGACTTTTCTTAAGCTTTATTTTCTATAGCTTGATTTACATTTTTGGCTTCCGTTTGAGTAGTATTTATATAGATTTATTACTTGCCGTATTATTTGCTATTAGTATGTTATATAGTTTTTGGCAAGAAGGAAAAGAAGATTTATTAGTTACCTTTTTCTTATTAATTAGTATGGTTTTATTAAAAGACACAGGATTGTTATTTGCGGGAATTGTACTATTACAACTATTTATTCAAAACATAGTAATGCCTGTTATAAAACAAAAGAAAATAAAAAGAGAAAATGTAAAGAAATTCATTGTTTTGTGTATGGTATTAGTCATCTTATTAGTAAGTTATAGTACATGGAAATTTTACTGCAAAGCGAATGGAAAAGTGCTAGATGATAGACACGATAAAAATGCAATTAGTCAGATAGATATAAAGGAATATGTAAAAGGTGTATTGCAAGTAGGAGACAGAGAAGAAAAGATAGACTCTATAGCAAAATCTTTCTATGAGGCACTAAACAGCACAGAATTAGTAAATATTCCATTTGCTAAAACAGCGATTGGTTTATTGGTACTTTGTAATGTGATAGCAATTTTGTTATATATTACAGCAAAGGAAAAGAAAATAAAACACAAAATAGTTGGCATAACCATTGCTATGGATATAGGATTTGTGTTATATTGTTTATTATTAATGGCAACGTATATGTTTGCCTTTACAGAAACAGAAGGAAGATCTCTTGCAAGCTTTTCTAGGTATATGAATACCTATTTTTTGGCATGGATGGTAATGACTGTAGCTATGTTACGAGAAACGAAAAAAGAAAAAAATTTAGTGATATTAGTTGTTGCTGCTTTCTTATGCTTGGCTAGTAGCAATATACTAACCATCATTCATCCAGTAGAAAAAGGAGTTTCTGGCGTACCAGAAGAAATTAAAGAAAAAGCAGAAATTATTACAGAAAATGTGAACTTAGAGGACAAGGTATTTTTAGTTTACCAAAATATTGGAGATAGTGGGGTATTTCATATTTTACGTTATAGCATTTCTCCAATTGTAACCAACTTGTTGTATGAATGGAATTTAGGAGGGCCTTATTTTGAGGGAGATATTTGGACTTACAATATTACAGTTGACCAATGGGCAGAGGTTTTAAAAGAGCAGGAATATGATTACGTATTTATTGCAAGAAGTGATACAAGACTAAGAGAAGAATATGGCAGTATTTTTGAAGAAGGAACAGATTTAGATAACCTAGAAAATCATCTGTTTAAAGTAGTAGAAAATACAGAAAATGAAATAGAATTGCAATTATATAAATAAGACAGAAAGGAACGTGATAAAAATGGAAAAAATAGCAGTACTGATTCCTTGCTATAATGAAGAATTAACCGTAGAAAAAGTAATTAAAGATTTTAGAAGGGAATTACCAGAGGCAGAGATTTATGTATATGACAATAATTCTAAAGATAAAACAGCTCAAATAGCAAGGGAAAATGGAGCTATTGTAAAACACGAATATAAGCAGGGAAAGGGAAATGTAGTAAGAAGTATGTTTTCCGATATAGATGCAGACCTTTACATTATGGTAGATGGAGATGATACTTACCCAGCAGAAGCTGTTCATACACTAATTGAGCCAGTAAGAAGAGGCGAAGCGGATATGTGCATAGGAGATAGACTTTCCAATGGAACGTATCAAAAAGAAAACAAGAGACCTTTTCATGAATTCGGCAATAATATCGTAAGAGGAAGTATTAATTTTCTATTTGGTAGTAAACTAAAAGATATTATGACAGGGTATCGTGTATTTAATAAAAAGTTTGTAAAAAATATGCCTGTTATGTCTGCTAAATTTGAGATTGAAACAGAAATGTCTTTGTATGCATTAGATAAAAGGTTTGTGATTAAAGAAATTCCAATTGTATACAGAGATAGACCAGAAGGAAGTTTTTCTAAATTAAATACAATTACGGATGGATTCAAAGTAGTAAAAACAATAATTAAAATGTTAAAAAATTATCATCCTTTCCGCTTTTATACAGGAGTTGCTGCTATTTTCTTTTTACTAGGATTATTAGTAGGAATACCAGTTGTAGTAGAATTCTTTAAAACAGCATATATTACAAAAGTGCCTTCAGCAGTGCTTGCAACAGGTCTTATGATTATTGCGGTACTTACAGAACAATGTGGTATTATATTAGAAACAGTAGTAAGAGTAAATAGAGAAAACTATGAATTGAATTTATTGCGTTACACGCAAATAGAAGAATTAAAAAAACGAAAGGATAATGAATAAAATAAAATGGTAGATAGGAGAAAAAAAGTGATGCAATACGTATTAGTAGCGGTTTATATTGTTTTAACTATATCTGGATTAGTCTTAATAAAAAAAGGAGGAAATCCTGGAACAGTAAATGTAAATAATGGAGAAATCCACTTAGGAATGAACTTAATTAGCTTAGTAGGTTTTATTTGCTATATTTGCAGTTTCCTATTATATACAAGGATAGTGGTTATGTTTGATTTAAGCTATATTACACCAATTTGTACAGGTATTACACAAATATGTATTTTAGTTGCTTCCTATTTTGCTTTTCATGAGCAAATTAGCAAACAGGGCATTATTGGTGCTTCACTAGTTATTATCGGAATTGTCATCATGAATTGGAAAAAGTAGTGAATAGGAGGAACAAATGACATACCCTTATAAAGTATCTATCGTAGCATTAGTATATAATTTGCAAGACTATTTGCCACGATGTTTAGATGCATTAGTGAGACAAACTTTGCAAGAAATTGAAATTTTATGTGTAGATGATGGCTCTACGGACAATGCACCACAAATTATAGAAGAATATGCGAAAAGATACCCAGAAAAAATAAAAGTATTTCATAAAGAAAATGGAGGAGAATTTTCTACTAGAAATTATGGCTTGCAGAGGGCAAAAGGAGAATATATTACCTTTGTAGATACAGATGATTATGTAGAAGATGATTGGGCAGAAAAACTATATACTGCAGCAAAGAAAAATGATGCAGATATAGCAGTTTGTGCATTTGAAAGAGTAGATATGGCTACAGGAAATGTAGTGGGAAAAGATATGACCAATTTTGGAGCGGTTACGAGACAAGTAAATCCAAATGACGATTTTGTATTATTTATTAACCCGGCTCCATGGAACAAAATTTATAAAAGAGAAAAAATACAAGAATTTTCTTTTTTACCCTTAAGAGGATTTAACGATACGTTATTTTTTATTAGTAGTCTTACTAAAATAAAAACTATAACTTTTGTACCAGAGGTACTATATCATTACTATTTACGCTATGATTCGCAAATACATACCATAAATAAGAAAGATGTAGAAAACTTAAAGAAATATTTGTTAGAAGTAAAGGAGTTATACATACAAAAAGGGCAATATGAACAAATGCAAAATATATTGGATATGATGGCATTAGTTCACTTAGGCATTTCGGTTATGTATCGTCTTTCTTATGATAAACAAGTGAATATGAAAAAAGAAATGAAAGACACATTTTCTTATTTAGATAAAGAATTTCCTACTTGGCGTACCTCTCCCTTTTTGAAATGGAACTACGTGAGAAAAAGAGGAATCAAACATATTGGATTGTGGGGAATTGCAAAATTATATAAATGGCATATGCCAATGGTATTTTTACATGTTTATCGATTTGTAGTAGATGTGCTTAAGATAGATATTAAATTTTAAATATCTCAAAAAAATAGGAAAGGAAGAAAAAAAGAATGAGAAAAATATTAATTACAGGAGCAAATGGAATGCTTGCGAAAGCAGTTAGAGAAAAATTTAAGGAAAATCAATTAATTTGTACAGATGTAGAAGAATTGGATATTACGAATTTAGAACAGGTAGAAGAATTCGTAGAAAAAGAAAAACCAGAGTATATCATCAATTGTGCAGCTTTTACAGCAGTAGATAAGGCAGAAGAATGTTATGATTTGGCGGAAAAAATAAATGCACAGGGACCTAAAAATTTAGCACTAGCAGCTGAAAAAGTGGATGCTACTTTAGTACACATTAGTACAGATTATGTATTTGATGGAGATTTGGACATTACAAAAAGCTATACAGAGCAAGATAAAACAGCACCAGTTACTGTGTATGGAATTACCAAAAGACATGGAGAGGAAGCTGTAGAGCAAAATTGCAAAAAATATTATATTTTCCGTACAGCATGGCTTTATGGAGATGGAAATAATTTTATTAGAACTATGTTAAAATTAGGAAAAGAAAAAGAAGAAGTAAGTGTGGTAAATGACCAACACGGAAGCCCAACTTATAGTGTAGATTTAGCAAATATCATTTATCAAGCAATGGAAAAAAAGATTCCATATGGTATTTATCATGCTACCAATCAAGGATTTACCACATGGTATGAATTAACAAAAAAAATCTATGAATTAGAAAGCCTTTCTTGTAGAGTAAAGCCAGTTACATCAGAAGAATTTGTAAGACCAGCCAAAAGACCTAAAAATTCTATGCTAAGTAAAGAAAAATTATTAGCACAAGGTGTACAAATTCCAAATTGGGAAGATGCGGTACAAAGGTACTTGAAAGAAGAAAATGCAAGGGTAAAGTAATAAACTTAACTTTGTATTTAATTAAAATAAAAAATATGGAAAATAGAAATAACCTCGATATAATAAGATTTATGGTATTGAGGTATTTTTTTGACTACAAAAATAGAAAATTTTGAATAGTATAAATAAAAGTGGTAAAAACTAAAGAAAAGACTTTTAGTGAAAAATAAATTGCAAATTGCAATTTAAAATACTTGCAAAGAGAATGTATATATGTTATCATAAGTTTACAAAAAATCAAAAGAAAAACGAAAGGAAGGAATTTTAAAATGACTAACTTAAAATTTCAAAGGGAAAGAGAACAAAAAGGTATCACATTAATTGCTTTAGTGGTAACCATAATTGTTTTGATTATTTTAGCTGGCGTGAGTATTAATATGCTGGTAGGAGAGAATGGAATTATTAATATGGCACAAAGGGCAAAAGAAGATACACAACAAGCGGCAAAGGACGAGCAACAGGCATTAGCTAGTGCTTTTGAAAGAGATTATGTAACATATAATGGACAATTGCATGTAGAAGGTGCAAAATTAATGAATGAACATAATGAGGAGGTAAGATTAAAAGGAACTGTATTAAATAATGGAAAAGACGGTAAGTTTAATAAAAATTTACTTTCAAATTTAAAAAACAATTGGAATAATAATGTTATTAAAGTAGGTTGTTGGAGTACTGAAGCAGGACAAGCTGGGATTTATACTGATGAAGCTAGAATGCAAGAAATGTATCAAATAATAGATGATGCTATCGATTTAGATATGTATGTTATTGTGATTTTTTGGAGTGGAAATAATTTAACAGAAAATGTATATAATGAAGCAATAGAATATTTTACACAGATTGCTACAAAATATAAAAATGTGCCAAATTTAATATACGAAATAGCAAATGAACCACAACATGAGTGGGAAAAAATAAAACAGTATGCAAATACTATAATACCTTTAATAAGGAATATTACTCCCAACTCTTTAATATTATGCCCAACAAAAGGCCATAATTCTATTCAAGAAGTCATTCATTCCGAATTAGAATATAAAAATGTCATGTATGTAGCACACGTATATCAAGGAAATGGATATGATTCCCAAATGGTTTCTACAGCAATTTTAAATGATATTCCAGTATTTATATCAGAATGGTCAAATAACTTAGATTATGCAACACCTAATAATAAAAATACTGATAAATTTATAGCCTTAATGGACAGATATAACTTAAGTTCTACATTTTTTATATTAGATGAATCAAATAGAGAAGGATCTTTGGCATTAGTAGAACAAAATATGTGGGATGAAACACTCAGTGATGATATACTAACTGAAACTGGGAAATATGCAAAAAGATTTTTTACAAAGCAATATAATGAATATGAATATACCGTTGCTGACTATACTATGCCTTCTGATGGAAACACTGATTACGGTCAATATTTTTGGTGGTATGAATATAGGGACAATATTACACAAATTATAACAACAAATACATTAACTATGCCAGATAATGTGATTAGAGCATGGGATATTTCAAATGGAAGTGGAAATTTAATTGCATATATAGTTGATGATAATACTGGTAATAATACTTATATTGCATATATTGCATGCAATGGTGAAAAGATATATGCATATGATTATTGGAGATTATTTAAGAATTTTAAAAAAACAGAAAAAATAGATTTAACATATCTGGATACTAGCAATGTAAGCACTATGGAAGAATGGTTTTGTAATTGTTATAAATTAAATGAAATAATTGGTTTAGAGAATTTTGATACTACTAACGTAACTACTTTCGGGCAAATGTTCGCATATTGCTATGAGCTGGAAAATTTGAACTTAAGTAATTTTAAGACTGATAAACTAACAGATGTAAGTATTATGTTTTATAGTTGTTCTAGCCTAAAAGAATTAAAGTTAAATTTATTTAAAATAGATAATATAGTTAACTATGATAATATGTTCTTTAGTATAACATCAGGTATAAGCATATATGTAGCAGATGAAGAAACAGCTCAATTCATATATACTAGAATAACAGAAGCTGTTAAAACAGGAACAATTTATTATGGAACAGAAGATAATTGGACTGAATATATTGCTTAATTTGAAAAAAATAATATTACAATTATAGTAGTAACTGGCAAAGACAAAAAAAGAGAATTAAAATGTTCATTATGGAAATAAGTAACCACTAAAAAGCAAAATAAAAAGATAAACAAAAATAAAGAAACGATATAATCCTTCTCGTAAGAATAAAAGCGAGGAGGATTATATTTATGCAAAAACAAAAGAGTAAACAAAAAGGAGTTACCTTAATTGCACTAGTGGTAACGATAATTGTTTTGATTATTTTAGCTGGTGTAAGTATTAATATGCTGGTAGGAGAAAATGGGATTATTACAAAGGCACAAGAGGCAAAAAAGGATACCGAACAAGCACAGCAAGATGAATTACAAGACTTATCTAGTTTAGAAACAGCTATAGAAGAAGCACTAGGAAATGTATATAATGAAGAAAAAGGAGTAAATGCTCCAAGACTGGCACAAGGAATGACCCCAATTAAATTTACGGATCCAAGCAATACAGAAAAAGGAACGGTAGTAGAAACAACAAGTGAAGACGCAGACTGGTATAACTATGATGAAAAGAAATGGGCAAATGCACAAACAGAAGATGGAAGTATGTGGGTATGGATACCAAGGTTTGCTTACCAAGTAAAAGCAGATACCCAAACTTTTGATGTGGTATTTTTAGTAGGAACTACAGATACGTATTATGATGAAAGCGGAAACATACAAACAGCGAAACGTTGCACAAGTGAAGACGAAGTAGTGGATACAAGCACAGGTTATACCGTCCATCCAGCTTTTACAGATGAAACAAGCATCAACTACAGAAACGGTGGATGGGATAAAGAAATAACAGGAATATGGGTAGCGAAATTCGAAGCAGGTTATGCCAGTGGAAATAACGATGCAGAAGTGGTAGCGAGTAGCGTAAATTATACACAAGGTAACGCATGGATTAGAAGTATAGAATTACATGGGGATACTACAACAGGTGACGGATATGGAGATGCAAGAAACTGGTTAGATGGCATTTACGGAAGTACCACAACAGCAATAAAATATCCAGTATTCCAACCAACAACCTATAGTATGAATTATATTAATGTAAATGATGCTTATAATATAGCAAAAGCACTAAATGAAAATGGAAATATTTATGGCTTTAACGGAACAGCCGATAGTCATTTAATGAAAAATAGTGAATGGGGAGCTGTAGTTTACCTATCAAAAAGTCAATATGGATTAGGTGCAACAGATATAACGGTAAATAATGTAACTTTAAATAGTGGAGTAAAACAAAGAATAGAGTCAGCAGGACAAAATGAGGCAGATAGCGTATACGCAGTAACAGGTTGTACAACAGGAAGTACAACTTCAGGAGAAAAACAAACAACGATAGAAAATATTAATGCAACAACAGCTAATGAAGCAAAAGATGGAGTGTATACATGGGATCAGTTAAATGGAACAAAGGCAAGTACGACAGGAACGATATATGGAGTGTATGATATGAGTGGAGGTACATGGGAGAGAACAACAGGTTATATAGCAAACGAAAGTGAAAGTTTAGAAAATTATGGAAAAAGTATGACATATGAAGGAAGCAATTTAAAAACAATTAGTACCAAGTATTCAACAGTATATCTTCATAATAGCGAAACGGATAGACCAGATATAATAGATTCGTCAGGAAGTAGTACAAATCTTAATATAGCAAGTAATAACAACTGGGTAGCTAACAAATTAATTTATGGAGATGCCTTCCGTGAAACGTCTACAGCAGGAACCGGTAATGGATCATGGTATAATGATGGATCTTACTTTCCAGGGCTTTATACTTCGTTTGCTATTCGTGGAGGAAGTTTCTATAATGGTGAAGGTGCGGGGTTGTTATATTTTGCTCGACGTGATGGTGGAAGTGATTTCAGTGGAGGCTTCCGTGCGGTCGTGGTTGTACCATAATTTTATGAAAATAAGTAACCAGTAGAAATACCATTTCAAATGAAAAAATTTACAAAAATATTATAAAAATTACAAATAAAATAGGAAAAAAAGAAAACATATGGTATAATAAGCATGTAAGGAATAATGAAGCGAAGGAAAGTGATGAATGTGAAAAAATTACCATATGGAATAAGCGATTATGAAAGATTAATAGAAAATGATTACTATTATGTAGATAAAACCATGTATATAGAAAAACTGGAGAATTTGGCAGAGCCATATATTATGTTCTTGCGACCAAGAAAGTTTGGAAAAACACTATTTACTAGTACGTTAGAAAATTATTATGACTTAAAAAAAGAAAATGAATTCGAGAAGTTATTTGGTAATACTTATATTGGAAAAAATTCAACAAAATTAAAGAATAAATATCATATATTAAAATTTAACTTTTCGGGAATAGATACTTCTAATGAAGAAACAACCATGAAAGGATTTAAGAGTAAAGTTGCCTCTTCTATTCAGCTATTTGTAGAAAGGTATGGGATAGACTTTTTTGTAAATAAGGAAGACGAAGCAGAAGGAATACTAGATAATTTAATAAAAGCATTTACTATACAAAAAGCAGGAGAAAAAATCTATGTAATAGTAGACGAATATGACCATTTTGCCAATGAACTTTTAGGGTTTCATACCAACCAATTTAAAGAATTAGTGTCTAAAAACGGAAAAGTAAGAAAATGGTATGAAATTCTAAAGGAAGGTACAGAAAGTGTGATAGACAGAATTTTTATAACAGGAGTAGCACCTATTACTTTAGATAGTTTAACATCTGGCTTTAATATAGGTTCGGATAAAACACAATCCGCTAGCTTTAATGAGATGATGGGATTCACAAATAAGGAATTAGATACTATGTTAGAGGAGCTAGGAATAAATGAGCAAGAGAAGAAAAGTCTAATACCTATCATGAAAGAAAATTATGATGGCTATAAATTTTCGATAGAAGCAACAGAAAAATTGTACAATTCTAATATGTGTCTATATTTTCTAAATCGTTATTTGGAAAGAAGAGAAATACCAAATCAATTAATAGATATGAACATAGCAAGTGACTATAGTAAATTAGGAAAAATGTTAGATTTATGCCAAGGTCAAGAAAGAGAAAAAATCATAGAAAAAACAGTAGCAGGAGAAGGCATAGTAGGTGAGATAACAGAAAAGTTTAATCCAGCCATGGAATTTACAGAAAAGGACTTAATATCCATGCTATTCTATTTAGGGTATTTGACGATTGAGGATGAAGTAGCAGGATATGCAAAACTAAACATACCCAATAAAGTAATGAAGGAAATATATGCAGATTATTTTCTACAAGTATTAAGAGAAAGTACCCCAATAAATGTAGAGCAAAATTATTCAGAAATAGCAACAGAAATAGCCTTAGAAGGAAAAATAGATAAATTAGTAAGTTTAGCTCAAAAATATTTAGAAAATTTATCTAATAGGGATTACGTAAAATTTGATGAGAAATATATAAAATTGATATTTTATTGTATTGCCATGAATTTAAAAATATTTAGATTAAAGTCAGAAATGGAAGTACAAAGAAAATATCCAGACATATTGCTAATGCCAAAGAACCAAACAAAAGGATATAAAGGAATTATGATAGAGTTTAAATATCTAAAAAAAGAACAAGCAGAAAAACTACAAGAAAAACAAGAAGAGGCAAGAAAACAGATAGAAGAGTATGCAGAATTGGAAGAAATAAAGGATATATCAGACTTAAACTTTTATACCATTGTAGCAGTAAATGACAAACTATATGTGCAAAAGATTAAGTAAGAATAGAAAAATAAAAGAAATGAAAAAAGCTATAGAAATATGGCTTTTTTTCTTGAAAAAAAGTAAAGCTAATGATATGATAAGGGCGTAAATTAGAAGAAAAGGATGAAAGAAAAAATGAAAAATAGAAAAGGAATTATATTAGCAGGAGGAAGTGCTACAAGGTTGTATCCTCTAACACTTGCTATTTCTAAGCAAATTATGCCAGTATATGATAAGCCGATGATTTATTATCCTTTATCTGTACTGATGCAAGCAGGAATTAGAGAGGTACTAATTATTTCTACTCCTAGAGATATTGTCATTTTTAAAAATTTATTAGGAAATGGTGAAAAATGGGGAATGCAGTTTTCTTACGCTATTCAAGAAAAACCAAGAGGACTTGCAGAAGCTTTTTTAATAGGAGAAGACTTTATTGGCGAAGATAATGTAGCCATGATACTAGGAGACAATATGTTCTATGGAGAACGTTTAGAAAAAATACTAAAGAAAGCAAATGCAAGAGAAGATGAGGCAACTATTTTTGGCTATTATGTAAAAGATCCTAGAGCTTATGGTGTGGTAGAAATTAATGAAGAAGGACATGCTGTTTCTATAGAGGAAAAACCAGAAAAACCAAAATCGAATTACGCTGTACCAGGTTTATATTTTTATACCAATGACGTTGTAGCAATGGCAAAAGAAGTAAAACCATCTGCAAGAGGAGAATTAGAAATTACAGCAATTAATGAGATGTATATGCAAAAAGGAAAACTAACTGTAGAAAAACTAGGAAGAGCTATGACATGGTTTGATACAGGTACACATGATGCTTTGCTAGAAACGGCAAGTTTTGTACAAACCATTCAAAAAAGGCAAGGGTTACTAATTTGTTGCCCAGAAGAAATTGCTTATCAAAAAGGATGGATTACAAAGGAACAATTATTAGAGTTAGCTGAGCCTTTTATGAAAACAGACTATGGCGTTTATTTAAGAGATTTAGCAGAAGAAAAGGAACCAATTTAGTAAGACAAGATAAAGAAATTTGAAGGAAGGAATGTGATAAAAATGGGAAAATTTGAAAAACAAGAAACCGGAATTGAAGGGTTATATGTTATCAAGCCAACTGTATTTGAAGATAGTAGAGGTTTCTTTATGGAGACTTATCAAAAACAAGATTTTGCAGCAATTGGAATTACACAAGAATTTGTACAAGATAACCAATCTAAATCAAGCAAAGGAGTATTAAGAGGATTGCATTTTCAAAAAGAATATGCTCAAAGTAAGTTAGTAAGAGTCATAAAAGGAGCTGTATATGATGTAGCAGTAGATTTAAGAAAAGATTCTAAAACTTATGGGAAATATTATGGCGTTACGCTAACAGAAGAAAATAAATTACAATTTTTTATTCCAAAAGGATTTGCACATGGATTTTTAGTATTATCAGAAGAGGCAGAATTCACCTACAAATGTGATGACTATTATCATCCTGGAGATGAAGGCGGATTATTATGGAATGACCCTACTATAGGAATACAGTGGCCATTAGACCAAATAGGTGGAGTAGAGAACATCATTCAATCAGATAAAGATAAAAAATGGCCAACGCTAAAATAGGAACAAAAGCAAAGGGGAAAGAAAAGTGATTATTTTAAGATATAGTATACTATATATTGTTTTATGTATGGGAAGTATCTTTTTTGCAGACAGATACCGTAAAAAAATAGAAAGTTGTTTTATTCTCACTTTTCTATTTACTATGTTAGGATTATATGTAGCAAGTTTTTTAGGGCTTTTAGAAGCATCTACATGGGCAATGGCAATATTTTGGATACTACTGGGTGCACGTACCCTTTGGAAACATCGTAAAAAAGAAGATACATTTTTGAAACAGCAAGTAACAACGACAGGATTTTTATTATTTACTATTTTATTTTTTGCTTTTTTAACGTTTTCTTTTTCCAAAATGCTTACTAGTTGGGATCAATATTCTAATTGGAGTATACTTGCTAAAAATGCTTTTTATACCAATACATGGGTAGCAGATATTGGAGTACAATATCCGCCTGTCCCAATAGCACTACAATATTTCTTTATGAAAATAGGAGGGGAATATAGACAAGGAATAGAAAGTTTTACTATACAAATGTTAACTTTTAGCTGTTTATTTCCTCTTTTGCAATGGACAAAGGGGAAAAGCATACAAAAAATAGCGGTATCTATTATGATACTATGTATACCAGCAATTTTTACGATGATGAATTTTTATGATAGTTCTTATCCAGATACTTTCATGGGAATTTTATTAGGGCTTATCCTAACGATTTATGTACTGGAGGAAAATAAAAATTATCAAAAAGTAGTTTTAGCACTTAGTTTTGTTACTTTAACCTTAAGCAAACCAACAGGTGTAGGAATAGCTGCTATAGGGATTGTTATGTTAGTGCTTTATGAAGTCTTTTCGCAAAAGAAAAAGCAACATTTAAGAAAAATTTTAACAGGTAGTAAAATAAGAACATGCATGGTATTTTTGCTAATTGTGATAGCTACGTATGTGTCATGGAAGGGATATCAAACATTTTATGTAGGAGAATTAGAACAGGCATCTACGCAACAAATTAGGGAAGATAAGGGCAACATTTTTTCGTATTTGTGGAATAGTTTTACCATTGCTTTCTTAGGAGTAGGAAATGAAAATGCAATAGATGGTGCTAGATCATTAGGAACCCTGCTAGATAATATGAACCAAAATATAGCAATTACTAAACCAGTTTATCTGAACATGGTTACCACCATATTTTTATTATTTGGAATGGCAATCTTATTGTATGCAAAATATTTTAAAGAAAATAGACAAAGATTTAAATGGGGAATGGTTGTTTTAAGCATTGGCTTGGTGCTATATATAGGAATGTTGCAAGTTGCCTATATGTTCGTATTTTCTACAGATGAGATGATAGGACATAACGGATTGGATCGTTATTTACCAACATTTTTCTTAAGTATTATTTACTTTATGGTGGCAAGTATTTTAAAAGAAGCAAAAGAAACGAAAAAAAGCCAAAACTTATTTTACGTTATCCTTACTGCTGCCATTCTATTTGTAACACCAATAGAATTAATTAGTAATAACACGATCACTTCAGGTATTCATGAGGTGGATAAAAGATTGAATTGGCAAGAAGTAATGGAACAAACAGAAATAATTCAAGAAAAATTAGAACAAAGAAAGGCAAGCGAAGTGTGGCTATTTAGTAATCCACAAAATGGTGGAGATGTACTATACGAAAATGCAATTCGCTATTATATCTTTCCAACAATAAACGCAAAGTCCATTAATTCTTATAAACAACAAGAATTAGAAGACGCATTGGAAAAATTAAAACAAGAAGAGATTTCTTACATATATATTTGGAATGCAGATGCAACATTAGAAGAGTATTTAGAGGCGGAATTAGAAAGTAGAACACTTTATCAAAGAGTAAAACAAGAAGAAGGAAACTTCTTATGGGAAAAAGTAGAGTAAAGAAAGGATGAAAAAAATGAAAAGAAATGTATTAGTAACAGGAGCGGCAGGTTTTATAGGAGCCAATTTTGCAGAATATTTTGTGGCAAAACACCCAGATTACCATGTGGTGGTGGTAGATAAATTAACTTATGCAGGAAATATGGCAAATTTAAATAATGTAATCGATAAAATTACATTTATACAAGCTGATATTTGTGATTTTGACAAAATGACAGAAATCTTTGAAAAGGAAGATATTAATGGAGTAATCCATTTTGCTGCAGAATCTCATGTAGATAACAGCATTAAAACACCATTTATTTTTACCCAAACCAATGTATTAGGAACGCATACATTACTAGAAGTAGCTAAAAGAAAATGGGGAGAGGGAAGTCCTAATAAATTTATGCATATTTCTACAGATGAAGTATATGGAGCATTGGGAGAAGAAGGTTATTTTACAGAAGAATCTCCAATCAATCCAAGTAGTCCTTATTCTGCTTCTAAAGCAAGTTCCGATTTATTAGTAAAGGCATATCATCATACTTATCACATGAATGTGAATATTACGAATTGTTCTAATAATTATGGACCATATCAACATCACGAAAAATTAATTCCTCATATGATTAGTTTGGCATTAAAAGATGAAAAACTACCTGTATATGGAACGGGAAAAAACATAAGAGATTGGCTTTATGTAGAAGATCATTGTGAGGCAATTGATTTAGTATATCATAATGGAAAAGATGGAGAAAGATACAATGTAGGAGGACATAACGAAAAAAGAAATATAGATATTGTAAAATTAATTTTAAAACATTTAGGAAAGCCAGAAAGTTTAATTACTTATGTAGAAGATAGAAAAGGACATGACTGGCGCTATGCGATTGATCCTAGCAAAATTTCTAGAGAACTAGGATGGCTTCCAAAAACAAAATTTGAAGATGGAATTATCAAAACTATCGATTGGTATGTAGCACATCCAGAATGGTTAAATTAATAATTGGGGGAAATTATGAAATTAGCACAAAAGATTTTACAATATGTTATTGTTATTTTAATACTGCTTGCCATTTTTTTAGGAAGCTTAGTAGTGACATCTCTTATACCAAGTAGTTGGATGGAAGAAAACGTTAAAAAATCGGCTAAAGACATGAAAGAAACAGGAGAAAAAGAAATTGTAGACATGGGATACAAAAAGGAAGTGCTATTTATCTTTACAGATGCCTTAATGATAAATACGGCGTATTCTGTAGATAGTACACATCCCTTAGAATCTTCTTTATTAGCCAGAAGAGATTATCTACCAGGGCAAACTACAGTTGTGCATGCAGATATCCCAGAAGGATTAGTTTCGCCAGCGCGTTATTATGAAGAAGGGGAAAGCAGAGAAAATGCTTTTCAAACAGAAGAATTATGGGATACTGCCTTTGGAATTGGGGATGAAGCATTTGAATATGCGAGATATTGGCATGGCTATTTGGTATTTTTAAGACCACTTCTTTGCTTTTTAGATTATGGAGGACTTAGAATTTTATCTGCTTGTTCATTAGCCATATTAGTAATAGCATTAGCGATATTTACCTATAAAAAATTAGGACTAGCAGTTACCATTGCAGTACTTCTTTCCTTTCTAGGAGCTAGCGTGGGAATCGCAACACAAAGTATCAGTACCATTATACCATTTTTCCTTGCAGTGGTAGCCTCCATTTATTTGCTAGCTAGATACGAAAAAATAAAGAGTTTTTCTATTTACTTTTTTGTTATAGGAGCTTGTACTTGCTTTTTTGATTTATTAACAACACCACTTGTTACATTTGGTATACCAGCAGTTTTCTATTTCCTATGCAAACAAAAAGAAGAAGATTTAAATTTAAAAGAAGAAATAAAAGATTTTCTAAAAATAGGTATAGCATGGGTAGCAGGTTTTAGCATTTTGTGGCTAGCAAAATGGGTAATAACAGATGTATTGTATGGACGTAATTTAATCTCAATTGGCTTAGGTCAAGCTGGATATCGTATGAGCGGAGCAATAAAAAAAGCTAGCCTATGGGAAGAATATGAACTTGTATTAAAACAAAACTTCTATTATTTTACAAGTGTACCAATTATACTCGTTATTGTAGCAAGTATTGGATATTTCATAGCTAGAATAAAAAAAGTAGAACAAATGAAAATACAAATAAAAGAATTATTACCTTACTTGGTAATAGGAATATTACCTTTTATATGGTATCTAGTTTTGAGAAATCATTCTTCATTTCATGCATTTTTCACCTATCGAAATTGGATATTAACCTTACTGGGAGCACAAATGATAGTGATAAAAATAGCAGGATATAAAAAAGAAAGGAATGTGATAAAAAGTGAAAAAAATTAGTATAATTATTCCCGCTTATAACGAGGAAGAATCCCTACCGTATTTGTATGAAAGATTAGAAAAATTAATGGGAGAGATGCAAAACTACGAGTTTGAAATTTTATTTGTAAATGATGGTAGTAGAGATAAAACCATGCAGATAATAAAAGAGTTCAGACAAAAAGATGAAAGAATTTCTTATGTAGATTTTTCTAGAAATTTTGGAAAAGAGATTGCCATGATTGCAGGGTTAGATTATGCCAAAGGAGATTGTGTTATCTTTATGGATGCAGATTTGCAAGATCCACCAGAGCTAATACCAGAGCTTGTAAAATATTGGGAAGAAGGCTATGATGATGTTTATGCTAGAAGAAGTAGTAGAAAAGGAGAAACATGGCTTAAGAAATTTACTTCCAAAATGTATTATAAAGTATTGCAAAGTTTAACAAGAGTACCTATTCAAAAAGATACAGGAGACTTTCGTCTGCTAGATAGAAGATGCGTGAATGCTCTACGAAAATTAAGAGAATCCCAAAGATGTTCTAAGAGCATGTTTAGTTGGATAGGATACAATAAAAAAGAAGTGCTATATGAAAGAGACCCACGTATTGCAGGAAAAACCAAATGGAATTATCGAAAATTAATAGATCTTGCTATAGATGGAATTACCTCATTTACTACATCACCACTTCGTATTTCTACATACCTTAGTATACCAACCTTTTTAGCACTTTTTGTTTATTTTATTTATGTCATTATAAAGTGTATTACACAAAATGTAGCAATACAAGCATTTCAAGCAATCATCTTATTAATTTTATTCTTCTCTGGTATACAAATTTTATTATTTGGTATTATAGGAGAATATTTAGGAAGAATTTTCAATGAAACAAAAAATAGACCATTGTATTTTGTAAATGAATATAATGGAGTAAAAGAAATGAATGAAGATTAGGTGCAATTTAGGGACGTTCCTTAAATTGCAAATTGTGTGAACTTTAAGGAATGTCCCTAAAGTTCATGAAAAAAATAAGGAGAAAATGCAAAATGAACTTTGAAGACGAAGATAGATTAATTAGTCCTGTATTAGAAGATGTACAAGAAGAACGTATGGAAAACACCTTAAGACCCAAAACGTTAGAGGAATATATTGGACAAGATAAAGTAAAAGAAAATATGAAAATTTATATAGAGGCTGCTAAAAAAAGAGGGGAGCCTCTTGACCATGTTTTGCTATATGGACCACCAGGACTTGGAAAAACAACACTTGCGGGAATTATTTCTAATGAAATGAATTCTAATATCAAAATTACATCTGGTCCTGCTATCACAAAACCAGGAGATTTGGCAGCACTACTAACCAACTTGTCAGAATTTGATGTATTATTTATTGATGAAATTCATCGCTTGAATAAAAGTGTAGAAGAAATTTTATATCCTGCTTTAGAAGATTATACATTAGACATTATGATAGGAAAAGGACCAAGTGCTAGGTCTATTCGATTAGATTTGCCAAAATTTACATTGATAGGAGCTACTACCAAAGCCGGTTCATTAACCACACCATTAAGGGACCGTTTTGGTATTGTACATCGATTAGAATTATATAATGAAAAAGATTTGGCAACCATTATTAAACGTTCTGCAAAAATTCTAGAAATTACCATAGATGAAGCATCTAGCACAGAAATTGCAAGGCGTTCTAGAGGAACTCCAAGAATTGCCAATCGATTATTAAAGAGAGTAAGAGATTATGCGTCCGTATTAGGAGATGGAAACATCGACTTAAAAATAACGAAAATAGCACTAAACCACTTAGAAATAGACGAAATGGGATTAGACGAGATAGATAGAAAATTATTAGAAACCATGATTATGAAATATAAAGGAAAACCAGTAGGACTAGAGACACTGGCAACAACAATAGGAGAAGAAGTAGATACCATAGAAGATGTATATGAACCATACCTAATTCAAATAGGTTTTATAGGAAGAACTCCACGAGGAAGAATTCCATTAGAAGCAGCCTACAAGCATATGGGATTTGCTTACCCAGAAGATTAAGTTGAACTTTAGGGACGTTCCTTAAAGTTCATTGATTAAAAATTTTGCAATCTGCAAGCAAAGAATGTTTTTTAATGGTAAATTGCATGAACTTTAAGGAACGTCCCTAAAGTTCATGGAAGGAGAGGATAGTAAGAAATGGATAAAATGAAGCAAATAAAAAAGGAAAAATGGATACTAGTGGCGTATATAATAGTTAGTATGATATTTGCTATTCCATCAGCAATTTATATTTTTACTCATGATACTATTTATTATTTTTCCAGTGCCAATACTTTTTTATATAGACCAATAGAAAGTAATTATCAACTAATAGGGAATTTTCTTAGTTTTTTAGGAATCTTTTTACTATTTTCTTTGCTATATTATCTCTTATTAAAAAATCATCAAAAAATTTTCAAAACACCAAAGCAAGTAATGTTCTGGATAGCAGTAATAGGAATTATTTTTGCTAGCATGCTTCCTATTACCAGTTGGGATGTATACTCTTATATTGCTAATGGCTGGATAGATTCTCATTATGGAGAAAATCCTTACTATACATCTGTAGAAGAAATTGCACAAACTCACGGAAATGAGGAATTGACAGGAAAAGTAGCAAGGTGTTGGAGAGAGGAGCCAGTTATTTATGGACCTGCTTGGAGTCTTATATGCAAAGGCTTAACAAGTCTATCTTTTGGTAGTATAGATATAGCATTATTTGTCTTTAAAATAGCTACTTTTTTGGTATTTTTAGGTTCTTGCTATTTGGTATGGAAACTAACGAAAAAGCAATTTTGGGTGCTATTTTTTGGACTAAATCCATTTATATTATTTGATGCCTTAACCAATGTGCATAATGACATTTTCTTAGTATTTTTTGTTTTGTTGGCATTATATTTAGGTTTAAGGAAACAAAAAATAGCTTTAGCAGTGGCTAGTTTTGCAGTTGCTACAGCTATTAAATATGTAAGTGTGCTACTCATTCCATTTTTTATAATCTATGTTTTGAGAAAAGAACCAATAAAAAAAAGAATAGAAAAAACAATTTTATATGCCTTAGAATTTATGAGTATTATAGCAATTTTTTATAGTATTTATATTCAAGATCTATCCGTATTTGCAGGAATATTTATCCAACAAAATAAATACACAAGATCATTATTCTTAGGACTTTGGTTTTTATTAAATGGAAATGAAGCTATATTAGATATTGTGAAAATGATAGTAACTGGCTTATTTATGGTAGCGTATATACTAATAGTGGCGAAATTCTTCTTCGCAAAAGAACAAGATATCTCTTGGAGAAAAATGATACAATCTTATCAAATATTGTTACTCATCTTCCTATTTTTCGTAATTACCAACTTTAATTCTTGGTATATTATGTGGTTATTCCCAACCATTTTCTGGCAAAGAAAAAATATGGTAAAAATGACAGCTTGTTTAGGAATAGGAAGTATTTTAGCTTATAGCCTAACTTATGCAACATTAGTAGATGACGAAACCATGGGAATACCTTATTTAATTTGCATGGTAGGAACAGCAATATTACTCTGCAATTTAGGGACGTTCCTTAAGTTGCACAAAAAAGAAAAAAAGGGCAATGAACTTTAGGGACGTTCCTTAAAGTTCATAAAAGATATATCTGGGGGACAAAATTTTGAGAAAGAAGGTATGTATATGCCAAGAAATGCAAGAAAAAATCTTTGTTCCCAATTCTTTCATGTAATGGTACAAGGACTAAATAAAGAGTACATTTTCGAAAAAGAAATAGACATAAAAGTATATTTGCGATATTTAAAGGAAAAATTAGAAGGTAAAAATCTACAAATGATAGCTTATTGTATAATGAATAATCATGCTCATTTTTTAATACAGACAGAAGATGTGAAAGAAATTTCCAAATTAATGAGTCAAGTAAATACAAAATATGCAATATTCTATAATAAAAAATATGATAGATGTGGCTTTGTCTTTCGAAATAGATATAAATCAGAAGAAATTATGACATATGCTCATCTGCTAGCCTGTATAGAATATATACACAATAATCCAGTAAAAGCAAAAATGTGTGAAGCTAAAGCGGATTATCCATATTCCAGTTTTGGGGAATATAAAGGTCAACAGGAAGTACTATTAAACATAACCGCTATAGCGGAAATATTTAAAGGATATGGTATAAGTTTAGAGGATGCATTGCGAGAAAACTATAAATTGTATAGATTTCTAGAGGATGTAGAAAGACAAGATAAAGAAAAAGTGAAAGAAGATGTGTTAAGAGAATTTTGCCAAAAAAGGAACATGGGAAATAAAGAAGATATTGTAACAAATGATAAATATTTCAGAGAATTAGTAAGCATTTTGTATATAGAATATCGATTTACCCAAAAGGAAATAGCAGAAATGTTGGGAGTTAGTAAATTTAAAATAAATAGAATGTTAAATGCAATTTAAGGAACGTCCCTAAATTGCAAGGAAGGAGAAAAAATGAAGTTATTATTACATACTTGTTGTGCACCTTGTAGTGTATACTGTATTGATAGTTTAGCAGAAGAAGGAATAAAGCCAGTCGTTTATTGGTATAACCCTAATATTCATCCTTATACGGAATATAAAGCAAGGAGAGATTGCTTAAAAGAATATACGAAGCAAATAGGAATAGAAAGTATTTTTGAAGAAGAATATGGATTAGTTCCTTTTTGCAAGGTAGCTGTGCAAGACTTAGAGAATAGATGTGGTAATTATTGTTATCCAGTTCGTTTAGCAAAAACAGCGAAATATGCAAAAGAACATGGCTATGATGCTTTTTCTACTACTTTGTTAGTAAGCCCTTATCAAAAGCATGAACTAATATGTGAAATTGCGGAAAAAATTGCCAAGCAATATGATATTCCGTTTTTCTATAGAGACTTTAGAGTTGGTTTTCGTGAAGGACAAGCAAAAGCAAGAGAAATAGGGTTATATATGCAAAAATATTGCGGATGTATTTTTTCGGAGGAAGATAGGTATAGGAAAAAGATTGAGAAAGATAAAGAAAAGGCATCTGTTATGTAAAATAAGAATTTGATAACTAGTAATTTATCTTTATGATTAAATTATAAAATGAAAGGTTGAATTGGTGGTAAGAATGAACAAAAGCAAAAAAATAATTATTGGTATTTTAATTGTTTTGATTATAGTTATATGTATAGTTGTTGCATATAAAATAATTGAAAATAGTGTTATGAGCAGGACAGATCTTAATTTTACAGTTAAAAATATTAGTTCTAGTCCTGTTGAAACAGTAGATAATCAGAAAGATGGAAAAAATTATTATAAAGAAATAGATAATATTAAATTAGAATTAAATATTCCAAATGAATGGAACTACGAAGAAATTCCACAAAACGAAGAAAATGATTCTTATAAATATGCTTTAAAATTATATAAAAATAATGAAAATCAATATGCTATGTTATATTTTTATAATAATCCATTTGGAGTTTGTGGCACAGGTAGAACATCAAAAAATATCATTTTAAATAATGGTAAAGAAGCTACTATAGGCTATTATGATGGAAATAAAAATTGGGCTGACATTTCGTTTTATAATATAAACAAAAATATAGCAGTTATGAATTATGGATTAATTGATGAAGATGCAGATGAAGCAATTCAATTTATAAAAACAATAAATATTACTGAAAATAATATGTAAGTAACTGCAAAATTACAATTTGAAAAAGAGGCTTGTCCTCTTATTTTTTTGGCCTCTCATAGTGCATAATATCTTTTAGATCACACCCAAGAACAAAACAAAATTTAGACAAAACCTCTTTATCATATCTTTCAACAGTACCTTCATAATATCTTCTAACTACTTTATGATGCAAACCAGTAATTTTAACAATTTTACTGATAGTTATTCCCTTTTTATCCATTATTGTTTTCAAATCAAAAACTATTTTTCCATAATCTTTATATAAGAAAATGCTATTATCTTCCAACATTTTATTCACCCTATACCATACTAACAAAGGTACGGAATATTTAACAGTTGTTTATTTACACCCGTTTATATGTTCAAAATATTAAATATGTGATATACTTTATTTGCTTACTATAAGAAAATAAGAGATAAGTACCAGTTATCTCTTACGTTTAGGTATTCGCCTTTTACTCACGGTCAAACTATTTGATAATAGTTCGTGTGGCTCAATTTTAAAAATACTAGC
>CALXBX010000042.1 GCA_944386655.1 uncultured Clostridia bacterium | reverse complement strand
TTAACAAAAACAAAAAAATGATTTAGGTACGCATTTTTTAATTAATCTATTGAAGACTGAAAGTCTTGTATTTCAAAGGCTATCAGTCTTTTACTCTTTTACAACTGTCAAATTTGAGATTATATAAAAATATGGCAAAAAGTCAAGACTGAAATGGTCGACATTTTTGCACAAAAAATGCACCCTCCAATTGCCGGATGCATGCATTTCTTGTTTTTTGAGGATTTTAGCACAGAACTACGCTAAGTCCCTTTAAATAGTCTCCTTTTGGAGACTCTACAGGAATTTCCTCCACCTCAAATGCTTTCCCTGAGAAAGCATTTTCCAGAAAATGTAGAATCCCATTTGCTTCTTCCACATTTCCACAATACATCCCTATGACGGATGCATCTTTTTCTCTAATGGGAATACCTCTCAAGGTGGTTCCAAGGAAGAAGTCTACTTTCTTTTTAGCTTCGACTTCTTTCAAAATTAGATTCCGTGCTTTTTCTTTTTGATTCATTTTTTTCCTCCTGTTTTTTTGAAACTTCTACTATAGTGCAATAGAATAATTGTACCATATTTTTATCGATTTGTCAAATATTATGTTGCTTCTTTTTCCATTATTTTACTTTTCATTTGTTATAAAAGACCTTAAATTAGCCATTATTCAAACTAAAATTTAAGGTCTTTCGTATTTTACAAATGATACCTATCAATATCATTCAAATAATTAACTGCATTTTCCTCATCTGTTAAAGCTCTGCTGTAAATTCTCACATTACTAATTCCACCGTTAAAATATTCTCCATGAGCGTTAGAACCTTGCGGATTTGCTCCTAATAGCATATAAGTATTACTTGTTGTTGTTCCTATACTTCCTTCTATTACTTCTTCTTGATATAAAGATCTACCAGATGTTCTTAATCTTATCTTTCTTCCGTCATAAGAACCTGAAATAGAATACTTTCTTCCTACTTCTTTGGATGTTTCTTTATTGATTGGTGCATATTGGTATTGTTCATTTTCTTTTACATATACACCAAATCCCCATCTTCCACTAGCATTTTGATAAAGTCGATACCCTCCAGCTTCCACATTTGAAACAACATTCATAGAGGAACCTGTACTTTCTCCCATTGTACTTACAGTTTCAATTGTAATAGCATCATAATTCATTTCTGCAATTCGTACATAATCATCTGCTCCATCAAAAATGATGCCATCTTCTTCCCAACAATTTGCAATATCCATATTTACTAATGTGCCATCTCGATTATTTCCACTTAAATCTTTCCAAGTTGCTTCTGTATTACTATGTGCTCCATTTCCTGTATTATCTATTCCGTCTAATAATAATTCTAAACCATTACTTACATATCCATATTGGTTTACTGCTATTGTATATTTGCTATTTGCTGTATAATAATTTTCTCCATTTCTAATCTTATAATCACTTTTTACTATATTCACTTCTTTATTATTGATTTTATTCATAATACTTGTGTAATCTGCATTTATGGTAATGTTATTCTTTAACTCATAATTTTCCCCTGCCGCAAAAGTGTAAGTTTTATTTTCTTGCTCTATATTTACTTGTTCTCCTGTTCCTACTTTTAATAATTGTTCCTGTGTATAAATTGGTATAATATCTTTTTTCTTAAACCTTTTCTCATCTGTTTTATTCTTTATTTCTATTTCTTCTTGTGTTAAACCTCTACTATAAATACGAATTGTATAAACATCCATACATGCAAATCCTGCATTACTACCATAGTCCTCTCCAATTGTATTAACTCCTATTGCCATTACAGTATTGTTTTGTGGAAATTCTATATTTCCAGTTAAAGTCTCACTACCTTTTGCTATCCCATCCATATATAGTACTTCATCTTGCCCATTATAGGTTAAACTATGTGTTATTATTTTCTTTTTATCAATACTATCTTTAGCATCAATTGTATGATAAGCAGAGCCATTATAAATTTCTCCACCTCCTGTATTCCCCGCTAGTAATAATCCATTACCTCCATCTTGCCAATTTCCTAGCACTGCCATCCATTCTATACTATTAGAATTAAATTGATAAGTTGCCTCCAAGGTTACATTCTCATAATTTAGTATTCCACAATTCACCCAATCATTTACTCCATCTAAGGATAAATAGGTATTATTCCATCCGCTAATAGCACTTGTTCCAAAATTATGCAACACGCCATCATTTCCATTTCCACTTAAATCTTTCCGTACTGTTGCTGAATTACTATGTATGCCATTGCCTGTATTGTCTATTCCATCGTAATATAATTCTAAACCTCTTACCACATATCCATTTTGATTAGTAGCAATATAATATTTACTATCCTCTGTATAATATTCTTTTATTCCTGTTTCGACAGTTACCACTATTTTATGAGATTGTCCATTAAAATTAATTTCTCCGTTTTTAATCATATCTGCAATTTCATCATAATTTCCTGTATATTCTATATCATTTTGTAATACATAATTTTTTCCTTTTTCCAAAGTATATTCTATTCCATTAATGACAACTTTCTCACCTGTACCTATTTTTAATAATTGTTCTGATGTAAAAATAGGGATGATACCTTCTTCATTTGTTAATTTATTGTTTAATTCTTCTTGTAGCATTGCCATTTCATTCGCTTCTTGCCTTGCACTTTCATCCATAGCATTTTTCTGTTCTTTTGCTATTGTTATAATTCCATTCTCTCCTATTACTGCATTAAGGCTTACCCCTGCTAATATTATCAATACTATAATCGTTACCACTAAAGATATCAACGTTATTCCATTTTCCTTTTTTAATCTTTCTCCTTTTATTATATATTACCTATTGGATAAATTTCAAGTATTTTTTGTTTCCTTTTCTTTCTAAATTTTCCGATATTATTTCCTATAGAAAAAAGATATAATCCTTCTTATTTTACTTATAAAAGGATTATATCTTTTTTTCGATTTATTTATTTCTTTATTTTCGTCATATGGTAACTACTTATTTGCATAATTTTCCACATACTTAAAAAAACTGACCTAAGCGAGATAAATTTATAATACCGCCCCTATCATTCCTGCATCATTTCCTAGACTGGCTAATACAATTTTAGGCATTTCTATTAAATTCTTTTCTTGCTCTACTTTTTCTAATAGTTTTGTATATAAAATATCTTTATAATACACAAAGCTTCCTCCTAAGGAAATAGCTTGTGGTTCTATTATTTTAACGATATTGGCTAGCCCTATATATAAATCATCTATATATTTCTCTATATACTGCTCTAATTCTTCTTTTTGCCTATTTTCCATTATTTGTTCTACTATTTCTTTGGCTTCTGTTGTTGCTGGCAAATTTAATATCTTTTTTACATTTTCTTTAAATGCCTGCATAGAACAATATTTTTCAAAACATCCTGTTCTTCCACATTTACATGGTATTCCGCTTTCTTTTTGTATTACCATATGTCCATATTCTGAACCTGCATTCTTATGCGGTTTTAATAATTCCCCTTTTAAAAAAGTAGCTCCACCAATTCCTGTTCCTAAGCAAAGAAATACCGCATCTTCATAATTTTGTAAACTTCCATATTTTTTCTCTGCTAATCCTGCGCATTTTGCATCATTTCTAATACTTACTTCTACTTGATAAAATTCTTCTACCATTTGTTTTAATGGTAATTCTTTTAGTCCTAAATTATAAATATTTTTTACTTTTTCCTCTTTTACTTCACCGTGGACAAGCAATTCCTATTTTATTTAGTACACAAAGTGGAGCTCCTACTTCTTTTAATACTTGCTGAATAAGAGATACCATCGTATCTCTTATTTGTTGTTCTATGCTCTTTTCTTGCATTATTTTTAAATCTTGTTCCTTTTTTGCTGCTATTTTTCCATTTTCTGATATAACAGCTACTGCTATATGACTACCACCTAAATCAATTCCTATTTGCAATTTTTCTTCCTCTTTTCTTTTTTTCTATTCCACTAATAAATTAGACATTTTGTATAAACAGTTTCGATAACAACGAAGTCTCACCTGTCAATCAAACACTAAATTCCTGCTGCGGAGAACATGAATGTTCCCATATATACTTTTAACATAGGTACTAATATAATTAATACGAAGAAAATTAATACTATACCAACAATAGAATATACTACTTGAGGCATTATTTTCATAATATTATCTAAGATATTATTTGTATCGATTTCCATATATTCTACTAATTTTTGCATCATCTCTGTTAAATCTGTCTGCATTCCTATCCTTAACATTTCTGTCTGCATTGTAGAACATAATCCTGATTTTTCAAATGGCTCTATCCATGAAGCACCAATTAAAATATTATTAATAGCTGTTTCTACCATTGATAGGAACACATAATTACTAACTACATTCTTACTAACCTCTAATGAGTCTTGAATTCTCATTCCGTTTTCAAGGTTTAAAAGCATTGCTTTAATAAATCTTGAAAAATCTAGGCTATAAATTAACTTACCAAAAATTGGCATGGTGTACTTAAAATAGTGAAAATTATATTTACCTTTTGGAGTATTAATATAAAATATAATAGCTGCTACTATTGCAATAATAATGAATGTTGGAATATACCATACCTCCAGTAGGCCATTTACAAAAGCCGAGAATGCTAGTGTAATTGCTGGAAGAGTATCCGTACTTCCTACAGAATCATACACGTTTTGCACAGCAGGAACAGCTACTAATGTTCCTACTACTAACATAATTAGTAATGCTGCAAATTGTATCAAATTTGGTATTAAGATACTTTTTATTTTTTTCGTAATAGCTGAGTTATCATCCAAATATTTTACTGCTTGTTGCAAGGAATTCGTAAGAGATCCAGATAACTCCCCTACTTTAATCATATTAATATATATGTATGGGAAGACATTAGAATAGTATTCCATTGTGGTATACATATATTCTCCTGATTCTACCCCGGCTAATATATCCTCTAAGATTCCCCTAAAAGAAAGGTTTTCCGTACTTTCTATAATGGTATTTAGTGCATGAATATTATTAAAATTTGCTTTCTTCAATAAATAAAAATTTTGAGTAAAAATAACAATATCTCTTGTTGTAATTTTTTCTGTTGTAGAAAGCCTCATATTTAACTTTTCTTTTAAAGTTACTTTGGTTCTATTATCTCCATTCAAAATATTGGTAGAGTTAGCTGTTTTCATAATATCATCTATACTAGTAATATTTCTTTTCGTTTTTTTGGCACTTCTTTTACTAGCATAACTGACTTGCACTACATTAATAGGTGTTAAATCGTTATTTTTTAATCGTTTTATTAAAACTTGCTTACTAGAATCTTCTACCCTATTTCTAACAATAACACCATTTTTTGTTACTGCTCTATAAACATATTCTGGCATTTTTAGCTTTCCTCCATCTTCTCTTTATTTTAATTTCCCCTTTTGATTTTTAATTGCATAATGGTTCTATTTAAGGTTTCAATATTCTTTTCTTCTATTTGCGCTTTTGCTTGCTCTAAAGTAATTTTATCATCTACAAATAATTCTGCAATAGAATTAATTAGTCCTATACTTCCTTTTTCTAAGTTACTTTGAATAGCATCTTCTATTTCAGATACACTAATTTTCTCTTTACGAATAATACCTGCTATAATGTTGTCTACTACCATAACTTCTGGTACTAAAACTAGTTTTCCATTTTTTCCTTTTAACAATCTTTGAGATACTACTAGTTTTAATAAAGAAGCAATTAGGAATTTTACACTTTGTTGGTCACTAATATCATAAAAGTTAATCATTCTATCAATCGTCTCTGCACAAGATTTTGTATGTAATGTACCAATTACTAAATGTCCTGACTCTGCTGTTTCTATAGCAGCATCCATTGTTTCTCTATCACGAATCTCTCCTACTACTACAATATCACAGTCTTCTCTTAGAGAGTTCTTAACACCATCACTAAAAGAAAGCGAATCTCTTCCACGTCCTACTTCCTTTTGTACAATAACAGATTTTTTGGATGTATGCTTATACTCTACTGGGTTTTCTAATGTTAGTATCTTTCTATTTTGATGTTCATTAATATCATTAATCAATGCATTTAAGGTAGTTGTTTTACCAGAGTTTGTTTTTCCTGTTACTAGCATAAGTCCTTGTGGTTGATAGGTCATTCTTCTTACGATATCTGGTACTCCTAAATCTTCATATTTTGGAAGTTCATTTTTAATTAATCTCAATGTAAAAACTGGTACTTCATCTGCATAGGAAATGTTTACTCTCAAACGAATATCTTCAAATACAAAGGAAGCATCTAACTTTCTGGTTTCTTTAAATACTGCATCTTTATCTAAATTTCCTCTTACAAAATAATCATAAGCATCATACATATCTACATCTGTTAAAACATTCATTTCTTCGATAGGAACTAAATCTCTTATAATTCTAAGCATTGGTTTTAGTCCACATATTAAATGCACATCAGATGCATCCTTTTTTTTGGCTATTTCTAATATTTTATTTACATTTAACATTTGTGTTTTCTCCTTCCTGGCTAGAAAATACGTAATTTGTTATTTAACTCATCTAACGTTGTGTATCCTGTCAAAATTTTATGAAGTCCATCAATAACTAAAGGTCTATATCTTCCTTTTAAAGCTTGTCTTCTAATTTCAATACTAGATGCACCTTTCATAATTAATTCTTTAATATCATCTTGAATAGATAATACTTCAAAAATAGCAATTCTTCCGTAATACCCTGTATGGTTACATTTATCACAGCCAACAACATCATAAGTAGTTCTTCCACTAAAGTCTATATCTACTTCATATTGATTAGCGATATTCTCCATAATATCCTTTTCTTCTTTTGTAAAACTTCTTTCTCTTGCACAGTTTGGACACACTCTTCTTACTAATCTCTGGGAGACAGATGTAGCAAGTGTACTAGAAATGTCGTAATCAGAAATTCCCATTTTTCTAAGTCTTGTAATAACTTCTATACTATCAATAGTATGTATTGTTGACAAAACATAATGTCCTGTTTGCCCTGCTTGCATAGCAATTTCTGCTGTTTCTGTATCACGAATTTCTCCTACTAGAATAATATCTGGATCTTGTCTTAAAACTGTTCTTAAAGAATCCGAAAAAGAGGTTTTTACATCTACTTCAATTTGATTTAACCCCGGAATACGAATTTCTACTGGGTCTTCGATTGTAGTAATATTAATCTCTGGTCTATTTAAATAATCTATAATGCTATATAGTGTGGTTGTTTTTCCTTCTCCTGTAGGAGCAGCCACTACTGTAATGCTATTTCTCTTATCAAAACAAGAGCGAAGAAGCTGTTCATCTTTTGGAAATCCTAAATCAAATATTTTTTGAATTCCTGCATTCTTTTTTAATAATCTTAAAACAAATTTCTCGCCATATACATTCTTTTGTGAAGATACACGAATATTATAGTCTGGATATAGCAAAATTCTACCATCTTGTGATTCTTGCTTTTCTTGATGCATATTAGAAATGGCTTTTAATCTTCCTATAATTTGTTGTTGTTTTTCTTTTTCTATATTAACCGCTGTAATTAATTCTCCGTCAATTCTATATCTTACACGCACTTCATTCTCCATAGGTTCTATATGTATATCACTTGCTCTTTTTTCCATAGCTGTTTTTATAATACTATCTACCAATCCTGTAATATCTCTATTGGTATTAATATTTTCAGACGCCATTCCTTCTAGAGAATCTAATACTTTTTCTACATTTGTTTCAAAAGAAATATATTTTTCCATAACAAGACCTTTATTTAACAATAAAAGTCTTACTGTTTCAATTGCTCTTTTATTAGAAGTATCTGCAAAACATACTTTTATCTTTCCAGCTGTTATTTCAAAAGGAACAGCCATATTTTGCCTTGCTATATCCAAAGAAATATAATCAGTTATATTAATTTTAATATCTTTTTCTTCTAATAAAATAGCCTTTTCATCTAATATTTCTCCTATTGCCTCAATTAATTTTTGAGGATCACACAAGTGCAAAATATTAATAATATCCCCTAGTTTTTTATTAGGATATTGTTTTTGATATTCTAATGCCTTATTAATATCTTCCTCTGTAATAAGTCTTCTCTTTGCCAATTCTATACCAATTGGTTGTGTTTGTTTGGATGCCATATGTTATGCTCCTTTCTTTTGTACTCTGTTTTTATTATACTACAACGTTTTTATTTTAGATAGTGCTTTTATCAAATTACTTAAAATTACCAATATCTTAGCACATAATCTACACTGGTTGTATAGTTTTGAGAACCTTGTAATACCATAGTCACTGTAACAATTGTTTTTAATATTCCACTTTCTACATCTAATTCTGTTCTTCTTTTAAAAGTACAATACAAGATATGACTACAAATTTTTACTTTATTACGATAAATTCCATTGTCTGGACTCGTTTTATAAGTATAAGTAACGCCATTATCAAAAACAATCTCTGTTTCATTAAACTCAAGAAAGTCTTTACTATCTTTTACATCTTCAATGAAGAACATGTTAAATTTATTAAATTCTGAAATGTATCTTCCTGTATCTGTAATATAAGAAGAATTAAAGAAAAAATTTTCACTAACTACTGCTAATATACTCATCACTATTGTAATCGCTATAAGATAAACGACTAAAGCAATTAGTGTAACACCTCTTTGCCCTTTCATGCTATCGCTCCTTACATTTCTTTGATTTTTAATTTTTGAACTGTATAACTATACTCCTGATCTCTTAATTGATAAGATATAGTCACCTTTACAATTTTAATAATATCTTCTTTTGTTTTATCGATATCACTATAATTTGTTACTTCTATATTAGCCGTATAGTTATCGGACATATAATATCTATCTTGTACGTTGTTCATTAAGTTCTCTGTTGTTACTTCTGCATAAGGTAATCTGTCTGTATCTTCTAAAATAATAACAGCATAATTTACTGCCATTGCATCCATCCTTATGGAGATATTTTGCATAAATAATTCTGCAAACATCCCAGCAATTACTCCAGCAAATAACGACAAAACAACTATTGAAACAACAATATCTACTCCCATAACGGCCTTATTTTCTTTGCATCTTCTAAAAAATTTCATTGATACCACCCACATGTACAAAAATTCATCATTATCATGACAAGGATATTGCCAACACATAAATAAAAAGCAATCGGAAAGTTTTGTAAGATATTTTTGTTTTCCTTTTTATATTTTATCATACTTTGTTTTAGTTTTTCTAATAATATCGTAAAGGCAATAGCAAGTAATGTTAAAATAATAGTTAATATAATTCCTATTTCATAAGTAAATATTGCCATAATAAACAACAAACTTAAGTTCTCTAATACATAATTGCTTTTTAAATATCTTTTATAATAAAATATTTCTAATATATTCCATAATACAATAAAAGCAAGATATATAACATATCTATATATGTTTATCTGTTCAAATATACATAGATATAGCATATGCACAGAAACAATTATAATTTCATATAACACAACTGGTTTAGATACCATATGTTTTTCTTTATCGATTCCCGCAATAATAAAAAGCCCTGCTATATATAACAATCCAAAAACTAAATAAAACCATTTGTCTATATGTGACAATTGTAAATTTAAAGATACTGCAAATAAAAGGAATACTAGACCTGAGCATACCTCTAATAATAAATAACGTATTCTTATTTTTTGTCCACAATATCTACACTTCCCTTTTAGGAAAATATAACTTAAAATAGGTATCATATCCCAAAAAGAAAGTTTATGATTACAATTTGGACAAAAAGATCTTTCATGTGTAATATCTTTATGTAGTGGAATTCGATATACTGCTAGTGTAAAAAAACTGCCAAATACGGTTCCCATACAAAAAATTAAAAAATAAAAAATAATTATTTCCATGATTTTCTTACCCTTTTAAAAATAGAGGTTACCTAAATACAATGTAACATCGATAAGGTAACCTCATATTTAGTTAAAAAACTTATTCTATATGCTACTAGCATCTATTTAACTGCATCTTCAACATAAGCAACTAAGTTTTTCATTTCTTGATTTTCTCTAGCACTTTCTGTTGCTGTATCATCACGTGCTTTTTGTGCCTGTGGTATAATTCCATTATCTCCTATTACCATAGCGATACTTACACCAGCTAAAATAATTAAAACGATAATGGTAACAACTAAAGCTACTAATGTTACACCATTTTGTCCTTTTAACATAAAAACCTTCCTCCTTATATAATTTTTTTGTATATATTTATGATTCATAAATATAACCTAATTTAAAACTATTTTGTTCCAGTACTATTAAAGAATGTCCCTGTTGAATCTGGATTTTTTACTGTATTATCTATAATTTGTTCATTAGATTGTGTACTTCCATTGTTTCCATTACTCTGTGTATTATCTGTTGTATTTGTATTTCCTGCAGTTGAACTTGCAAAAGGATTTGCTTTTCCTGATACATAACTATTGCTTTGTTTATATACATTCAAGTCTGCTCCCTCAATAGTATAAACAACATTTGTTGTATTTAAACCAGAAACTTCTCCTTCTAACTCATCCTTTATTTCGTTAGGTGCTACATAAGCTATTGTGCTTGGCACCGTTTTAGTTAAAGGATTATAATCATAAAAGATAACACTAAGTAATAACAAGATAGCTACACATAGTAAAATAGTAATAATTCCTTCTTTTAAAATTGTTTTAATCATAATTTTATTTCCTTTCTATCCTTTACTGTGCTTGCTCTGTATTAGTAGTTTCATTGGTTTGTGCATTATTGTTTTGTGTATTTGTATTTTGCGTATTATTTCCTGTTTCATTTGTTGTATTCTGTGTAGTTTGTACTGTTTGTGTAGAAGTATTTCCTTGTATCGCTATATTTCTAACAGTAAAGGTTGACCTTAAAATATTTCCTTGGTTTGGATTCATTGTAAATCCTTGTATTCTAAAGTTCAATTCCCCATCGTTTTCTATTGCTGAAATAAAATTAGTAATTGCTATATAACTGCCATCTACTGTGAAGTTTAAATTATACATTCCACTTACACCTGTATCATTAGAAACAATTTGAAATTCTATATTAACGCCTTGTTTCTTTGCATGATTTCCTATTCTTGCCCATAAATATTCAATTGTATAACTTTCTTGTTTCATTGCATCCAAAATTTCTTGGTCTGAACTAACATTTGTTAAATTTAAATATTCTTCTTTTGCTTTTTGGAAATTCGTACTCGCTGTTTCTAAGTCACTCATTTTTTGTGGAAAAGTTACATCAATAGCTTGATTCAATTCTTGTATTTCCTTGTCTAAGTTTTCATTTGCTTCTGCAATTTGTCTAATTCCTAATACGTGAATGTTACCAATACTAATGCCTGAACTTAAAGCGAAGTAGACTGCAACTATTAGCAATATCATTATTAAAATTAATAATATCTTTTTCATGGCAACTCTCCTTCTATTACAATTTTTACAACATCACCTTGTTTTACACCAGAGGTAGAAATTGTATCTCTCAAAATTAAATCATTTTTTATTCTACCTACAAAATATCCTAATTGGTCATATTCTCTTGCTTCTGCATTAATAACGATATGGGTTCCCGAAGTATTTTGTATAGAAGTAATAGTTACTCCTGTTGGAATAGCATACATTATTTCACTTAGTAGTGTTGGTATTACATCCTTTGTACGATTACTATCTGTTTTTTGTTGTCCATATTCTTGTAAATCTTGTGTCATTTCTTGATAAGTAGTTGTTTTACCGTTAATCGTAGTTAAGTCCGCATTTGCTAAAGCTATTTGTTCAGCAGTATCTTTTATATTTTTTTCTACTTCTTGTTGTTTACTATTTATTTGACTATTTAAGAAAATAGAAAATCCTGAATAGATAAGGAATAAGCATAAAATTCCAATTGCTCCACGAAGAAGCCATCTTTCTACTTTATCTAAGCCACCTTTCAAACTGAAAGAGAAATTGATTTTCTTTTTCTGTTTAGTTCCTTTGTTTTTTCCACCGACTTCAATTTTCATCCAATCTGGTAAATTATCTAATAAGCTACTTTTCTTAAAGTTCATAGCTTTAATTCCATATCCCAAACCTTGCATAGCAAGTGCAATAGCAGAGTTAACCTCTATATAATCCTTCATGTTAATTTTTACACTGTCTGGTATAAAATATGGTTTTAAAATTTCACATTTTTGATCTTTTAGATATTCTTGAAAATATAAATCAATGTTATTAATCACTGTAGCTGTACCAGTAAGATATACGGTATCTATTTTATTTAGAGAACTATCTATTAAAGTTTTTACCTGCTCTAAAATTTGGTATAAAGTAGGCATAATATCTTCTAGGTATAAATTTTCTTCTTCTTGTAGTTCTTTCCCTTCCATTGTGTAGATAGTAGAATTTTTACAAATCTCGTACGCTTTTGAATAAGAATTTTCCTTTTCACTAATACTATCTAAAATGGCTTTCATACCATTGTCTATTTTATCTACATGATAGATTTTTTTATCAATAATAGTCGTAACTGTTGTTTTCTCCTCGATGTTAACAATCATATAGCCTTCTTTTTCTTTGATGTTAGCAATATTAGCAATAGCCATTGGCAAAACTGTAATTGTAGAAACTGTTTGATTTGCTAATTCTTGTAATTTATTATTGATTTCTATTTTATTAGTAGAAATATAAATTGCTTTTATCTTTTCTTTATCTTGTAAATCTGGCACCAAAGCATATCTAGTTTCTAGTGCATTCCTATTATACCCTTTGTCAAAACAATAAGAGTCAAATTCTGTTTCAATTGCCTTTTTTAAATCATTCTTATTTAATAAATTAAAAAAGTAAAAATAGTTATAAGTCTCTTCTGATAAATTAATACTAATAGGAATTTTATAGCTGTAAGTTTCTGCAACAATTTGCTGAATTGCATTTCCTAATTGTTCGTAAAATTTAACGCCAAAAGATTCTACTTTTAAATTATCGTGATCTCTGGTCACTTTTGCATATTTTATTAAATTATTTTCAATATATAATCCTAAACAACTAGCCATGATATCTCCTTTGTTTTTTAGATTTACAATAATATTATTCGACATAAAAAGACAAAAAATACTTGGTTTTTTTATGTATTTTTTTTACTAAATTATTACATTTCTCATATATTCATGACCTTATTTTATCTTTTTTTCTATAAAAGTCAATACATTTAATATACTTGTAATGCAAATGTAATTTTTTTGTAATATTTCATTTTTTTGTATTTTTTCCCACCTTTTTCTAAGCACAAAAAATACTCTATCTATTTCTTAATTCCACTCCGAAACAGATAAGAGTATTTCTTTTTTTCTATTTATTTAATAAATAATGCCAAAATAATAACAAGTCCTGCTATTATCCTATAAATAGCAAATCCTTTAAAACTTCCCTTTTGTAAATATTGTAATAAAAATTTAATAACAAAAATTCCCACAATGAAACTTGCAAATACTCCTACAAAAAATGGAATACTAAAAACAAAGTCTTTGCATTTAAAAATAGTAGCTGCTAGAACAATTGGTGCTGAAAGCATAAAAGAATATTTAGCTGCTGATTCTCTTTCTATTCCCATTGCTCTTGCTGTAGTCATAGTAATTCCTGATCTAGAAACTCCTGGAATAAATGCCAAACATTGAGAAAGTCCAATTAAAAAAGTTTGCTTTAACGTCATATTTTCATAGGTCACTTTAGATTTTGCTTTTTTATCTACTATATATAAAATAATTCCCATTACAATTAATGCAATTGCAATAATAATTGGTTTTTCTAACATATTTCCTGCAAATTTATCTAATAAAAAGCCAATGGCTCCTCCCGGAATAGTAGCAATAACAATATACCAAAACATTTTTCCTTCAAAACTTTTTTCTTTTTTTACTACTTGCTTATATCCACCTTTTATTAAACGTAGCCAATCTTTAAAAAAGAATATACCAATAGCAAGTAATGTACCAAAATGTAGTGCTACATCAAAAGCCTCAAAAGCAACATTAAAACTTTCTGAATTTGTCCAGCCCAATAACCATGGTATAATCGCTAAGTGTGCTGAACTAGATATAGGCAATAACTCTGTTACTCCTTGTATAATTCCTAATATTAACGCTTGTATGATACTCATTTTTTATTTCATTCCTTTCTTAGTTTTTATCCCCTTGCCTTTATTTAACTATTTTCCATTTCTTTTAAGATATTGTATATGGTGTCTCTAATAAATTCTGCAGAAGTAAGCGGTGCTACTTTACCTGGCAAAGATAATGCCCAAATCGTTTTGATTCCTAACTTTTTACTAGTAGTTCTATCTACTCCTCCAGGATTAGAAGCCAAATCTATAATTAAACATTCTTTTTTCAAATACTGCAGACGCTTTTCATCTAAAACCATAGATGGAATTGTATTAATAACAATATCATAATTTTGCAGAGTTCCATTTAGTTCATTTAATCGTACTGGTACATAGCCATATGCTTTTATCCATGCCAAATCTACATTTTTTCTAGCTTCGCAGTACACATTCGCACCAATTCCTTTTAACATATGTGCCACTATTTTTCCTACTCTTCCATATCCCATTACTAAGACGTTACTTCCATGAATAGTACTATTGGTTTCCTCCATTGCAATTTGTATAGCACCTTCAGCCGTTGATATTGTGTTTAATACTACCAATTCTTCTCTATTTAGTAAATCTATAATTTGTACATTTTTTCCTTTTGTATATTCATATAATTCTGATTTAATATTGCCTGCAATAAATATTTTTTCTTCTAAAACTTGTGCCAATTTGTCTATTGTAATATTTTCCTCACTAAAAGGTGTATTAATACTAATATTATTGCTAGATAATGGAATTGGTCCAATCACTACTTTTGTATCTTTCAGAGCTTCTTGTATAGATATTTTCTGTATTACATTTTTCATTTTAGATATACTTTCTGCTTTTTCTAGTGCATATGTGTATACCTCAAAATCATCTTTAGCTAACATTTCTACTAATTTTACCATTCGTAAATCTCCACCAATTACGGCAATTTTTTGCATGCTTCTTACACTCCTTCATTTTTTTCTTTTGTTTCTATTCTACGAATTATTCTTCAAAAATATTCTATTTTTCTCGCTCTTTTTGATTATTTTCTTTTTCCTGCTCTTCTTTTCTTTTCAGTTTAATTGTTCTAATTGCTTTAATATCATTATGATTCAAACTGCCCACTAATTCATATGTATTTTGCAAATGCATTAATACTTGTTTTTCTTTTTTTGCTAATACTTGTTTTCTCCATTTCATCTGCTTACCATCTTTATTGGGTTTATTAATTTTTTTTATAATGTACTGAAATAAAGGTTCTTTTCTTGCTTTTTCATATAAAGATGCATTTTCTTGAACCGCTACATTCAAATACTCTACTGCATTTTCTTCTTCTCCTTTTAGCATTGCTATATAAGCAAGTGTATAATAAGCTAAATCTTCTAAAAATCCCCCATTAATACATTCCATAAAATATTCTCTGGCTTCATCTAACTCATTATAAATTAAAGCAATTTGCGCCAAGCTATACTTTGCTTGGTATAATAAACTATTTAACTGTGCCGCTTTTTCATAATATTCTTTTGCACTCTGAAAATCATTTAATCTAGTATATACCATTCCTAAATTATAATACAAATCATAATTTTCTGGGTGATATTTTAAGGCTTCTAAATAAACATTTACTGCCTCTTTTAATTGTTCATTTTCATATAAAATGTCCCCTAACAAGCAACTTGCTTTTTCATTGTCTGGTTTTCTTTTTAGTAATTCCACTAAAATTTCTTTTGCTTGTTCTCCTCTTTCTTCTTTATGCATAAGTTCTGCTATTTTTAAATATAGATTATCTTCTTTAGGATGCTGTTCTACTGCTCTCATATATTCTTCAATTGCAGTTTGATTTTTTTCCTCTTTTTCATAGATTTGTGCTAACAATTTATGCCCCATAAAACTTTGAGGATATTTTTCTAATAATGCTAATAAATCTTTCTTTGCTTTTTCTTCTTTATCTGTTAGTTTTGCAAAAGCAACTTTTATTTCACAAATTAACTCTGATAAAAGAATTCCTTTTTTCTCTAACAACAAAAGACCTATTGGCAAGAAAACACTAAGAATATATGTGCAGATAAGAAGAAACATTGAAAGCGTTATTTGGGCGATAAGTGCTACAAAAGCAATTAATATTCCTAATGCTTGTAGTGCTAATAAATAGATATAATTTGTATCATTTTTCTGAATCATTTTAACAAACACAATTAGGAACAAACTAAAAGCTAATAAATTAAAAATAATCCTTTCCCACATCTGTATGCTCCATTCTTATATTCTATTTACCAAATTTCTTTATATAATTATCTATACTCTCTTGAATAATTCTTTCTGCTTCTTCTCTTCCCATCATTTTATCTACAGAAGTTTGCTTACCTTCTAATTGTTTATATACTTCAAAGAAATGCATAATTTCTGCTGAAATGTGACTTGGTACTTCTGTAATATCTTGATAATCATTCAAAAAAGGATCCCTTCTTGCTACTGCAATGATTTTTTCATCATATTCATCGCCATCAATCATTTTTAATACTCCAATTGGATATGCCTCCACTAAAGCAAGTGATACTATCTTTTCTTGGCATAATACTAATACATCTAACGGGTCATTATCTCCTGCATAAGTTCTAGGTATAAAACCATAGTTAGCAGGATAATGAGTAGATGTATACAAAACTCTATCTAATCGAAGCATTCCAGTTTCTTTATCTAACTCGTATTTATTTCTTCCTCCTTTTGAAATTTCTACTACTGCTATGAAATTATCCTTTTTAATTCTTTCTGGATTTATGTCATGCCATATGTTACTCATTTTTCTCCATTCCTTTCTTCTTTTCATTTCTACTTTTTTGTACCTTTCTATTTTAGGTCAAAAATAGAAAAAAGTCCATAGTTATTTGAAAATTTCTTCGTACTTATGTAACATTTCATCTTTCTAATAATTTTTATGCAGCACAAAAAGACTTCTTAATTTAGAAGCCTCTTCCTATTCTGTTCTTTTTCTTATTCCTCTTGCAATTGTTCTTTTCTTTTTTGTTTGCATAGTTTATTAAAGCCTTTTCCAGATAAGTAACCAATTACTTTAGCAGATAAATAACCATGTTCTAAAGCATATCTATTCCATCTTTGTTCACTTGGGTTTTTCTCATTGTCTTTTATATATTGTTCTAAACCATTTAAACTATTTTCATAATATTTTCTTGCTTTCAATTTTTTCTTTAACTCTTGATTTCTTAGATATTCTTCTATTCTTTTTGTTATTTCATATGCTTCTTCAGAATCTATCCCATATTCTTGTATAATTCTATCTAATTCTTCTTTTAACATTTCTTCTACTACCATTTTACTTTATACAACTCCGTTACTTCTACGTCTAAAGCCTTTGCTAATCTCACCATTACAAACAAACTAGGACTTTTCAAGTTATTTTCAATGTCATTGATATGAGTCCTAGATACCCCACTCTTTTTAGATAACATACTTAATGTCATATTTTTTTCTTGTCTGACTTGTTTTAATAAAATTTCTATACTCATTATCTCCACCAAGACCTATCCCATTTTTTGTTAATTTAAACATAGAAACCATCCGTCTTGGCGGATATAGAAAAATTATTACTACACTTCTAGGTTTTATTTGGTTATTACATTTATTTTCTATGCCATTTTTCCTTATTTTTCAAGTCTTTTCTTTTGTTTTGTAAATGTTTACTGATAAATAAATTTTCTTATTTATCTATTTCCATTTTCTAGTATACCACAAATTATACTTTATTACACTAAATTCTAAAAAATGGAATTTAAAATTTGTTCTACTTTTTCTATCCATTTTTGAATAATCTTTTCTCTTGAAAAGATATTCTTTGTTTCTTTTCTTAAAGATGTTGCTATTTCTTTTGTGTTCTCTGGAAATTTCTCTTCATTTACATTAAAACCTATGCTTATTAATAGATATTGTATAACTCCCTCTTGACTGGCACATTGTGTTAAAATGCCACAAATTTTCTTTTTATGAAACAATAGGTCATTTGGTAGTTTTATTTCTAAATCATAACCATATAACTCTTTAATTGTCTCTTGCATAGCTTGTGCTAGTCTTATAGTTAAACCTTCTAAAACTTGCAGATTGGCATCGGGAAACAAGATGATTGTCATAGCTATATTTTCATTTCCAGTATACCAACTTCTTCCTTTTGTTCCAATTCCTGCTGTTTGTTCTTCTGCTATAAGAATGGTACCACTGTCTACCTTTTTATTTTTAGCCAATTCTTCTGCCTTTTTATGCGTGGAATCTATTTGTGGATAATAAATAATATGTTTACCTATATATTGTGTCTTTGCTTCTTTTATTTCTTCTATATTCATTTTTATTCCCTTTCTTATGGTTGTTTTATGATAGCAGTTTATAAGTTTTAAAATAGTTAATATTGTAAAGTTTATGTATATCTTCCGTTCCCATAACCACTACTTTATTTTTCTCTAATCCAAGTATTTTCAATAATGATTCTACTGTATATCCTTCTTCTTTGATATATTCTGTATCTATTTCTAAGAAATGAGGAATTGTAGGAAATTTATCAATATCAAAATCCATCTTACCTAATTCATAAGAAATTCTTGATGCTTTTACTTTACTTATGGGATTTAAACCCATTTCATGGAAGAAATCCATAGTTTCTTTTAATCTGCTTGTTTTAAATTTAATTTCTTCCTTTTCTTTAGGATTACTTTGATTAATATGCATCGTGACTTTTATACTTCCTTCATCAGTAACTCTTATTAATTTATCTCTTTTCTTCAAAAAATATTTATTCTCCGTATCAAGCGTAATAATTGTTCTAACATCATCGTATACTTTTTTTGCACCTATTTTTTCTAATTTCTTTATTAATTCCTCTACATTCACATCTAAAACTTTAATTTCATGTTCCTTATATTCATTTAAATTTTCCATAAATCCTCTTCCTATCATTTTTTTATTTTACTTTTATATTTAAAAAAAGTATATCAAACATATTGAATAATTACAATGTATTTGTTCAAGATGTCAGAGTGATTTTATATTGATGAAATGAGAAAGTAAAATCCATTTTATAAACTGTATCGCTATTGCATTACTTTAAGTCAAATAAGAGATTATTTTATATCTAATTTGATAATTTACATATTTATAGAATATATAAATGTTTGTACTGAAATCTCTGATGAAGATTATGATGAAGAATTTTGGTATGGTGATAAAGGCTGGAAAAATGAAGCTGTTAAGTTCTATAGTTATAATCCTGATGATATTGAAGATAACGGCAACTTACCATTTTAACTTCAAAAGTTAATATTTTTAAGGCATTTTTATTATACCTTTTATTTTTTGTTCTTTATTACTTAAAATAGAACTTTCCTATTATATAAAACAAAGGAGTCAGCCAAAGCTGACCTCCTTTGCTCCAAGATGTACAATGCTTATCTTGAAAAAACTAACTCACTTGGTAAACTTGGTAATGGACTCCCAACGTGCTTTCAGGACACAATCCTGAATCTGCTCACCGTTCGAGAACGGAACAAACAGACCAGATTCTGTATAGCCTGCAGCACGTAACTCTCTCAAAATCTTATACCCTTTTGCAACGTAAGTCTTTCCATTGCGATAAACAAATACTACACGACCATTGTTGCAACAATAGTGTCCGAGATTATCGCAACGACTGTCCAAACAGCTCTGATTCATGATGGGGTAGTATGTATCCTCAAAATAGAGATGTTTTACCCTGACACCATTTTCAGGTATTTCAAAACAGTTTGCGATAGTTTCTTCACTGATAGCGCCAATGTGACGTTTGTCACAATAAGCTTCACAGTCAGAAACAAAGTCTGCTTTGTAGGACTGATGAGCCTTTTCTCTGAGAGCATTCCACTTGAACTGTTCAGACTTGGGATAGTCCCCATTGCTAAACGGAACGTAGAAATACTTCTCACAGAAACCAGCGTTATGAAGGGAACGCATAGTGATACGAGTACACGGAGTAACGAAGACCTCGTTATCGGAAACAAAGCAAACCGTTGAGTTATTCGTTGCATAGCAACCATTGAACTTCGGTGCCAACTCCGAGATGTCGAGAGCTTCCTCCTGTGAGAACTGCGGAAAAACATCAATCATTCCATTATAAACCCGAACAGAGTCATTCTTCAGAGTTTCCATAGTGATTGTGTTAGCCATTTTTTGTACCTCCTTAAAATTATTTGTTGTCGATCATCCTGAAGCTTACGCTAACATGGAGATCATTTGTAAAAATGGTTACACTTATATTATACTGCATTTACATAAAAAAGTCAAAATCACTTCGAGCTAATTGTTACATATTTTTGATTTCTACTTTTTGGCTTATCCGGTATTGTCATTTGCAATTTATTTTGCTCTAACAAAGAATTTATATAATTATTTTTAAATTTATATACATCTTTATACCCAAAATGCTGTGCAATTTCTTTTAATGATTTCTCTGTTTTGCATAGTTCTAAAATTTGTTCTTCACTTACTGCTAACTTACTGCTTTT
>CALXBX010000041.1 GCA_944386655.1 uncultured Clostridia bacterium | reverse complement strand
TACGAATGGCTTCTATTAACAATAGTACAATTCGTCCTCCATCTAATGCTGGAATTGGTAGAAGGTTGGTTACACCTAAAGATAAAGAAATAAGTGCCAATAGATAAACAAAATCTTCTATTCCGGTAGTTTGTGCTACTACCTCTGAAATTCCAACTGGTCCCATTAACTGATTTGCCCTTACTTGACCCGTGACCAACATTTTTAGATTATCTATAATAGAAAAGCTAAAATCTCCTGTTTGATAAAAGGCATAGTATAAATTATTTCCTAAATTATTTTCTGCCATTTTAAAATAAATGCCTAAATAATAAGCTGGTGTTGTATCTGGCGTTAAAGAAATATCTAAAGTTTCACTTCCTCTTTGCACAGTAAATTCTATCGTCTCTGCCTCACTATTAGTAATAGCCTCTATAATTTCCTCTTGATTTTTTACTTCTGTCCCATTTATTTTTGTAATTTCATCATTTTCTCTTAAACCTGCTTTTTCTGCACTGCTACCAACTTCCACCATTAAAATCTTAGTGGATGACTCTCCTTCTGCCCCTGTTCCTCGTAAATAGATTCCTGTACTTTTGGCATCTACTGCTGTAGGGGTTAATGTAAATTCTTGTATTTCTTCGCCTCTTTTTACAGTTAATGTCATTTCTTCTTCGCCATTTTGCTCTAATATTTCATCTATATCTGTTTTTAAATGAACATTTTTCCCATTTACCTTTATAATTTCATCTCCTGCTTGCACACCAACTGTTTGTGCTGCATAATTCTCCATGGTACTGTCTACCACAAGAGAAGTATTATTGCCTATGCAAGCCATTAAAATAAAATAGGTTACAATACCAAATACAATATTCACCATTCCACCAGCAAGCACAATTGCTATTCTTTTTGGAATACTTGCTTTACTAAAAGAACCTTCTTCCTCGGAATATTGTTCTTCTCCCTCCATACTATTATAACCACCAAGAGGAATAAGCCTTAAAGTATATTTGGTTACTTTTCCTTGTTTTTGCCAAATTTTAGGTCCAAACCCTATAGCAAATTCATTTACTTTCACTTTGCAAAGTTTTGCCACTAAAAAATGTCCTAATTCATGAATCGTAATTAAAAAACCTAATAAAAATATAATTTTTAATGCTGTAATGATAAATGCTGTCAAGTTCTTCCTCCTTTTCCTTATAAAAGTGTAAATAAGAAATAAGCAAATGGTGCTAAAAATAATAAGCTATCTATTCTATCTAGCATTCCACCATGTCCTGGTATTAGATTACTATAATCTTTAATATCCACAAATCGTTTAATGCTAGATGCTGCAAAATCGCCTATTTGTCCTATCAAGCTTAGCACTAGTCCTATACCTGACATAACAAGATAAGAATAGTTCATACCAAAGTAAGTATTTACCACGAACGTATATAATAAAAATAATGCAATCGCTCCTATTGTTCCTCCTATACAACCTTCTACAGATTTTTTAGGACTTACTTTACTAAATTTGTGCTTTCCTATCGCCTTACCAACGAAAAATGCAAAAATATCTGTTCCCCACGCTGCAATAATGGCATACCATACCAAAATGGCTCCATCTGGCATTCCGTCAATAAAGGCAATAAACATCATAAAGAAAACTATGTAAATAATGCCAAAAAATGTATAGCAGATATCTTTAAAACTGGTTTTCATATCTGTTGCAATGACTTGCGCAAATAATACTAAAAATACAATTGGTGGTAATATAGTTACTACTAATCGTAAATATTCCATTGGTACTAAATGAATCAATGCAATTCCTACGCAACTAACATATCCCACCCATCTAACTGGATTACTAATTTTAGAAACCGCATTAAAATATTCATTCATACTTAAATAGGCAATAAATGCTAAACAGATATCTACAATATATTTATTCCTAATCAATAATATAACTAGCACTATTGGAAACCCTAATAATGCTGAAGATATTCTTTTCCAATTCATGTTATTTTCTCCTTAATTTGCTCCAAATTTTCTTGTTCTCTTTTGATAAATGTGAATGGCTTCGTCTAAATCTTGTTCTGTAAAATCTGGCCAGTATTTATCCATAAAAATAAATTCCGTATAGACTAATTGCCATGGCAAGAAATTACTTGTTCTTAACTCTCCACTTGTACGGATAAGTAAATCTGGGTCTGGCTGTCCTGCTGTATATAAATGATTTCCTATTGTCTCTTCCGTAATTTCTTCTAAATTTAAGCTACCTTCCTTTACTTCTTTTGCAATTTCTTTGGTTGCCTTTAATAGTTCCTCTCTTCCTCCATAATTAATAGCAATATTAAAGGTAACCCCTGTATTATTTTTTGTTCTTTCCATGCAATTTTTCATACTTTTTTGCATACCAGCAGAAAGTGCCTCTATATTTCCAATGACATTTACTTTTATATTTTCTGTATTCGCTCTTCTTCCATAATCATCCAAATAGGTTTGCAAAAGTAACATAAGTGCTCCTACTTCTTCCTCTGTTCTTTTCCAGTTTTCTGTAGAAAAAGCATAGGTTGTAATATAAGGAAGTCCTATTTTGTTAGCATAACGAACAATTCTTTCTAACGTTTTGGCACCTTCTTTATGTCCTTGCTTTGCATCTAATCCTTTTGCTTTTGCCCATCTTCTATTGCCGTCCATAATAATGGCAATATGTTTTGGCATATTGTTTGTTTCCATTTCTTTCTCCCTTCTTGCTTTCTTGCTGTCTCTGTACTATACTGTCATAATTTCTTTTTCTTTTGTTTCCATTTTTTTGTCAATTTCTTCTACATATTTATCTGTTAATTTTTGAATTTGCTCCTCTGCCACTTTTAAATCGTCTTCTGTAATCTCTGCATTTTTCTGTTTTGCTTTAAATTCATCTAGTCCATCTCTTCTAACAGCTCTAACAGCTACTTTTGCTTCTTCTGCCATTTTCTTAATATCCTTTACGATTTCTTTTCTTCTTTCTTCATTCAACTCTGGGAAATTTAAACGAATTACTTTTCCATCATTATTTGGTGTAATTCCAATATCAGAAGCAAGTATAGCTCTTTCTATTTCTTTTAGAGCATTCATATCCCATGGTTGAATCACAATTAATCTTGCCTCTGGTACAGAAATACCAGCTACTTGGTTAATTGGTGTTTGTGTTCCATAATAATCTATCGTAACCTTATTTAAGATAGCAGGGTTCGCTCTACCTGCTCTTATTTCTGCTAAATTTTCTTCAAATACACTAATTGTTTTTTTCATTCTTTCCTCTATATTTTGATAATCCATGTTTTTTTCTCTCCTTTATTTTTTATATTCTTTTTGTCTACTTAACCATTGTTCCTATTTTTTCTCCTTCAACAATCCTTACCATGTTTTCTGGTTTATCAATTCCAAACACAATAAGTGGAATATGATTGTCCATACATAGCGAAGTTGCTGTTGCATCCATTACTTTTAAATCTTGATTTAAAATATCTAAATAAGTAATTTCATCATATTTTATTGCGTCTTTATCTATTTTTGGATCAGCGCTATATACACCATCAATTGTTTTGGCAAGTAAAATCACTTCTGCATTAATTTCTGCTGCTCTTAAAGCTGCCGCAGTATCTGTTGTAAAATAAGGATTTCCTGTACCACAAGAAAAAATAACCACCCTTCCTTTTTCTAAATGCTTGGTAGCTTTTCTTTTAATGTATGGTTCTGCTATTTGTCGCATTTCAATAGCCGTTTGAAGTCTAGTCATAATTTCTCTAGATTCTAGTGCATCTTGCAAAGCCAAACCATTCATTGCTGTAGCAAGCATTCCCATATAATCAGAAGTGGTTCTCTCCATTTGATGACCATATCTGCCTCTCCAAAAGTTACCTCCACCTACTACAATTGCCACTTCTACTCCAAGATCTACTACTATTTTCACTTGGTCACATATTTTTCCTAAAACCTCTGCATCCACTCCAGTTTTCTTTTCTCCTGCTAGAGCTTCTCCACTTAGTTTTAATAAAATACGTTTATATTTTATTTCTGGCACTTTCCCCATCACTCCTTTTTTATTTTATGCCTCTTATTCTATCACATAACCTATAAAAAAAGAAACACTTTCTTAAGAAATTTTTCATTTTTCTTTGAACTTTAGGGACGTTCCTTAAAGTTCAATTGCATTGCATATTTTTTTATGTTTCGCTTATACTAAGAAAAAAGGAGGAAAACGTAAAAATGAATCAGATTTTGTTTATAAAATCTAATTTCAAAAAGAGAAAACATTTTATATTAGTATTTGCTCTTTCTATTTTACTATGTATCCTTCTTGTCATTTTTTATCTTTACTCTATTTTTCAATCCTCTCAAAATGAAAAATTATCTCGGGTCTTATCTGAAAAGTTTTCAGCTAAGTACGTTATATGTCAATCAAGTTTCTGAAAATACTTCTGCGCAAAAATTAGAACACTCCCTTTCTTCTTCTGAGCCTTTTGTCATAGGAATTATAGAAATTCCTTGTATTAAGCTTACTTATCCTATTTTATCCACGACCACAGATGAATTACTAAAAATTTCCCCTTGCCGTTTTGCCGGTCCTATGCCCAACGAAGTAGGAAATATTTGTATTGCTGGACACAATAATGCCAATGGTACGTTATTTGGGAAAACTTATCTGTTAGATTTGGAAGATGAAATTAAACTATATGATTTAAGCGGAAATGCAATTTCTTATATCATTTTTAATAAGTTTGAAGTAGATGCTTCTAATACTAGTTGTTTGTCTCAAGATACCAATGGGGAAAAACAAGTTACTTTAATTACTTGTAATAATTTAAAAGGTTCTCGCACTATTATTCAAGCAAAAGCTGCAATTTAAAGAACGTCCCTAAATTGCAGGAAAATTTTCTAGATTAAAAAACATGAACTTTAAGGAACGTCCCTAAAGTTCATGTTCTTTATTTTATATTATAGTCTCTTACCTTTTTATAGGCATATACTGCTATTACAATAGAAATTGCTATTAATAAGAAGATAGCATAATCACTTGCATCACCTGTTTGTGGTAATGTATTTGTATTTTGAGTTGCATTTGTGTATGTGCTTCCTGCTGTATTCGTTACTGTATTTGTAATTGTATTTGTTGTAGTATTAGTAGGCGTTGCTGTATTCGTAGATGGATTTGTTGTTATATTAATTTGTATTACATCTCCGGAATTTCCTGTAGCAAATACATTAGTTGCTGCTAACATTAATACCAACATTAGTAATACAATTAAAACAATCTTACTTGATTTTACATTCTTCATATTCTTTCTCCTTTTTCTTATGAAATTTCTATTATTATTTATATTTTTCACTCAATTTATGCAAAAAATATAAATTTTGTAACTTTAACTAATAATAGTGTAACGCTTTTTTGTTTGTTCGTCAACTCTTTTTTTAGGATTTATTGTTACATTTTATTTTCTATTTCATTACATTTTTATGACATCGCTCTAAAAAAGAGATTTTATGCCTTTTCCTTTGTATGTTGCTTACTATATAAATAAATATATATATATTTATTCATATATATTATTTATTTTTCTTCTGCTTTTGGATCTTCTTTTACTGTTTCTACTGTTTCTTCTTTTACAGTATCTACTACTTCTTGTTCTACTACTTCTGTAGTTTCAACTGCTGGTGCTTCTTCTGGAGCTGTGCTTACCTCAGCTTCTTGCTCTGCTGCTAAATCTTCTTTTAAAGTAATTTCTTTATTTTCTATTCTAGCACCTAAGTTTTCTTTTGTCTTAGCTGCTTTTCCTACTCTATCTCTTAGGTAGTATAGTTTTGCTCTTCTTGCTTTACCAACTCTTACTAATTCTACTTTCTCTACCATTGGGGAATGTAGTAAAAATGTTTTTTCTACTCCTACTCCATAAGCTACTCTTCTTACAGTGAATGTACTATTTACTCCACCGCCTTGTTTTTTAATAATAATTCCTTCGAATACTTGGATTCTTTCTCTATTTCCTTCTTTAATTCTTTGGTGTACTCTTACTGTATCACCAACATGAAGGTCTGGAACTTTATTTTTCAATTGTTCATGTTCGATTGATTTTATAATATCCATTTTGATATTCTCCTTTCTTAAATTTTTATTTTAATAAATCTGGTCTTTTTTTCTTTGTTCTTTCTAAAGCTTGTTCTTCTCTCCATTTGCGAATATTTTCATGATGTCCTGATAAAAGCACTTCTGGTACTTTTCTTCCTCTAAAAATTTCTGGTCTTGTGTACTGTGGATATTCTAAATAGTTTTTGCTAAAAGATTCTTCTTCTACAGAGCCCTCCTTTAAAACGCCCTCTACATAACGGCTAACACTCTCTATTAATACCATAGCTGGTAATTCTCCACCGGTTAGTACATAATCTCCTATAGAAATTTCTTCTGGCTGAATTTCTTCTATGACTCTTTCATCAATTCCTTCATAATGTCCGCAAATTAAGATAAGATGTTTTTCCTTACTTAAATCAATTACTTTTTTCTGGGTAAGTGTTTTTCCTTGTGGTGATAAAAAAATAACTTTTGCTTGTTCCTCCCACACAGATTGAAAAGCATCATATACAATGTCTGGTCTAATTACCATACCGATTACCGCCACCATAAGGTGTGTCATCTACTTTTTTGTGTTTATCTTTTGAAAAATCTCTCATATTCACTGTATGAATTTGAATGAGTTCTTTTTCTTGTGCTCTTCCTAAAATGCTTTGTTTTAATGGAGTAAACATTTCCGGGAAAAGTGTAAGCACATCAAATTGCATTGTTTTTGCTTCCTTTCTAACTTTCTAACCCTTCTAGTAAATGAACGATTATTTTCTTTTCTTTTAGATTAATGTCTTTTATGACTTCACTAATTGCAGGTAATAGTACTTGCTTTCCTGTTTCTTGGTCTTTGACCACATAAACATCATTGCTCCCTGTTGGGAAAATATCTTCTACTATTCCTAGGTTTTGTCCTTCTTCTGTATAAACTTCTAACCCAAGTAAATCAGCAATAAAATAAGTATCTTCTGGTAATTCTTTGGCATCTTTTCTATCAATCTTTAAGTAAAGACCTTTATACTTTTCTGCCTCTGTTTTGTCTTCTATGCCTTTACATTTTAACAAAACCATATCTTTATGATAACTTACCTTTTCTATCGTTACTTGTTTTAATCCTGTTTTTTCGCATATATAAACTTTTTTTAAATCTTCAAATCGTGTTATTTCATCTGTAAAAGGTTTTACTTTTAGCACTCCTTTTATTCCAAAAGTATTCACGATTTGTCCTATTTCTAAATATGCTTCCATCTATTTTCCTCTAACTTACAAATTCTATTACAACTTTTTTATGTTCTCTGCCTGCAATTGCTTTCATAACAGTTCGAATTGCTTTTGCAACTCTTCCTTGTTTACCAATGACTCTTCCCATATCGGATGTAGCTACTTTTACAACAAAGCTTATTTCTTTTTCAGAACTCCCCTCTGTTTGTGTAATGGTAACATCTTCTTTTTCCTCTACTAGGCTTTTTACCATGGTTTCTAACATTTTTTCCATTTTTAAGTATCCTTCCTTTCTTAGGCATCTACCTTAATTTTTATTTTAAGAATACTTAGTTTGCTTTTTCAATTAAAGCTTTTACTGTATCAGTTGGTTTTGCACCATTTTTGATCCAAGCTTCTACTTTTTCTTTATCTACTACGATTGTAGAAGGATTTGTCATTGGATCATATGTTCCAATTTGCTCAATGATTTTTCCATCTCTTGGGCTTCTAGAATCTGCTACTACAATGTGATAGAATGGAGCTTTTTTTGCACCTACTCTTTTTAATCTGATTTTTACCATAACATTCACCTCTTCCTTTTGCTTCAAAATCTATTATATTTCCAACAGAAAATTACTTTTCTATTGTATAAAATTAAAAACTATTTCATCATATTTTTTAAATCATTTGGATTTAAATTTTTCATCATGTTTTTAAGTCCTTTTTCATTTTGCATTTTCTTCATCATTTTTTGTGTCATTTCAAAAGATTTCATAAACTGATTAATTTGCTGTACGCTTGTTCCGCTTCCCTTTGCGATACGAATTCTTCTACTTGCATTTAACAAACGTGGATTTCTTCTTTCTTCTGCTGTCATAGAGCAAATCATTGCTTCTATTCTTGTAAATTCTTTATCATCTACTTTTAAATCCTTGATATTTGCCATACCCGGCAACATCTTTAAAATAGAGGAAAAAGAACCCATTTTTTTCACTTGCCTTAGTTGTGTCAAATAATCTTCTAAGTCAAATTCTTTCTTTTTTAATTGTTTTTCTAGTTTTTCAGCTTCTTCTAAGTCTATTGCCTCTTCTGCTTTTTCAATAATGGATAGTACATCTCCCATTCCTAAAATACGAGATGCCATTCTTTCTGGATGAAATACTTCTATATCACTTAGTTTTTCTCCTGTTGCTGCAAATTTAATTGGTCTTCCTGTTACTTTTTTAACAGAAATAGCTGCACCACCACGAGTATCACCATCTAACTTTGTAAGTACCACACCATCAATTCCTAGTGCTTCATTAAAGCTAGATGCTACATTTACTGCATCTTGACCAGTCATACTATCTACTACTAACAAAATTTCATGTGGTTTTACATTTGCTTTTATATTTTTTAGTTCTTCCATTAGTTCTTCATCAATATGTAATCTTCCCGCTGTATCTAAAATAACAACATCGTTTAATTTGCTAATGGCTACGCTTACTGCTTGTTTCGCAATATGTACTACATCTTTTGAATTTTCGTTACTATAGACTGGTATATTCAGCTGTGCGCCTACCACTTGTAATTGTTTGATAGCTGCTGGTCTATAAACATCGCAAGCTACCAATAATGGTTTTTTCCCTTGTTTTCTTAGGAGATTCGCTAGTTTTCCAGCTGTAGTTGTTTTACCAGAACCTTGCAATCCTACCAACATAATAATAGTAGGTGGATTTGGCGTAAAGTGAATTTTACTTTCCTGTCCTCCTAGAAGTTCTACTAGTTCATCTTTTACAATCTTTACTACTTGTTGTCCCGGTGTTAATGACTTTAAAACATCTTGCCCTAATGCCTTTGTTTGTATGGTATCTATAAATTCTTTTACCACTTTATAGTTCACATCTGCTTCTAATAAGGCAAGTTTTACTTCTCTTAGCATATCTTTTAAATCTGATTCTGTAATTCTTGCTTTCCCTCTTAATTTTCTTGTAATGTCTTGCAATTTAGAAGATAACCCTTCAAAAGCCATATTCCCAGTTCCTCCTATTCCTTTGTTCTTACACTAAACAACTTAATTCTTTTCTAACATGATCCAAGATTTTTTCTACTTTTTTATCAGAAGAAGTATCTTGTAATTTGCTTAGTTCATTTAAAACATCTTGTAATAATTTTTCTTGTTCCATTTTCTTTTCCATAAACAAAAGCTTTTCTTCTAGTTCGAAAAGTTTATTCTCTCCCTTCTTGATAATGTCTCTCACAGCTTGTCTTGTGATATGATTATTTTCTGCAATTTCCGAAAGAGATAGGTCATTATTATAGTAGTCATTTAAGACTTCTAACTGTTTCTCTGTTAAAAGCTTTCCGTATATTTCACACAGAATGCTAACCTTCACATTTTTTTCCATAATTACCACCTCTTTTGTAATGCTAATATACTTTACACTATTTTTTTTATTTTGTCAAGTGGTTTGCTTAAAAAAAGTGGAATTCGTAAGAAAATTTCTTGACAATGAAACATATTCTATGATATTATGTATATACTATTAAAGAACACCATTGTTTTGATAAATGTGTTTGTCGCCGTCTCTTTGGCGAGTTATAAATGATAAAGTGAATAAATGTGTTTGTCGCCGCCTCTTTGGCGAGTTATAAATGATAGAGTGAATAAATTTTATTTTGGGGCTTACTTTTTTTGGTAAGCCTTATTTTTTAAGCTAGAATTGAAAAAACTTATATTTCCCAATATTGATAAAATACTACAACAGTTGCTATAAAATATTTAACCTTTTCTTACATAAGTAACATATTCATAATCATATGGATTTTTTTCATCCTTTAATCCCTTTTGTCTTTCTATTACTTGCCACTCTTCTGGATTAATTTCAGGGAAAAATACATCTCCTTCAAAATCTTGTGCAATATGCGTAATATACATTTTTTCTGTATATGGCATTAACAAAGAATAAATGGTTGCTCCCCCTATTACAAAATTTTCTTCTTCTGATTCTATATATGGCTTTAATAAGGAGATATCCTCTAGTACTTCTACATTTTCATCTTCTATGTGTAATTCTGCATCATTGCATAAAATAACATGTTTACGATTAGGAAGTACTCTTCCTAAAGATTCAAATGTTTTTCTCCCCATAATAATTGTATGTCCTATTGTTAATTTTTTAAATCTTTTTAAGTCTTCTGGCAAATGCCAAATTAACTGATTATCTTTTCCAATTACATTCTGATTTGCTACCGCAACAATAATACTAAGCATAGCTTTTCTCTCCTTTTATTGTTTTTTTCATAATAGCATAGCTTTTTTCCTTTGTAAAGGATATTTTCTTTCTAATTTTGACAACATAGTCTAAAAAATTTTGTTGACTTATGTAACTTAGTATGTTATATTTTGTTTGTCACAATTTATCATTTTCGTTTCAGTTGTTAATCAACAGAAAGGAGTTTTTCTATGTCTCAATTCGATAACATGTATCTAGACCTATGTGATAGAATCTTATCACAAGGGGTTAAGACACAAGCAAGAAATGGTATTACCTATAGAATACCAGGAAACGTTTGGGATTTTGACTTATCCAAAGAGTTTCCTATTCTTACCACGAAATCTGTTGCTTTTAAAAGTGCCATTTTAGAAATTTTATGGTTCTATCAGGCACAAAGCAATCGCGTGCAATGGCTTCGCGACAGAGGTGTTCATATTTGGGACAAGTGGGAAGTAAGTGAAGATGGCATCTATCGTAATCCAGATACTGGTTCTGAAAAATTTTTTGGAAAAGAATGGGCTGGTACCATTGGTTCTGCTTATGGTTATATTGTAAAAAAATATAACCTTATGAATGAATGCATCCGAAAAATAAAAGAAGAACCGGAAAGCAGGCGTAACATCATTTCTCTATGGCAAGATTGTGAAATACCAACCGCGGTTTTACCTTCTTGTGTATGGAATTCTACATGGATGGTACTGGATGGGAAACTTTACTCTTTCGTAGAGCAACGTTCTTGCGATACTGCTGTAGGTGTTCCTTTCAACATTGTTCAGTATGCTGCTCTTACTTGTATGCTTGCCCATGTTACAGGTTTAAAGCCCGGTGTTATGCACTATGAAATGGTAGATGTGCATATCTATGAAAAGCACATAGACGGCATTAAAGAACAGCTATCTCGTAGAAACGACGCCCTACCTGCACCTAAGCTTTGGTTAAATCCCGACATAAAGGATTTCTATGAGTTTGATAATTCCAGAGAATTAAAGGACATCAAGCTTATAGATTACCAGCATCTTGACAGAATTAAGTTTGACGTAATTGCATAATAGACATAGTAGAAAGAGAAACCCTAGGTAATTTGAAATTGCCTAGGGTTTCTCTTTTTGACTCTACGCTAAATAATCTTGTTTTGTATAATAAATGTGAATAATATTTACTCTTTTATATTGTTCGTCAATTTTATATAATGCTACGTATTTGCCATTCACTAACAATTTTCTATAAACTAAATTTTTAGGTTTAATCTTTACCTCTGGACAAGAATATGGAAATTGTTCTAGCCTTAAAATTTTTTGTTCAAGTTGTTCCATCATCTCATATACAGAAGATATATTTTTCATATGATTGGCAATATAATCATAAATTTTTTGTAGTTCTTCTTTTGCATTATCCGTAAGGATAACTTCATAATTACTAGTATCCATATTTTTTACGTAACTCCTTAAATACACTTTTAGCACTGTGTACTCTTCCATTTTTCAAATCTTCTTCACCTTTTTCTATCTTACTATTGATTTCTGTAAAAAATAAATTTTTTTTATATTGTTCTAAACTAATTACTACTAAATCTTCCTTATTATTTCTTTTGATAACAATTGGCTCGTCAATTTTGTCTACTGCATTTATTGTATTTTCAAATTCATTTATTGTAATTTCTCTTTGCATATCATCACAACCTTTCTGTAATTTATTATATCACATTACTTTAAAATATTACTAGTATTTTCTAAAAATCTGGCACATATTCTTCTTCATGCTCTCCTAATTCCTGTATATAACCATTAGGTATATCTAGCAAATAAAAATATTCTTCTATCTGCTTATATTCTTTTTTTGTTAATTTTCTATTCAATAAAGCATCTTCCTTTGCCTTATAGGTAGGAAAATATTGTGCCATCACACTTACGTAAATATCTTCTTGCATATTCTCTTTTATCCATTTTAAAATATGTTTACTATTTTGCAAATGATTTGGCAATACCAAATGTCTCACAATAATTCCCTTTTGAATAATCCCTCTTTCATCAAACTTAGCTGTCCCTACTTGCCTATACATTTCTTGTATTGCTTTTGTAGCAGTAGAAAAATAGTTTGTGATACCGGAATATTTTTTAGAAAGTTCCTCTGTATAATATTTTAAGTCTGGCAAATATACATCAATATAGCCTTCCAAATCTTTTAATGTTTCTACTTTTTCATATCCATTAGAATTATAAATAATAGGAATGGTAAGTCCTTTTCTTTTTGCTAGGATAATGGCTTCTTTAATAGAATAGGCATAGGTAGTAGGTGTTACTAAATTAATGTTGTTTGCACCCTTTCTTTGTTGCTCTAGCATTGCCTCTGCTAAGCTTTGTATTGTCATCTCTTTTCCCTTACCTAGCTGGCTAATTTCATAATTTTGACAAAATAGGCAGTGCATATTACAGTTAGAGAAAAATATAGTGCCGGAGCCTTCTTTTCCACTAATACAAGGTTCCTCATAATAGTGAAGTGAAACTAACGCCACCTTTATTTTATCATTACAACCACATTTTCCTATTTGCCCTTCATTTCTTTTTGCCATACATTCATGAGGGCAAATTTTGCAATTATCTAATTGTTTTATTTTCATTTTTTTCTCCCTTTATTGATGGAATAAGACGCCAATAAAGGGCATCTCATTCCATACGATTTTCTTAATTTTTCATCATTTTACGAGCAAAATCTAATTTTTCCCTTGCCGCTTCCTTCTCCTTATCGCTTAGTTCTCTGTCAGAAAGAGCCACAGCAATTACAGCTTGCCATTCTACTAAATGATATATTTTATTATACTATTGTTTTTTTCTTAGTACAATCTTTTACACAAAAAAACATATAACTTTGCAGTTGTCATAAAATTGCCAATTATGGAGAAATATGGTATAATAAAGGTATCTTTATACGGAGAAACAAAAGCAAAAGGGGGAGTTTATATGGAAAAGAAAAAAATGAAATTGTGGAAAAAGATTTTAATTATTCTTCTTGTTATCTTTTTAGTATTTCTTGTAATAACTATACCGAAAGCGATGCTATTTACAGAATTATCTACTAAAGTATCTAACTTAGAAGATACAAAACAGAATATTCATATCAAAATGGAAGTTCATCAAACGGGCTATCAATCCCATATAGAAAGATATATTAAAGATGATGTAGATAAGTTAGTTATGGAAAGAACTAACATAGATGGCAATACTTTCAAATTAATGCAATTTATCTACCCAGAAAAAAGAGTTCTATATATAGAACAAAATGGTGAGAAAACCAAAAATGTATATGAGGAAGAGGCTCCAGTTAGAAGTAGTGTTTTGAAAGAAGATATGACATCCTCTTATACAACAATTGCCAATTACACTTTAGGACTTGCTTTTTCTCCAGCAGTTATTTTCTCTAATATTCATACGGTAGAAATGGATGGAAAAGAATGCTACGAAATCTCTACTATGTACAATCCTAATTATATTTATGATGAGGACTCAAAAGACTTGAAAATTTATATAGAAAAAGATAGTGGTTTACCAGTAAAAGTAATAGAAACCATTGAAGAAAATGGCGAGAAAACACAAAATACCATCACCTATGAATATGAATTTGATTGTGTTACAGATGAAGACGTTGCAGAGCCTGAGGATAGACCCTAAATTTTTTATCCTCCTTGCTCTTACAAGGAGGATTACAACTTTTATTGCCAATCAAGTAACGGATAGCCGTTATTTATATTGTTAGTATCTGATTTAAAAGCATTTTCTTCATTTACTACATCTAACACACTTTTATTAATACTATTTACTTCTGTAACTCCTGTAGTTGTTCCACTTCCACTTCCGCCTACACCTGTATCGTAAGTTCCTATTAAATAATAGCAATTATCAAATTTTATTAAACTCAACCAATTAGTACCAGCTATACTTCCTATCTGATTAGTATCAAGATTTTGTGCATTAATTTTTCCTATATTATAAGCATTATAAATATTAACATTGGCATCTTCTTCGCTAATTACCGCAATTATTCCTCCTAAGGCATTTACATTTCTTTCTTTTATTTCAATTTTTCCTATATTAAATACATTTCTCATTTCAAGAATTTTAGTTTGAATTGCTACAATTCCTCCAATATTCAAATTCTCTGCATTTCCTACAAGCTCACCAAAATTATAGCAATATGCTATATTAGCTGAATATGATCTAGCAACAATTCCTGCTAATGCTTTCGTTCTAGTTCCCTGCCCTATTGCTTCCATTTTTCCACCATTATAACAATTTTTTATACTACTTTCATCGCCTATATTCGTTCCACAAATACCTGCTCCATTTACCACATTGGTTTCGCCATCAACAATTATGTTGCCTTTATTAAAACATTTATTTATACTGGTTCCTGCAAATCTTCCTACTATTCCTCCACAGCCAATATCAGCCATATAATCTTGCCCTGTGTAAGTATTTTTACATTCTATATTAGCCAAATTATAACAATCCTCAAGTTCTGATTGTGAACTAGCGCCTCCACATAATCCGCCGACATATGTCCAAGAACTTCCTGTCACTTTTAATTTGCCCGTAGTATAACATTTAGTAGTAGTGCTACCGTGCGCCACTTAAAATTCCAACATTTGTAGGAACTCCATTCTTAGTTACTACAGTTACATCTGAATTTACTAATCCCAAATTTTTAACAACACCATAGCATTTTGAAAAAAATCCTACATTCAAATCTTTATCACTATCTATATTTATATATAATGAACAAATTGCTTTATTATTTCCATCAAAAGTTCCATAGAAATAGTTTGTTCCAGTTTGTGATAGTTCGCCTATTGGTTGAAAGCCCGTTCCTGACGTTAGTGCTTGTTTTAATGTTCCATTATATCCATACTTTCCATAATCTGTTCTTAAGGGATTTGCATATGACTTATTTGAATTAAAGTCTAAGTTTAATCCCAATTTTACTGTTTGCCCTTCATATGTTGTTCCACTTGTAACATTATTTGCAAACACTACTAAATCTTCTATACTATTTATAGTATAAGGATCTGTTTCTGTTCCTGTTCCTTCTAATATCCCCGGATTTTCATCTGTTACTTGTTCTACTTTTATTCCTGTTATAGCCGCATTCATTTCATCTTCTAGTTTTTCCATATCTTCTTTTTCTTGTGTTTCTGCAAGTTCTGTATTTTCTTTTGCCCTCTGTGCCTGTGTAATAATTCCGTTTTCTCCAACTAGCATAGCCATGGATACGCCAGCTAGAATAATTAGAACGATGATACTTACGACAAGTGCTATTAAGGTAATTCCTGTTTCTTTATTCTTTTGTTTTTGCATTCTAAAATTCCTCCTTGTTTTTTCTTACTAGGAGGATTATATATTTTTTTTATTTTTTATTACCTTTTTATTTTGCTTTCTAGTGGTAACTTATTTCCATAATTTTTGGTTTTATTCTTTTTGTGTCCCACTTAGTTTGGGGCAAATGGGACATTTACGCCAAAATAACTGACTAAAATGAACATTTATGGCACAATTACAACCGCACGGAAACCATTACCATAATGACTAATTCCATCACTACGAACAAAAGCAAATACTCCTGTACTTTCTCTATTGTAATATCCACCTCCACGAACAAGGAAAGGATTGCTAAGTCCTGGAAAATATGAGGTGTCACCATACCATGAATTGCTAGCAGTTCCACTTGTAGAAGTTTCTCTTATGCCATCGCCATAAATTAATGAATTTGCGCTCCAATTATTATTACTTGCATTTGTGCTATCATTAATTCCTTCTTTATCTGTGTCTGCATTGTGTGGATATACCGTAGTATATTTAGTACTGGTTATTTTTAGATTATTTCCATCGTAGGCAATACTTTTTCCATAATTACTTAAATTTTCATTTTCATTTGCTACATATCCTGTTGTCCTTTCCCATAATCCTCCACTTAGGTCATAAATTCCATAAATAGTTCCTGTACAACTTGTTCTAGTTCCATTTAATTGGTCCCATGTATATACTCCTCCGCTATCTGTATTTCCTGCAGTACCTTTTATTGTTTCTATAGTTGTTTCTCTTGTTGTTTCTGATGTAGTATTGCTGGTACATCCTGTTACGGCATATACACTTTCTGTAGAGTTATTTAAGCTAATATTATTTACCGTTATGTCGGTTGAACCTAATCCATATTCACTCTTAGATAAGTAAGCTACCGCTCCCCATTCGCTATTTTTCATTAAATGGCTATCTGCTGCTCCGTTAAAGCCATATGGATTTCCATTGGTATTTAATACTTTAGCAATATTATACGCATCGTTGTGATCAATATAATTCATAGAATAAGTTAATGGTCGGAATACTGGATATTTGATGGTAGTTGTAGTACTTCCATATTCTTTATCTAACCAGTTTCTTGCTGGATAGTGACCAGTTGTTGTCCCTGATTCTACAGCTGGTACATAAGCAGTATCTTGTGTATAATTCACACTACTTGCTACTACTTCTGCATCGTTATTTCCACTAGCGTAACCTGCCTCAAATTTAGCTACCCAGATTCCTGTTATTTCTTTATCCCAGCCTCCATTTCTGTAATTAATTGCTGTTTCATTTGTAAAGGCTGGATGTACTGTAAATCCTGTTGTAGTATCTACTAGTTCGTCTTCACTTGTGCATCTTTTTGCTGTTTGTAACTCTCCATTTTCGTCATAATACGTATCTGTGGTTCCTACTAAAAATACCACATCAAAAGTTTGGGTACTATTATTTACTCTGTAGGCAAACCTTGGTATCCATACCCACATACTTCCATCTTCTGTCCTAGCATTTGCCCACTTTTTCTCATCATAATTATACCATTCTGCGTCTTCACTGTTTGTTGTTACTACAGTTCCTTTTTCACTTTCTGTTGGGTCTGTAAATTTAATGGGTGTCATACCTTGTGCCAACTTTGGCTTGTTGACTCCTTTTTCTTCATTATATACATTGCCTAATGCTTCTTCTATAGCTGTTTCTAAACCAGATAAGCCTTGTAGTTCTTCTTGCTGTGCTTGTTCCGTATCTCCTTTTGCTTCTTGTGCTTTTGTGATAATACCATTTTCACCTACCAGCATATTAATACTAACACCAGCTAGTATAATTAGCACAATGATGGTTACCACCAAGGCTATTAAAGTAATCCCTGTTTCCTTATTCTTTTGTTTTTGCATTTAAAATTCCTCCTCGCTTTATTTTTACGAGAAGGATTATATCGTTTTCTTGTTTCTTTTTACTTTATTTATTTTGCTTTCTAGTGGTTACTTATTTCCATAATTTACGATACGACCACGACCGCACGGAAGCCACTACTGTAATGGCTTCCACCACTATGACGACCGAAAAAGAACAAACCAGCTTTCGAGCCATGATTGTAATTGCCTCCACGGAAACTGAACGGATAGTAAAGCCCAGGGAAGCCAGAGCCGTCACTATACCATGAGTAACTGCCAGTTTCTTGTGTAGATGTCTCACGGATGGCGTCTCCATAGATTAATGTGTTGGCTAACCAGTTATTCGTACTTGCTGTATTTAAGTGTTCTGTTGTATCCGTTATATTAGTACTATCTGTTGTACTATTATGTGGATATACAGTGGTATATTTTGTACTAATTGTTCTTAAAGTACTTCCATCATAAGCTACACTCTTTCCCTGTGTACTTAGATTACTATTTTGATTTGCTACATAGCCTGTGGTTCTCTCCCATAATCCTCCACTTAAATCATAAATTCCATAAATTGTTCCCGTACAACTTGCTGTGGTTCCTGTTTTTTGATCCCATGTATACACGCCTCCACTTGCTGTATTTCCTGTGGTTCCATTTATGGTTTCTATGGTTGTTGTTCTTTGTCCTGATGTAGTACTATTGCTGGTACATCCTGTTATTCCATATACACTCTCTGTAGAATTATTTAGAGTAATATTATTTACAGTTATATCCGTTGCTCCTAATCCATATTGACTCTTGGATAGATAAGCTACTGCTCCCCATTCACTATTTTTCATTAAATGGCTATCCGCTGCTCTATTAAAGCCATAAGGATTTTCATTTTCATTTAATACTTTTGCAATATTATAGGCATCGTTATGATTAATATAATTCATGCTATAAGTAGTTGGCTGAAATACTGGATATTTGATAGCTGTTGTGGTGCTTCCATAAATGCCATCTAACCAGTTTCTTGCATCCCCATTTCCATCTCCTGTTGTGGTATCTCCATGTAATTCTATACTTGCTACCCATACGCTTGTATGTGTATAGTTCACACTACTTGCTACTGGAGTTGCAGTGTTGTTTCCACTGGCATACCCTGCTTCAAATTTTGCTACCCATATTCCTGTTATTTCTTTATCCCATCCGCCATTTCTATAATTTATTGCTGTTTCATCTGTAAAAGCTGGGTGTACGGTAAATCCCGTTGTAGTATCTACTACTTCGTTTTCGTTTGTGCATCTTTTTGCTGTTTGCAATACGCCGTTTTCATCATAATATTGGTCTGTAGTTCCTACTAAAAATACTACATCAAAAGTTTGAGTACTACTGTTTACTCTGTAGGCAAATCTTGGTATCCATACCCACATACTTCCATCTTCTGTTTGTGCGTTTGCCCACTTCTTTGATTCATAATCATACCACCCTGCATCATCACTGGTTGTTGTTACAACTGTTCCTTTTTCACTTTCGGTTGGATCTGTGAATTTAATCGGTGTCATTCCCTGTGCTAATTTTGGTTTATTTACTCCTTTTTCTTCATTGTATACATTGCCTAGTGCTTCTTCTATAGCTGTTTCTAAACCAGATAAGCCTTGTAGTTCTTCTTGCTGTGCTTGTTCCGTATCTTCTTTTGCTTCTTGTGCTTTGGTAATAATTCCATTTTCCCCTACAAGCATATTGACACTCACTCCTGCTAAAATAATTAGCACAATAATAGTTACTACTAATGCTATCAGTGTAATTCCGTTTTGCCTTTGCTTACTCTTTTGTTCTTCCATTAATTTATCCTCCCCGTTTTCTATTCTTACGAGGAGGATTATATCCTTTTTTGCTTTTTCTTGTTTTATATTTTTCCTTTTCTGCTGGTTACTTATTTCCATAATTTTTAGGCATTATTCTTCTATATATCCTAAAGAAATTAATTTATTATATGCTTGCTCTGCTACTATGGTATATCCATCAGCATTTAGATGTACAGCATCTGATTTATAATCTGTTGATACTGTATTACTTCCGTCTGCACTTAGTGCTTGTCTTACATCTAAAAAGTGCTCTCCATATTCAGCCTCCATAGCATTATTCACTTCATCTCCTGCATATAATAAGCCTATTATTATATAATTGTCATTACCTGAATATTCTATCATCTTTTTTTGTATATTTATAATTTGTTGAATATCAAAATCTGAACCAGAATCATTTTGACCTGACCAAATAATATTTACTTCTGCATTTTTGCTATATTTAACCATTGAATTTGTAATTATTTGAGAATTATTCTCTATAGTTTTTTCTTGACCAGATGTACTTCTTTTAAAATATATTGTTCCATTTGAATTATAAATGCTTCCCTTAATGCCTTCAATATAGCAAGGATTAAGAGAGGTAGTTTCTTCAATTGCTAAAGTATCAACAAGATTTCCATATTCATCTTTTAGTACTATTTCTACTGGAATAGTGTCATTCGGAATTGTAAAGGATTCAACATATGTCTTTAGTCCTCCCTGTCTCATCGCAATTGCATTAGCTTTTTCTCCACCTATTCCCATCTGGATTGGATTTACTAATCTTCCAACAAAATTTTCCTTCAAAATACTTACATATGATGTACCATTTCCTCCAGTACCTCCAGTTAAACTATCTCCCCAACAAGCAATGTCTATTATTTTTTCTCCTTCTAAATAGACATTATTATATACATTTAAACTATTCCAATTGTCAATTTGTGAATTAACTGTATTATAAGTAGTTGTATTGTTATTAATACTTATTTCTACTCTTTTTTGAGTTAGTGTAAAACAATCTTCCATGTTTGAAACATTATTCGATAAAATTTTTACTTTTATAATATCTTCATCTGTATTTTCACCTCTAAATGCGGCTCTAAATGTAGCATACATACTATTTACACTTTCCGGAATTTCTGGAACACACACTGTCAATAATTTTTGAATATTTCACTAAAAAATAGCTTTATTTTATTAGCGAATATTTCACCATATGTATAATCTTGAGTTCCGCTCGCGGCGGAGGCAGGCTCAAGATTTATTTTTTTGTTTAT
>CALXBX010000040.1 GCA_944386655.1 uncultured Clostridia bacterium | reverse complement strand
ATTCCATTATCTGAAATGTTTGGATATGCAACAGACTTACGTTCAAAAACACAAGGTAGAGGAACATATTCAATGGAACCATCTCATTATGAAGAAGTTCCAAAATCTATATTGGATAATATAGTAGCTAGTCGTGCTAAAAAAGACTAGATTTTAAAAATAAACTCTTGCATTTTTGTTAAAAATGATGTAAAATGCAAGTGTTAATAAAATTAGATTTTAATTTTAAAAAAATATTATAGTAACTGGCAGAAGAAAATTTTATTTGTATTAGTCTTGTTTTTTACCTCTTGCGGCTACAATTGTTTCTAATACTGATTTTGGAACTTCCTCATAATGTGATGGTTCCATTGAATATGTTCCTCTACCTTGTGTTTTTGAACGTAAGTCTGTAGCATATCCAAACATTTCTGATAATGGAATAAATGCTCTTATTTCTTGGCTTCCATTCTTAGCTTCCATTCCTTCCATTCTACCACGTCTAGCATTTACGTCTCCAATAACATCTCCCATGTATTCTTCTGGAACTGTTATTTCAACTTTCATGATAGGTTCTAGTAAAACAGATTTAGCTTGTTTACATCCTTCTTTAAATGCCATAGATGCAGCAATTTTGAAGGCCATTTCTGATGAGTCTACCTCATGGTAAGAACCATCTACTAGAGTTGCTTTAAAGTCTATTACTGGATATCCAGCAAGTATACCACTTTCAGCTGCTTCTCTAACTCCTTCTTCAATTGGTTTGATATATTCTTTTGGAACAACACCACCAACGATTTTGCTCTCAAATTCTATACCTTTACCTGGTTCTAATGGTTCTAGTTCTAGCCATACATCACCATATTGTCCACGTCCACCAGATTGACGAATGAATTTTCCTTCTACTTTTACTTTATTTCTAATTGTTTCTTTATAAGAAACTTGTGGTTTACCTACACTACATTCTACCTTAAATTCTCTTTTTAATCTGTCTACGATAATGTCTAAGTGTAGCTCACCCATACCTGCAATAATCGTTTGACCTGTTTCATGGTCTGTCCATGTTTTGAAAGTTGGATCTTCTTCTGCTAATTTTGCAAGGGCAATTCCCATTTTTTCGCTATTTGCTTTATCTTTTGGCTCAATAGCAATATCAATAACTGGCTCTGGGAATTCCATAGATTCTAAGATAACTGGATGTGCTGGATCACAAAGTGTATCTCCTGTAGATACTTCTTTTAATCCTACTGCTGCTGCAATATCTCCAGCATATACTTTCTCAATATCTTGTGTATGGTTTGCATGCATAAGTAATATTCTTCCGATTCTATCTTTCTTATCTTTGTTAGCATTTAGAATAGTAGAACCTGCATCTAATGTTCCAGAATATACTCTGAAGAAACATAATTTTCCAACGAATGGGTCTGTTGCAATTTTAAATGCTAATGCTGCGAAAGGCTCATTATCGTCTGTTTTTCTTTCTACTTCGTTACCTTGTGGGTCAACACCTTTGATATGTGGAATATCTATTGGTGATGGCATATAGTATACGATTGCATTTAATAATTCTTGCACACCTTTATTTTTGTAAGAAGAACCACAAGTTACAGGAACGATTGTATTTTCTATAGTTCCTTTTCTTAAACCTTTATTGATTTCTTCCTCTGTTAATTCTTCTCCCTCTAGGTATTTCATCATTAATTCGTCATCTTGCTCTGCTGCAGCTTCTACCATAGATGCTCTGTATTTTTCTGCATCTGCTTTCATATCTTCTGGAATTTCGCATTCTTCAATTTCTTTTCCTAAATCATCTTTATGAATAAATGCTTTCATTTTAATTAAGTCTACAATTCCTTTGAAGTTATCTTCTGAACCAATTGGTAATTGTACTGGAACTGCGTTAGCATGTAATCTTTCTTTCATTTGCTCAACACATGCGTAGAAATCGGCACCTGTAATATCCATTTTATTAACATATGCCATTCTTGGTACTTTGTATTTATCTGCTTGTCTCCAAACAGTTTCAGATTGTGGTTGTACTCCACCTTTTGCTGCAAGTACAAGCACTGCACCATCTAGTACTCTAAGAGATCTTTCTACCTCTACAGTGAAGTCTACGTGACCTGGTGTATCAATAATGTTAATTCTATGATTTAACCATTGACAAGTAGTAGCTGCAGATGTAATAGTAATTCCTCTTTCTTGCTCTTGTACCATCCAGTCCATGGTAGCTTCTCCTTCATGAACTTCTCCTATTTTATGAGTTCTACCAGTATAGAATAAAATTCTCTCTGTAGTAGTGGTTTTTCCTGCATCTATGTGAGCCATAATTCCTATATTTCTTGTTCTCTCTAAAGGAAACTCTCTTCCTGCCATTTTTTCTTTTTCCTCCCCTCATAAGCTTACTCTTACGATTTTTTATGGATAAAAGGTATTATTGCAAAACAATACCTTTTTATTTTACCATTTATAATGAGCAAATGCTTTATTTGCTTCTGCCATTCTATGCATATCTTCTTTCTTCTTGAAAGCTCCACCATTTCCTGCTCTGGCATCTAGGATTTCGTTTGCTAATTTTTCAGCCATTGTTTTTTCATGTCTATTTCTAGCATAAATAACTAACCATCTTAATCCTAATGTTTGTCTTCTTTCTGGTCTAATCTCTAATGGTACTTGGTAAGTTGCACCACCTACTCTTCTTGCTTTTACTTCAAGAACTGGCATTACATTATTAAGTGCTTCTTCAAATACTTCTAGTGGATCTTTTTGCTCTTTTTCTTTGATGATGTCAAATGCATCATATACTATTTTTTGAGCTACTGTTTTTTTACCGTCTAGCATAATGTTGTTTACAAGCTTTGTTACAAGTTTGCTATTATACATTGGATCTGCTATAACGTCTCTTTTTGCTACATATCCTCTTCTTGGCACTATTCTTCCCTCCTTTTTAGTATAATTTTGTTATTAAAAAATAACAAATAGGTACTCTGAAAAGCTTTTTGCTTTTCCGTATAGTGCGTATAATCTATTCTAAATTTAAGTACCTTAAATTAGTAATTTCTTATATGCACTAAGTTTCTTTGGGCAAATTCCTATTTCTTTGGACGTTTTGCTCCATATTTTGATCTTCCTTGCATTCTGTCTTTTACACCTGCTGTATCTAATGTTCCTCTTATAATATGGTAACGAACACCTGGTAGGTCTTTTACCCTTCCTCCTCTAATTAGAACAACACTATGCTCTTGTAAGTTGTGTCCAATTCCTGGAATATAAGAAGTTACTTCATAACCGTTAGAAAGTCTAACTCTGGCAACTTTTCTTAATGCTGAGTTTGGTTTCTTTGGTGTTACTGTTTTTACTACGGTACATACACCTCTTTTTTGTGGAGATCTTCTATTAGTTTGTCTTTTTTTCATAGAATTGTATCCATGTTGTAAAGCTGGTGCTGTAGATTTTGTAGTTGCAGTATGTCTTCCTTTTCTTACTAATTGATTAATGGTTGGCACTTAAATTTCACCTCCTAAAATAAAATATACCGTCAATGTTATTGCCTATTCCAGCAATTTACATTAACGGTAATTATTGTATCATTTTTTGTTAGTTATGTCAATGGTTTTTCTTATTTTTCTTCTCTTCCAGCTTCATTATCCTTTATTTTTGCTTTTGCTGCTTCATCTGCTCTTTTCATTGCTTCTTTATGATCAACAGTTTGTTTGTATTGTTCCATTTTTTCGCCTTTTTGACTGCTTCTTAATGCTTTTTTATAATCTTTTGGGTCTATTGATTTCCAGTAATCTGCATTTACTCTATCGTCTAAGCTATTTGCTTTATGTTTTTCTTTACCATCAGAAAGTCTTTCCACTTTTTTGCTTCCTGGTAATGGAATGGCTTTTATTTTTCTTAGTATGTTATCTCTCATTTCGAAAGCAGATACTTTAAATCCTTTCTTAACAGTAGCAATACCTTTTTTCTTGGCATTATTTGCTATACTTAACAATTCTGTTCTATCTGTTACATCTATTTTAGGTTGTTTGCTTTTCTTGTTTTTGTCAAATAACCCTTTTAAGTTGTATTCTATATCAATTTGGCTTTCTTCCATTTCATTTTCTCTATCTTTTGGAGATTTTCCTATTTCTGTCATCATTTTATAATATTCGTTTGCTTTATTTGTTCCAAATTGTCTGTCATACATTCTTAATACTTCTAGAACATTAATATCTACATTCTTTAAATCTTCAAGAGTTTTTCCAGCTTTTTCAGCTAGTCTTTCTTTATCAAAACGTAAATCCTTTCTATTAACATGCCATTCCTCTTCTGTATTTACATTTTTAATTAGATATTTATCTTGTTTTGCACTATATAAAATCCTAATAGAATCATTAGAAATATTATTTGTTTGTATTGCTTTTTTCTCATTATTTACTTCTGGTGTTTTTAATGCTACTTTACCTTTTGATTCTGTTTTTGCCACTGGTGTTTCTTTACTTTCTGGCTGTACTTCGTCGGTTGGTGAAACTTTAGTTTCTGGCTCCTTTTGTTCTGCTTGTTCTTTTGCTTTTTTCTCTGCTTCTTCTTTCTCTGCTTGCTCTCTTGCTTTTCTTTCTGCCTCTTCTTTCTCTGCTTGCTCTCTTGCTTTTCTTTCCGCTTCTTCTTTCTCTGCTTGCTCTCTTGCTTTTCTTTCTGCCTCTTCTTTTTCTGCTTCCTCTCTTGCTGCTTGTTCAACCTTTTCCGCAATATGATATTTTTGCATTTTTTGATTAATATAATCATTGTACTTATCTATTTGCTGGCTACCTTTTCCTAATTCTTCCTCTACAACACTAATTTCTTTATTTATATTAAATAAATCATTTTCTATTTCTGTTTCTTCAACTGTTTTTTCGTAATTTCCCTCTTTTAATATATATTTTCCTTGTATCTTTTTTAACGCTTCTTCACTTTGCTTTTTTTCTTCATACAATTTTTGTTTTCTACTACTTAATTGTACTTTTTCATTTTCTAAATTACTTTTAGAGTCATTATACTCTTGAACAATAGTATATTCTTCTTTAGTTTCTTGCAATTCTTTAGATATTTTTTCTAAATCTTGCTGATATCCTTTATACTCCTTTGATTCCTGTAATGCTTGTGCATTGTATTTATATGTAGTTGTTATTTTGTCTAATTGATTATTGACTTCTTCTTGTTGATTTTCTAGATTCTCTTGTTTTTCTTGTAATACTTTTAATAACATTTGTATTTCTTTATTTTTATCTTCCATATTTTTCCCCTTTCCAAGAAAAAGATTTCACCTAACATATATTTTACCACATAATTACATAATTTGCAACCATATTATGTAAAATTCAGTACTAACGAATGAAAAAATTTTTTCTTAGAAAATTAAAGTTTTTAAAGATTATTTTCTATATACTTTTCGCAATCCAGTATTATCAAGCATTTAAGCGTTTGTACTTTTTTAAAAAAAGCCT
>CALXBX010000039.1 GCA_944386655.1 uncultured Clostridia bacterium | reverse complement strand
ATGGAAAAGTAATGACAACAGAAGAAATCATTACACTTGCAAAATTACCATCAAGAGAAACATTACTATCTATGCTTGCTGGAGCATTACTTGGAAATATTTCAAAAGTTGCAGTTGCACTTAATGAGGTAAGAAAACAAAAAGAAGAAGCAGGTGAAAAAGTTACAGTAGCAGTAGCTACTGAAGAAACAGCACCAGCAGAAGAAGCAAAACTTGATGCTGAAGCAACACCAGCTGAATAATTCGAAATAGAGAAAATAGAGTAGTGAACTTAAATCACTAGAAATAGTGTATAAATACACAAAAAATAAAAATTAGGAGGATTTTAAAATGGAAAAAATAGAAAAATTATTAGAAGAAATCGACGCTTTAACAGTAGTTGAATTAGCTGATTTAGTAAAAGCTATAGAAGAAAAATATGGAGTATCTGCAGTAGCAGCTGCTGCACCAGCAGCTGGAGCAGCAGGAGTAGCTGCAGCAGAAGAAAAAACATCTTTCAATGTTGTATTAAAAGAAGCAGGAGCAAATAAAATCCAAGTAATCAAGGTAGTAAGAGATGCTACAGGATTAGGATTAAAAGAAGCAAAAGAATTAGTAGACGGAGCTCCAAAAACAGTAAAAGAAAATGTAAATAAAGAAGAAGCTGAAGAATTAAAAGCTAAATTTACAGAAGCTGGAGCAGTTGTTGAACTTGCTTAAGTATAGGATGAACTTTAGGGATGTTCCTTAAAGTTCATTTTTTCTGTATGTAGGGCATGCAATTAAGGGACGTTCTTTAAGTTGCAACTCTTTAAGTTTATTTTTGACTAAATGGTCATTACACTTGAAATACGAGAAAATAAATAATAAAATTACAATGTTCGATTGACAAGCCTAAATATAAGTTATAAAATAGGAAAATAACAATATATATGAATAAAAGGGAAAAAGGAGAGCAAAAAGAAATGATTATACTATTAGATGCCATGGGAGGAGATAACGCACCAGATGCCAATATTAAGGGTGCAGTAAAAGCAATTGAACAAATAGAAGCAGAAGTCTGGCTTGTAGGGGACGAAAAAGTAATAAAGCAAAAGATAGAACAATTTTATGGAAAAAAAGATATAGCAGAAATATCTCCAAGATTAAAGATATATCATGCATCAGAAACCATAGAAATGTGCGAAGTGCCAACACAGGCAATTAAACATAAAAAAGATTCTTCTATGGTAGTAGGGTTTCATCTTTTAAAAGAGGGAAAAGGAGATGTGTTTATCTCGGCAGGAAATTCTGGAGCCTTATTAACCGGTGCTACTCTATTAGTAGGAAGAATTAAAGGGATAGATAGACCAGCACTAGCAGGTATTTTACCTTCTTATAAAAGTAGACTAATGCTAATTGATTGTGGTTCTAATACAAATTGTAAACCAATCAATTTACTACAATTTGCACAAATGGCAACTATCTATAATCGAAATACCTTTGGAATAGAGCATCCTACTGTTGGGCTTCTAAATATTGGAACAGAAGAGACAAAAGGAAATGAACTAGTAAGGGAATCTTACCAATTATTAAAAGAAAAGTCGGAAGAATTAAATATAAATTTTGTAGGAAATGTAGAAGGAAGAGATGCCTTTTCCGGTAAATTAGACATTTTAGTTGCAGATGGCTATACAGGAAATGTATTCCTAAAGACAGTAGAAGGAATTGGAAAACTTGTAAAAACAACGCTAACAGATAATATCAAGAAAAATATCTTTACTATGCTAGGAGCTATACCATCTTTGCCAGCGATAAATGGACTAAAAAAAGCAATGGATTACAAAGAATACGGAGGAGCATTGTTCTTAGGTGTAAAGAAACCAGTAGTGAAAGCACATGGTAGTAGTGATGAAAAATTATTTGAATTTACTATCAAACAAGCAGAGCAATTTGTAAAAAATAAAGCAGTAGAAAAGATGATAGAAGAATTTGAAAAATAAAATAAGAAAAACTTGACATTTATAGAAACATGTATTATTGTTAAGGAAAAGTATTAGAAAATGTGAGAGGAGGTGTAATAAGGATGACACAAGAAGAAATTTTTGAAAAAGTAAAAGAAATTATAGTAGGACAATTAGGAGTAACAGATACCTCTGTTACAATGGAAGCATCTTTTATAGATGATTTAGGAGCTGATTCTCTTGATATAGTAGAATTAATTATGGCTTTAGAGGAAGAATTCGATACAGAAATTCCTGATAGTGATGCAGAAAAAATTGTTACAGTAGGAGATGTAGTAGATTACATTAAAGACCATGTAGCATAAGAAAAAACTAGAAAATGAAAGGGTAATACCTTTCTTTTTTTATATAATTGTTGTATAATATAGAGGAATAAAAGGAGTGGTCGTTTGATATGGAATTAGAAATGTTAGAAAAAAGTATTGGTCATTATTTTCAAGATAAAGAATTATTAAAACAAGCATTAGTGCATAAATCTTATGCTTATGAGAACCATGTAGAGAGTAATGAAAAGTTAGAGTTTTTAGGAGATAGTATTTTAGAGTTTGTATCTAGCAAATATTTGTATACCCATTTTCCAAAATTGACAGAAGGAGAAATGACTAAAGTTAGAGCTGATATTGTATGTGAAGAAAGTCTATACCAAATAGCCAAAAAGCATAATTTTAGTGATTTCTTGTATGTAGGAAAAAGTGAAAAAAATTCTCATGGAAATATGAGAACAGCCATTATGGCAGATAGTGTAGAAGCAGTAATTGCAGCACTTTATTTTGATGCAGGATTAGAAGTAGCAGAAAAATTTATTATAGAGAATTTAGAAGAAGCGGCAAAACAAGCAACAAAACATGTAGGAGAAAAAGATTATAAAACCGTATTACAAGAAAAGTTACAAAAAAATGGCGAAGTACATATTACTTACACTATCTTAAAAGAAGAAGGTCCTGACCACGATAAAACTTTTACAGCAGAAGTAAGTTGTAATGGAAAGAAACTTGCTATAGGAATAGGAAAAAGTAAAAAAGCAGCAGAGATGCAGGCAGCACAAAGAGCATTAGAAAGCTTCCAGTAATGGCTTGAAAATTTTAGTATAACAGTATATAAAACGAAAAGAACGGAAATAGAAACAATAAAAAACAAAATTAGAAAAGAGGAGGGAAAAGCGTGAAAAAATCCTATATTATACCAATTCATGTTCCATACACCAATGAGTGGAATTTTTTTGCAAAACAAGAGAAAGAAACATTAACACCAGAAACAGTAAAAAAAATAATAGAATATTATTTTAAAAATTCCAAAAAAGAAGAGGCAGATGTAGAAATATATTTTTCAGGAGATAGTTTTGCAGGGCTAGAAGAAACTCTACAGAAGGATATTTTAGAATGTATAGAGCCTTATCAAAAAGAAGGAAAAATTAGTGGTATACGAATTACTGCAATGCCAAAAGATGTAAGTAAAACAAAGCTAAAATTATGGAAGAAATATAAAGTAAAAGAAATTAGTTTGCAACTATTTTCTATGAGTGTGTATTTGTTGGAAAAAATCGGAATACAAGAAAGTATAAAACATATCCAAAAAGTGGCTAAGAAAATTCGCTGGCATGGTTTTTCTTTAGGAGTAGAAATGCTTGTTGGAATGCCAGAGGCTACAAAATTAGATGAACAAAATACGGCAAAAGAAATATTAAAGTTAAAGCCACATTTTGTAAGAATAGAACCAGTGGTAGTAGAAAAAGAAAGCAAACTAGAAGCGGAAATACAAAAGCAAGAGTATGTGGCATTATCTATTGTACAAGCAGTAGAAAGATGTAAAGAAGTAGCACATATCTTTAATCAAAATGGAGTAGAAGAAATAAAAGTACTATTACCAAAAACAGTAGAAAAAGAAAATACTATTGTGGCAGGACCTTATCATCCAGAATTTACAATGCTAGTAGAGGGTGCCATGTGGTATGATGCTATACTAGAAAAAATCAAAAAAATGAATACAAAAGTAAAAGAAGTAGAAATAGAAGCCAATCCAGAAGATGTGCCAAATATGTTAGGATTTAAAAATGAAAATATTGAGAAATTAAAAGATGTGTATGATGTAGAAGTAGTTGTTACACCAAATACAGAAATAAAAAAAGGTAGATTTGAAATGGCAATGGTAAAAACGTATGATGATATGGTAGAAGAAATACAAAATACGAAAAATGAAAAATAAAAGTATAAAAGTAATGAAAATGGGAATACTCCATAGAAAAGAGAAAAGGAAATATTTTCTATGGACGTAACCAAAACAAAAAGAAAATTAAAAATAAGAAAATATAGTTATGAAGTGTTACTGCTAACAACAGGGTGTTTCCTTATGGCTTGTGGCACTTCTTTTTTCTTGCTTCCCAATCGTTTGTCCTCAGGAGGTTTTGCAGGAATAGCAACTATTACGTACTATTTGTGGAAAATACCTTTAGGAACAGCTATGTTTGTTATGAATGTGCCGTTACTAATTTTAAGTTTTTTTAGAGTGGGAAAGCCATTTTTAATAAAATCCCTATTGGGAACTATCTTGTTAACTGTTTTTATAGATATATTAGACCAGTTTCCAGCTTTTACAGGAGACCCTATTTTAGCTTGTATCTACGGAGGTATTTGTATGGGAATTGGAACAGCTATTGTATTAAAAGCATCTGCCTCCACAGGAGGAACAGATTTATTATCCTATATTGTAAAATCCTATAGGCCACACTTTCACGCAAGTAGTATTATTGTAGCAGTAGATACGGCTATTATTGCATTAAATGTGATTTTTTTCAAAGATATAGAAGTAGGGTTATACTCCGCTATTGCCATATACTTAATGGGAAAAATGATAGATATCGTATTTGAGGGAATTTACTTTACAAAAATGATGTTTATTATATCCAATCAATATCAAAAAATAGCAGAGAAAATAGGAAAAGAAGTAGATAGAGGAAGCACGGGCATTTATGCAAAAGGTATGTATACTAACGAAGAAAAAATGATGCTATTATGCGTAGGCTCCAGAAACGAAATAGCCAAAATGAAGCAAATAGCACTAGAAATAGATAATAGAGCCTTTATTATTACAGCCAATGCAAGAGAAGCATGGGGAAAAGGCTTTAAAAGATGATTTTGAACTTTGAACTTTGAACTTTAGGGACGTTCCTTAAAGTTCATTTTTTGCAAAATAAAAATTAGCTCATGACCGCTTACGACCGTGAACCATATTCACTGTACAATATTTAAAAATATGGTAATATATAAAATATAATTGTAATAACTTATTGACATAAATTAAAAATTGAAAAAGTGAATAAGTTAAGAGAAATTTGGAAAACATAAGAAAAATGGAAGGAGAAAAGCATGAGAAGTATTGTAAAGAAAGAAAATGGTATTACACTAATTGCTCTTGTTGTGACGATAATTGTATTAATCATTCTAGCCGGAGTATCCATAGCTATGCTAGTAGGAGAAAATGGAATCATTACACAAGCACAGAGAGCAGCACAGGAGACAGAGATAAAAGGAGACGAAGAAAAAATAAGATTAGCTATGTTTGCTGCTCAAATAGCAAATAACGGAAATACAGCTCTAAAGGATGATATAGAAATAGCATTATTAGAAAATGGAGTAAAATCCATAGTAGTAGATAAGGAAGATGGAACAAGAAATATTATATTTTTAGATAGCAAAAAAATATATAAATTAAACAGTGATGGCAGTATAGAAGATACGAATAGCGATTTTGATAGTATCTATGTAGCACCAGATTCACAAGATGACCCAAGAAACGAAGGCGTAATAGGAATAGGAACAGATGGACAGCCTGTAGATATGGATTTGTGGGAATATACTTTATATAATGGAAGTTATGTATTAAATGATATAACAGATATAGAAGATACAGAAGGTATAAATGAAACAAAAGGGTATTTAGGAGAAATAGTAAATGGCGAAATTCAAGGAGAAGTTCCACAATATATAAAGACAAAAACGGATACAAGTTTTATCGAAGTAACAAATATGAAGGATACTTTTTTAAACATAGATAACTTAATTATAGCACCATATATTCCAAATACAGTTACAGATATGCAAAGTACTTTCTCGAGATGTAGTAATTTAACAGATGTTACACATTTATCTAATCAACTTGTGAATATGAAATGGACTTTTTTGGATGTTCGAGTTTAGAAGAATTAAAAGTAGATTTACCTAAAAGCGTAAAGTATATGGTAGCCACATTTAACAATTGTAGTAACTTGAAAAAGGCTCCTATAATTCCAGAAAATGTGGAAATAATGCATGCTACTTTTGTTTATTGTAGTAAATTAAAAACTGCTACAACTATTCCAGAATCAGTGAAAATATTATCTAGAACTTTTGTTGGGTGTTCAAGTTTAGAGGGAGTTTTAGAGATAAATGCTAATATTGATGGAAATTATTCATTTGAGATTGATGGAGTTATTTATGAAGGGTATGAGGAGTGTTTCTTGAATGCCTGTATAGATGGAAGTGGACTAATTATAAAAGGAATATGTACAAAACTCAATGAATTACGAGATAATAATCAAAATATAACTATAGAATAATAAGTTTTATTGAAAAGTTGGCAAATGAGTGGAAACCTCATTTGAGAAAGGTTTAATCAAATCAAGGTAGGAAGTTTTGAATGTATTTAGTAATGTAATAAACAAAAATTATGCAAATAAGTTACCAGTAAAAAGCAAAATAAAAAGGTGAGAAAAAATAAGGAAAAGATATAATCCTCCCATAACGCAGGAGGATTAACTTTTCCTGTATTTATTTTATTTGTTCTTGTAATTTTTTTATCTCCTCTTCAGATAGAGCAGTTGATTGAGCAATAACTTCAATAGGAATATTATTTTTTAGTAATTTCATTGCAATTTGTATTTTTTCTTTATTTTTTCCTTCTTCTTTGCCATGCTCATAAACAGATTGCCTATTCCATTTTTCTTCTATTTCCCATCTAGCAAGAATTTCCGCTCTTTTTCGTACATCTTCATCTTCACTAATATCTTCTAATTTTTTGTTAGTTTGTTTCAATTCTTGATTCTTACTCATAAGAGATTGCACCTCCGTTTCGTTTGGATCTAAAATAAATAGAATCCATTGTGCTAAAATGTCTTGTGGATTTTTATGATACATTTCTTTCGCTTTAGTCATATTAATTATATGTAATTCTTGCAAATCTGTCAATTGCTTTTCTTTCATTTCATCCTCTGTAAAGTGCCAAATAGTGTGCATTTTATCTATATCTTTTAACTCTTCTAACTCATAATTTAAAAGTCCAATAGTAATGGATTTTTGTAGAGTAATATATCTGTCTCCACGAGATAATTGTTTAGAAATTAATTGGCAGGAAGAATAAAGTAATCTAGGAATAGTGTTCAAGTAATCAACTAATTGGAGTTCAATATGAATCAGTTCACCATTGGAGGTAGTAGCAAGTAAATCTAGTCTACCAATTTTCTCTTCTGGAAGTTCGCGAGCTTGGGAAACCTCCGTATTCACTTTTACAATATGGATTTTTTTACCAAGAATGGCAGAAATAAAAAAGCCAGTTTCTTCTTTATTTTTATCAGAGAAGAGAGATTGAAAAACAACATCATACTTAGGTTTTAACAATAATTTAGATTTTTTTGATTTCATTATGGAAATCCTCCTTTTTTGATACAAATTTGCTTTAGAACGATAATAAATCTATAGGAAATTTAAGAATATAAAATAAATAGAAAAATAAAAGAGAGCGATAAAATAAACGAGGAAGAGGGAAAACGCTAATAAAAAGGATGCTCTAAAAAATAAACATTCAAAATAAAAATATTACTTAAAAACATAGAAAATACTATCGAAAAATGAAACAATTTTAAATATGAAATTAAATAGAAGTGAAAAAATATATAAGAATAAAAAAGTTTCACTAAAATAAAGCAAGATAAGAATATCATAAAAACTGGAAAAAGTAAAGAAAAACTTTTAGACAAAAATAGACAAAAAACGCGTGGGTGTCTCAGAAATGTCAGGGTTAAGTGGGACACATTTTAAAAATAATGTCGAAAATTATGCAAACAAGTCACCAGTAAAAAGCAAAATAAAAAGGTAAGAAAAAATAAAGAAAAGATATAATCCTCTCTGTAAAATAAAAAACAGGGAGGATAATTTTATGTCAAAACAAAAGAATAAAGAAAAAGGTATTACATTAATAGCGTTAGTGGTAACGATTATCGTACTAATTATATTAGCTGGTGTAAGTATTAATATGCTAGTAGGAGAAAATGGAATTATTACACAGGCACAGAGGGCAAAAGAGGAAACAGAACAAGCAGAAAGAAAAGAAGAATCTGATTTGGAGTATATGGATGAATATATAGATAGAATTATAAATGGAAATAAAGGTTTGAATACAATAACAGGAGAAGAGACAACGAATTCTATTGTATATGATAAATATGGAAACAAAGTAGTGGTGCCAGCAGGGTTTAAAATAGTAAATCCAGAGGACGATGTAACAAAAGGAATTGTAATAGAAGATGTAAATGCAGGTGATGAAAATACAAAGGGAAGCCAATTCGTGTGGGTACCAGTAGGAAGAATTTTTATAGATGAGAATAGTAACTATAAATTTATAGAACTAGGTAGATATACATTTGACGAAGCAGGAAATGAAACATTAGTATAATTGGCTGAGAATTATGAGAAAGAAGTAAGGTTAAAAACAGCAATGTCAGGAGATAACTACTATACAGAGTTGGTAAATACGGCTTTATCAGACAACGAAAAAGCAAAAGATTTATCCCAATTTGTAGATAAAGTAAAAACTAACAAAGGTTTTTATATGGGAAGATATGAAGCGGGAGATGCCACAGCAGTAGATGCTGAAAGAGAAATAGGAGATACAAATCCAGTTGCTATAAAACAAGGCATTTATCCATACAATAAAGTAAATCAACTACAGGCTGCCAATTTAGCAAAAAGAATGTACAATAGCAGTGAGTTTAACAGTGATTTAGTAAATAGTTATGCGTGGGACACTACATTAGTATTTATACAAGAATTTAGTGGAGATGAGGATTATTCTGTAGAAAATGCAGTGCAAATGGATGTAATTGCTAAGTGTGGTACTACAATAGACGGAACTAACACCGATGTAAGATGCAATATTTATGATATGTGTGGAAATACACAAGAATAGTCAACAGAGACATATTCTGGAGGTACAGGACCAAGTGTATACAGAGGGAGTCAATATAATTATGAAAATGGAATAACAAGTCACCGTGGAAGTGCTGTAAGAGAACCAGATTATCTATATATATCTTTTCGTGTAATAATTTATTAAAGGAAAATAAAGAAAGTTAGATAATCAATTATAAAAAAATAGGAAAAAGTGCAATTTAAGGAACGTCCCTAAATTGCACTTTTTTTGAATAATACAATTGATGATAATTTAATTGGAAATGAAAATAATATTGTATTTTATACGGATGGAGAAAATAATATTAATGTTGAAGTTGTTCTACACAATGAAAATGTTTGGCTCAATATTGATTCTTTAACAAAATTATTTAAAATTGACAGAACGGGTATAACAAGGCATATAAATAATATTTATAAAGATGAAGAATTAGAAGAAGATAGCACATGTGCAAAAATTGCACATATGGGTAATAATAATAAACAACAGTATATTACAAAATATTATAATTTAGATATGATAATATCAATAGGATTTAGAGTAAATTCAAAACCTGCTATTAAATTTAGAACATGGGCAAATAAGATTATCAAAGAATATATGATTAAAGGTTTTGCATTAAATGATGACAGATTTATCAATGGTAATAAATTTGATACTAGATATTTTGATGAATTATTAGAACGCATAAAAACTATTAGAGTAAGCGAAAGAATGTCTTACCAAAAAATTATGGATTTATTTATAGCAACAGCAGTTGATTATAATAAAGATTCAGAAGAGGCATATACTTTTTTCAAAATTGTACAAAACAAGTTACATTATGCAATAACAGGAAAAACTGCTGCCGAATTAATTTTTGAAAGAGTAGATTCAAAGAAAGCTCATATGGGACTAACTTCATGGAAGAACTCACCAGATGGATTAATTTATAAATATGATGTAGGTATTGCTAAGAATTATTTAAAAAAAGAAGAACTAGAAAAACTAAATGATTTAACTAATTTATTTTTGGATGTAGCAGAAACAGAAGCAAAAGAGCAGAAAACGATGACAATGAGCAAATGGATAGAAGTTGCAGATGATTTATTAAAATATAGAAAGAAAAATATTTTAAAAGATGCAGGAAAAATATCACATAAACAGGCAACCCAAAAAGCAAATGAAGAATATGAAAAATTTAGAATTAAACAAGATAAAGAATATATCTCAAGTATGGATCAAATGATAAATAAATATTTAAAAGAGAATAGATAATACAATTTTGAAAAGAAAATAATTAAAGGCATTATTTGGAAAATATCTTTAAAGCACTAAAATTAAAACAAACTTCAGTTGTCAAAAATTATTTGACAACTGAATGTTGAAGTTATTTTACGAAATTAATAATAAATATTTATTGGAAGTAGTACCATTATTTATTATCAGATGATAGAGATGTATTAAAAGATGCAGGTAAGATATCACACGAGATAGCTAAAGAAAAGGCTTTAACAGAATTTGAAAAATACAGAGTTGTGCAAGATAAATTATACAAATCTGATTTTGATAAATTAATAGAAAGTAGTGAAAATTAGCATATCAGAATAGAGAAAAAATTATTAATGACGATTTTGCTGAGGTTAGCAAAATCATTGAAGCAGGAGCAAAACAAAA
>CALXBX010000038.1 GCA_944386655.1 uncultured Clostridia bacterium | reverse complement strand
TAAACATATATTGATAATTTCTAGGCTCTATATAATTATATTCAGAACCTGTTAAAAAATAACATTTTTTTGAAAAATTTTTCTTTAACGGCTTTAATATATTATATAATTTTGTGGAAATTGGTATAGTTCTTACAGATTTTTGTGTCTTAGGAATATCTTCTTTCACGATACTTTTTTTATCATTTTTATTATATATCCTCTGCATTGTTCTTTTTACTTTTATACAATGTTTATCTAGGTCTATACAATCCCACTTTAAAGCACAAATTTCGCCAATTCTTAAACCTGTATTTAAACAAATTAAAATTCCAATATCTCTTAATGTACTGTTCTTTTCACAATATTTTTCTAATTTGCTTTTTTCTTGTTTGCTCAAAACTCTTAATTCTTCTGTATGGACTTTTGGAATAGCTATAAAATCGAAATTAAACCTATAATTATACTTACTTTGCGAAAATTTTAATATTGACTTGAAAATTCCAAGTGTATTTTTTGCCGATGTCGGACTTAAAAATTTTAATAAACTTTCAACATATATATTAAAATCATATCCTACCAATTGTTCCATATCAGTATCTTTAAAATATGGTAAAATATATTGATTTATTATATATACATATCTAAAATATGAAGATTCTTTTATTGAGATTTTTTTAAATTGTAGCCATTCGTTTATAATTGTTTCTAATTTCATTTTCTTTTAATACCCTCCTTGTTTTATACAATTCTTCTTAGAAATGCTACTAAAATACCTAAAAAGAATTTTGCATTTTTCTTGACAAAAAAGTGTCAAAATGATATTCTAAACTTAGAAATATTATTTTCGTAAAATAAATAATTTTATGAAGTACTAAAAAGTGCTAGAAGTATTGAAAAATACACATAAATTATAGAATATTTTACGATTAAAATAAATAAAAGTTAAAAATCGAGGAGGAAAAACAAATGATTTTTAAAGTAGCAAAAGAGAAAAATGGAATAACATTAATAGCCTTAGTGGTAACCATTATTGTGCTAATAATCTTAGCGGGAGTAAGTATTAACATGCTAGTGGGTGAAAATGGAATAATAACGCAAGCACAAAAGGCAAAAGAAGAAACAGAGCAAGCAAAAGAAGATGAATTAAGGAGATTAACGGCATTAGAAGCAGCAACAAACTTAGAAACTAAAACAATTATAGACAAGAGCACAGGAAAAGATGTGCCAGTAACAATACCAGCAGGATTTGCGGTATCACAAGTAGAAGGAGAAAATACAGTAAAAGATGGATTAGTTATAATAGATTCAGAAGGAAATGAATTTGTATGGATACCGGTAGAATTAGAAGAAGGAGAGAGATTTGAAAGTAGATATCCGAGAACAGCTTTTAAAAATAATGAACCGACTTCAGGATTATCAACGAGTTTTACAGAGCCATATGCAAGTGGATATGAAAGTGAACAAGAGGAGTATCAAGCAATGGTAGATAGTGTTACAGAACATAAAGGATTTTATGTAGGAAGATATGAAGCAGGATGTGCTACACCAAGAACGGAAGAAAATAAAAAGACATCACAAGATGTAGTAGTAAAAAAGGGAGCATATGTATATAACTATGTACCATGGGGAAATGAAATGAATGATACCGGAACAACAGAAGGACATGAAGAAATTTATAATGGAGTAACAGGAGCTGTAGAATTAGCAAAAAATTTTGACACAGCAAATGGATATGATACAAATGAAGTAACAAGTACATTAATATATGGAATCCAATGGGATATGATGCTTAGATATGTAGCAGATGAAGAGCATAATGTAAATGACAGTAAAAGTTGGGGAAATTACAGTAATTCAACAGGTGATGCAGCAACAAATAGTGGTTCTTTAAATATGAATTATACAACAGGAAGAAATGAAGCATGGAAAGCAAAAAACATATATGATATAGCAGGGAATGTAGTTGAATGGACAATGGATTCACATGATACTTATAATAGAGTTTATCGAGCTGGTGCTTGCTCTGATACTGGAAATAATCGTCCAGCTTCCGACCGCCACGGTAGCCTTCCATACTATTTTAACGACAACATTTGTTTTCGTATAGCTTTACATTTGTAGAACTGGAAAAGTTGTTACTATTCACAGCTATAAAATAAAAAAGCATCAAAACCAGAGGGAATAAACGCGTTATTCTCTCCAGTTTTATTATACTTTTATTTCTTAACTATCTCTAATCTCTCCAGTTAAAGTATATGGTTTTTCTAGACTAAGCATAGTACTAAATTGCTGCGCATATAATATAGCAAAGGTATTAAATGAAAGTGAAAATCCATATGGATTTAAAGGAGCAGCAGATAGTCATTTAATGAAGAATAGTGAATGGGAGCTGTAGATTACCTTTCCAAAAGTAAATATGGTTTAAATACAACCAATATTGCAGTAAATAATATTACCTTAAATAGTGGAGTAAAGAAAAGAACAGAGGCAGCGGGACAAAATGAAGTAGATAGTGTATATGCAGTAACAGGATGTACTACAGGTAGTACAAATACAGGAGAGCAACAAAAAAACAAAGATGATATTAATGGAACACCAGGATATGCCACAGTATATCCACATGATAGTACAACAGATAGTACAGATATAACAGATACAGAAGAACATTTAAATACAGCAAGTATGAATAACTGGTTAGCCAACAAATTGATTTATGGCGATGCCATCCGTGAGACATCTACGACTGGAACCGGCACTACATCATGGTATAGTGACGGCTCTTACTTCCCAGGGCTTTACGCTCCGTTCAGCGTCCGTGGTGGTCGTTTCTACGGTGGTACGGGTGCTGGTCTGTTCTGTGTCGATCGTAATGGTGGGAATAGCGGTTACAGCACTGGTTTCCGTGCGGTCGTAGTCGTGTCGTAGCAAAATACATTTTTATGGAAATAAGTAACCAGTAAAAGACGAAAGAAAGAAGAAGAGAAAATAAAAGTTAGGATACAATCCTCCTTGTAAAAGATAAAGATACAAGGGGGATTTAGTATGCTGAAACAAAAGAATAAGCAAAAAGAAATAAGAGAAGAAGAGAGAGGAATAACATTAATAGCACTTGTTGTAACGATAATTGTGTTAATTATCTTAGCGGGAGTAAGTATTAACATGCTAGTGGGAGAAAATGGAATTATTACAAAGGTACAAGAAGCAAAGAGGGAAACAGAAGAAGCAGAAGAAAAAGAAAAAACAGAATTAGAGGATGTTGATGATATTATTAATAGTTTTAATCCAAATTCATTAGCAGCATATGTCAAAACAGGAGATTATGTATCTTATGTTCCAGATACGGCAAATATAGATGAATTATTAAATGAACTTTCAATCTATTCTGGAAATACAGATAATACAAAGAACGTTACATCCACATTAGCACAAGAGACAAGTCTAAAATGGAGAGTTTTAGATATAGAAAATGGAAAAGTACGATTAATAAGCGAAACTCCAACGACAAGCAAAATAGCATTACAAGGAGCAAAAGGATATAATAATGCAGTATATTTGTTAGATAAAGCTTGTAATATTTTATATAATAAAAATGGATATACAAAAAAAGTACAAAATTTAAAGATAGAAGATATAGAAAAATATATAACATACGATTACACACAGCAAGAAAACCCAAATGTAGATACTGGGAAATATGGTGGAACAAAAGAAATTACAAATTCTAACTATATATATTATCCGAACTTATTTTTGAAAGAAAAAACAAGTTATATAGATGGAATTATAGGAACAGAACTTAATTTAAGCGAACAAAAAAAACCTATAGATGAAACCTTTACACAAGCCAAAACAAATATAATAGTAAAGCAAACATATTGGAAAAAATTGATGCAAGAAACTGATTTTTCAAATTCAATATATTATAATTTATTCATACATGATGGAAATGATTATTATCCAATATATTGGTTGTCTTCTCGTTCTACTGCTTGTGGTTCAAGTAAAGCATATTTCGCTATACGTATAATTTATGCAGGACAGGTTTATGGAGAAGATTTATATATGTCCGATGGTGAAATTACTCAAAAAGATTGGAGACTACGTCCTGTAGTAACATTAAACTCTGATGTTGTAGTGAAATCTGGAAACGGAACAGTAAGTTTCCCATATATTATAGGTTTATAAAGGAATTTAGTTAAACAAAGATTTTATTGTAATCGGGAAAAAAGAGAAAATCTCCTTTATCTCTGACTTTTAGTTTATAGTACCAAATCATCTCACATTGCAAAAGGAGTTCCAACAAAATAGTCAATAAATACTTATTTCAAAGATTCTTCTTTAAAAGGAATAAAACGATACACTGCTTCAGCGAAGCCACCTTCTTCTACAGAACGAGTAGTGGTATAGGTGGCTACTTCTTTTAACTTACTATAAGCATTCTGAACAGCTACTCCAATCCCAGAAGACTGTAGCATATCTATATCATTTAAATTATCTCCAATAGATAAAATTTCTTCTTTATTTAAATGAAGGTAGTTTCCTAATGTTTGCAGTGCAGTTCCTTTACTGACGGCTAAAGGCGATATGTCTAAATATTCATATTCCTTATTAATAACAGAATCTTTGTATTTACCATATTTTTGTATAGAAACAATGGTTAAGTGAACAGTTTGTTCTAATTCTTCTTTTACTTTTTCTAAAGAAGTAGGGCTAGATAGGACTAATTTTAAAATGGGAGTTTTTTCTTTGGTAAGATAGGTAGATAAATCTTCTACCAATTGAATTTTAATTTGGTTAGGAAATAATATGGAATTGCGAAGATCCATATACAATAATTTTTCAGTTAAAATACTATTTTCAGTATAAGCATGCACATGCAGATGGTACTTTTTAGCAATAGAAAGACAAGCCGTAATTTCTTCTAAAGAAAGTATTTTCTTTGCGATTTCTTCTCCTGTTTGTAGGTTGATAATTTGATTTCCGTTGCCAAAAATACCGTAACTTGCATGGAATTTTTTACAAAAGTCTCTACTAAGAGCATAGGTTTTTCCTGTGCAAATTACAAAATCGGTAGAAGAAGTTTGTAGGTCATCTATCGCTTTTAAATTTTCCTTTGAAATATGATGGTTATAGTCTACAATAGTACCATCTAAATCACTTGCAATTAATTTTATCATCAAAATCCCTCTTTTACTCACATGATAATAGTATACCGAAAAATCTGGAAAAAGTAAACTGCTTTTTAAAATATTATCTTAGTAATTTCCTTGCGCTGTATTCTTCTTTATGATATAATCAAACGAGCAAAACCAGAGAATATGCACATAAGGAGGAAAAATTGTGGATAAGATAGAAAAATTTTTAGTAAGTAAAGGGAAAATTGATGTAGTAGTAGCATCCACAACAGATTTAGTAGAAGAGTCAAGAAAAATACATGACTTAAGCCCAACTGCTGCAGCAGCACTAGGTAGAACGTTAACCATGGGTGTATTAATGGGAAGTACTTTAAAATCGAAAGAAGATACCATTACCATACAAATAAAGGGAAATGGACCTATTGGTGGAATAACAGTAGTGGTAAATCAAAAGTTAGAAGTAAAAGGATATGTATATGAGCCAAAAGTAGATATACCAGTAAGAAAAGATGGAAAATTAGACGTAGGTAGAGCAGTAGGACAGGATGGTTTTTTATATGTTATTAAAGATTTGGGACTAAAAGAGCCATATGTAGCTTTAAGTAAATTAGTTACAGGAGAAATTGCAGAAGATTTTGCAAACTATTTTCTTATTTCAGAGCAAAAAAATACAGCAGTTGCTTTAGGTGTGTTAGTAAATAAAGATGGTGTAAAATCCAGTGGAGGATATATGATTACCGCTATGCCAGATGCTACAGAAGAAGATATTTCTAAAATTGAGAAGGCATTAAAAAAAGCAAAGCCAATTAGTCAGATGTTGGATGAGGAAAAAAGCTTATTAGAAATAGTAAAAGAGATTACAGGTGCAGAGGAAGAAGATATTCAAAGATTGGAAGAACGAAAACCAGTTTATCATTGTAATTGTAACAAAGAAAAAATGGAAAGAGTATTGGTGGCTATAGGAAAAGAAGAATTGGAAAATATTGTACAAACAGATAAAAAAGCAGAGATGAGATGTCAGTTTTGCAATAAAACATATCATTTTTCAGAAGAAGAGTTAAAAAAATTACAAAAAGAAGAAACAAAGGGGAGAAATTAAAAAATGTACTTAATAGTAGGATTGGGAAATCCAGAAGAAGAATATAATCATACAAGGCATAATATGGGATTCCATGTAATCAATCAATTAGCCAAAAAATATGATATTTCTATGAACAGAAAAAAATTTGAAGGAATTTATGGGGATGGCAAAATAGAGGAGGAAAAAGTAATTTTGCTAAAGCCTCAAACTTATATGAATGCAAGTGGAAAATCCATTATACAATTTATGCATTTTTATAAATTACAGCCAGAAAATGTGATAGTAATATATGATGATATGGATGTAGAACCTGGAAAAATAAAAATACGAAAAAAAGGAGGACCAGGGAGCCATAATGGAATGAAGTCTGTCATCCATGAGATTCAATCACAAGAAGTTCCTAGAATTCGAGTAGGAATAGGAAGACCGGAAGAACAAAACCAGATGATAGAATATGTGATTGGAGAGATAGCACCAGAAGAAGAGGAAAAATTAGAAGAAGGAGTAGAAAAAGCAAAAGAAGCAATAGGGGCAATCTTAGAGGTAGGAATAGATAAAGCTATGAACCAATACAATTAGAGAAGGGTAGAGAGGAAAAAAGAGAAGAATGCTAGAAATTTTTATAGAAGAGCAAAAAGAAAATAGGAAAATTGCACTGGTAGAAGAGGGCGTTTTGAAAGAATTTTATGAAGAAACAGACCAACAAGAACGTTTAGAAGGAAATATCTATTTAGGAAAAGTAAAAGACATTTTGCCAGGGATGCAAGCAGCTTTTGTAGATATAGGTTTAAAAAGAAATGCCTTTATTCATATGAAAGATATTATTCCTAAAGTAAGTAATGAAACAGGAAACAAGGAAGAAAATTTAGAAAAATATAGAATACAGGATTATATGAAGCAAAAGGATAACTTATTAGTGCAAATAAAAAAAGATAGTAATAATAGCAAGGGTGCAAGAATTACTTGTCATATACATATACCGGGAAGATTTGTAGTTTTAGTAACAGAAAATGATTTTGTTACAGTTTCTCAAAAAATAGTGAATAAAGAAGAAAGAAAAAGATTATCAGATTTGGTACAAAAAACAATAAAAGAAATCAGAAAATCAAATGAAAAATTAGGTATGATTATTAGAACTGCAGCAGAAAACAAGTCCGAAGAAGAACTAAAAGAAGATATTCAAAATTTAGTAACAGCATGGAGAGAGATGCAAAAAATACAAAAAGAAAGCGGACCAAATCGGTTCGCCAAAAGTACTATATGAAAATGGATCTATTTTGCAAAAAATGTTATTAGATTTTATAGATAAAGATATAGATAGAATTATTGTAAATCAAGAAGATTGCCAAAAAGAAGTAGAACAAGAAATAGAAAAAATACAACATAGAAAAAATGCCATACCAATAGAAAAAGAAGAGAATATTTGGGATAGATATGGACTAGCTAAACAAATAGAAAGAATACAGGATAGAAAAATTTGGCTAAACTGTGGAGGATTTATTACTATTGATAAAACAGAAGCGTTAACAGCTATTGATGTAAACTCTGGAAAATATACGGGGAGAAAAAATCTAGAAGAGACCATCTTAAAAGTAAATGAAGAGGCAAGCAAAGAAATAGCAAAACAATTACGCCTTCGAGATATTGGAGGCATCATTATGATAGATTTTATAGATATGCATGAAGAGGAGAGCAGAAGAAAAATAGTGCAATTGTTAGAAGAAAGTTTAAAAGCAGATAGAAGCAAAACACAAATTGTAGAATTTACAAAATTAAGCTTATTAGAAATGACAAGAAAACATATTTGGAATCATCCATAAAAATTTTAAAAATTGTTAGAAAGGTTTGTAGGTAAAACCATAAAAAAATCTAAATTATTTAGGACAAAGGAGGAAAAGAAATGGAATTATCATTTATTTTACCATTTTTAGGAGTAGTATTAGTAGGATTTATTATATTAAAAATATTAGCACTTCCTATGAAAATTATTATCAAACTACTAATCAATGCTTTAGTAGGAGGCGTTATTTTATGGGTACTTAACTTAATATGTGCTGGATTTGGATTTACCATATTACTAAACTGGGTAACTGCATTAGTAGTTGGAATTTTAGGAATTCCGGGTGTAATTTTGGTAGTTTTGTATCAATTGTTTTTTATGTAGAAAAATTGGAAAACACTGTACAAAATATAAAACTCGAATCCGAACTATTAAAAAAATCATACTGCAAATACTGTCGGTCAAACTGATTTTCCATTCCGTATTTTTGTATGATTTTTTTAATAGTTCGGATTCGAGTTTGAAAGAAAATTAAGCATTACCCAATATTTTCTTTATTTCTTCATGTCTTTTTACTTTTTGAGTTGTTGTCTTTATAAGAGGTTCTTCTGTTACAATTAATTCTCTAATATATTTGTAAGCAGGCATAGATTTATTAATTTTATTTCTAATATCTTGCCAAATAATATCATGATATTCTTCTTTTTTCTTATCAGGAAACATTTCTTGCATAGTCTCTGGATTATATACTATTTTGGTACATAATGTTAAGTCTCCATCTCTAGAATCTGGTTTTCCATATACAATACTTTCAGATACGTAAGGTAAGCGATTAATTAAAATCTCTAATTCTTCTGGATAAATATTTTTACCATTTTTTAGTACAATCACATCTTTTTTTCTGCCAGTAATGAAAAGAAAACCGTCTTTATCAAAGTAACCTAAGTCACCTGTATAGAACCATCCATCCTTTAGCACTTCTTTGGTAGCCTCTTCGTTTTCATAGTAGCCAAGCATAATAGTTGGACCTTTTGCTTTAATTTCGCCAATACCCTCTTCATTTGGATTATCAATAGCAATATCGATGCCAGGAAGAGCAAAACCAACAGAACCGAAGTTTTTTATACTTATCATTTTCACCAGCAAGAACCGGAGAGGTCTCTGTTAAACCGTAACCTTGTAATAGGTTAATTCCTAAATCTAAAAAGCCCTGAATAGCTTCTTTATTCATAGGAGCACCACCTGCAATTAGCATGCGAAGGTGAGGTGCAAAACTATCTAAAATTTGATGAAATACTTTTTTTCTAATGTCAATACCAAATTTTAATAGGAAACGAGTCAATTTAGACATAGTTTTTACTAACTTTGTTTTTCCTTGTTCTTCAACGGCCTTTACAATTTTTTTATACATAATTTCAAGCATTAAAGGGACACAAACAAAACCAGTAATATTATATTCTTTTAAATTATTGGCAACATGCCTAATACCATCACAAAAGGCAATAGTAATACCACAATAAGTACCATACAAGAAAGTACAAGTAGATTCAAAAGTATGGTGTAAAGGCAAGAAAGATAAAAAAGTATCCTCCTTGGTTACTTTTGCCATTTGTGAAAGTGCATAGATATCAGCACAAATATTGCTCTGCGATAAGCTTACTGCTTTAGAAATGGCTGTTGTACCAGAGGTAAATAGCATAATTGCCATTTTTTGATTATCTATCGTAATAGAACTGTAAGTAGTATCTCCTTCTTGTAATAATTTTTTCCCTTCTTCAATTAAATTAGAATAACATAAGAAGTTTGTTTCACTAGGCGGTGTGTCCATACATATAAAATGCGATAAATGGCTAGATTTTTCTGCCTGTAATTTTTCAAAGGTAGGAATGTACTCTTTATCAAAAATAACAGCTTCTGCTTCACTTCTTTTAATTAAACTTTCTAATTCATTGGCAGGAAGCGACTTATCTAAAGGAACTACTATAATATCAGAAGTTGTAACAGCTAGGTAGCTAACACACCATTCATAACGATTTGGCGCAATAATAGCCACTCTTTTTTGTCTTAATCCCATTTGTAGTAGTTTCGTACCAAATGCTTTAATATCTGCTACAAATTGTCCATAAGTAATTTTAATATAGTCTTTCGACTTTGGTTCTAACTTGTATTCAAATGCTAATTTATCAGCATATAGATTTTGATATCTTTGAACCAATTCTCTAAAATTATGAATTGGCTCTGCCTTATACAATACTCTTCTTTTATCTTCCAATACAAAGACCCCTTACTATTCTATATTCATTTTACGTGTATTGTATAACAAAAAAAGGAAAAATGCAATAAAAAATGAACAGAAAAATAGATAGGTATGTCGCAGAAATATCAGAGATAAATGGGACATGTTCCAAAATTGTCAGGGATAAGTGGAACTTTTATCTTGAAAAAATAGGAAAAGTAGAGTATGATAAGAAAAACAAGAAAATAAAAGAAATGAGGCTGAAACAATGAATCAATATTTTTGTATGATGGGAAAAAGTGCATCTGGCAAAGATACTATCTATGAAGCCCTAAAAAAACAAATGCAGATACAAACTTATATTCCTTATACAACAAGACCAATGCGAACAGGAGAAACTGAGGGGAACCCTTATCATTTTGTTTCTATACAACAAATGGAGCAGTGGGAAAAAGAAGGAAAAGTAATAGAAATTCGAAAATACAATACAGTAGAGGGAGTGTGGATGTATGCTACTATTGCAGATAAGCAGTGGGAAGCAAACCGAGATATGCTAACTGTGGGAACACTAGAGTCTTATGAGAAAATGCTTTCCTATTTTGAAAAAAGTGGCACATGGAGGTTAGTACCTATTTATATAGAAATTCCAGAAGAAGAGAGAAGAAAAAGGGCACTTGCAAGAGAAATGGCACAAGAACATCCTAAAATAGAAGAAATGAAACGCAGATTAGAAGCAGATAATCAAGATTTTACAGAAGAAAAAATAAAAAGTTTAGGAATTACAAAAGAAGCTAGGTTTCAAAATTTAGATTTAGATACTTGTGTGAAGCAAATAAGACAATATATAGAAGAAAGGCAAAAGACACCACATGAAAAATTTAAGCAAGAGTATGTATATTCAGTAAAGAATATTCCTCCACAGGTTCAAGGAAAACAAAAAGCTTTACAAGAAAGAGGAAAAGTAGAATTAGAAAAAGAATAGGAGAAAAACTATGGGAAGGTCTAGAAGGAACAAAAGAAGTCCTAATAAAATAGGAGAAACAATTAGCAATGAGACTTTTAAAAAAGTAGTATTGGTAGTAGGGATTATCATTATTGCTTGTGTGGGAATTATGGGAGTTCGTTATTGGCAAGATAATCAAAAGCTAGCTGAGCAAAGACAAAAACTAGATAAGCAAATAGAATCCATTTTTCAAGCAGAAATACCACAAGAAGAAACACAAGAGAAGGAGGAGGATACTGTTATTCATATGGCAGTAGTGGGAGATATTTTGTGTGGTAATTTGATGCTAGAAGATGCAAAAATGGGAGAAGATTATCAATTTACTAGTATGTTAGAAGGTGTAAAAGAATATACAGAGGCAGCAGATATCGCTATAGGAACTATGGAAACCAACTTTACACAAAAGGAATATTCTGGTAATCAAGAATATAATAGCCCTGTTTCTTTTGCACAAGCAGTAAAAGATGTGGGGATAGATGTAGTTTCTACAGCCCATAATCATAGTTTAGATTATGGACTAGACGGATTAAAACAAACGAAACAGAATTTAGAAGAAATAGGATATACCGTAGTAGGAACAAAAGATTCTGTAGAAGAAAAAAATTATATTCTACAAGAGGTAAGTGGAATAAAAATAGCTTTTCTTGCTTATACTTATGGCTTTAGTAATGAAAGCAGTATAAAGGAAGAAGAAAAGCAATATGTAAATGTATTTTCTCTAGAACAAGCTATGCAAGATATACAAGCGGCAAAAGAGGAAGGAGCAGAATATATTTGTGTTATTATGCATTGGGGAGAGGTAAATGCTACTAAGGCAAGCGAAGAGCAAAAACAAATAGCAGATAACCTGGTACAAGCTGGAGCCAATATGATAGTAGGCTCTCATCCATCTGTCGTACAACAGATGGAAATGAAGAAAAATGCAGAAGGAGAAGATTGTTTTGTAGCATATTCTCTTGGCAACTATATTTCTTCTTTAAGTAGTGAAAATGCTAATTTAGAGATTATTTTGGATATACAATTAAGGAAAGATGCACAAAGCGGAAAAGTGATATTAGAAAAAGTAAACTATATACCTATTTATGTATTGGATAATGGAAAAAATGCAGAAAATAGATATACACTAGTAGATATGCAAGAAACAGCAAGAAAATATGCGTCAGGAGAAACAAAGGAGATAACGAGAAGAACCTATGACAAATTAATGGAAGGATTAGAAAAATTAGAAGAAATTATTAGGAGGCAATCGTGAACGTAGGATTTATTCATTTAGGATGTAGTAAAAATTTAGTAGATACAGAAATGACCATTGGTTTGTTCCAAAAACAAGGATACAAAATAGTAAATGAGCCAGAAAAGGCAGACATATTAGTGATTAATACCTGTGGTTTTATTACTTCTGCAAAAGAAGAAGCTATTCAAACTATTTTAGAAATGGCAGAATATAAAAGGAAAAAATGTAAATATCTTATTGTGATGGGATGCTTAGTACAAAGGTATCAAAAAGAATTAGAAAAATTAATTCCAGAAGTAGATGTTTGGATAGCTTATCAAACGTATGACACGCTATGGGAACGAATAGAAGCAAAAATAGGAAAAAACGAGAAAGAAGAAAAGGAGACTTCTCTTTGTTTTATGGACAGAGTTATTACAACAGGAGAAAATTATACTTATTTACGTATCGCAGAAGGTTGTAGCAATCGTTGTACTTATTGTGCTATACCATCTATTAGAGGTCCCCTTCAGAGTAGAACCATAGAAGATATTTTAGAAGAGGCAAATGCCTTAGTAAAAAAAGGTTATAGAGAGCTAATTGTAATAGCACAAGATACTACCAAATATGGAATAGATATTTATGGAGAACCAAAACTAGTAGAATTGTTGCAAAAACTAGAAAAAATAGAAAACTTAAAGTGGATTCGTTTTTTATATGCTTATCCAGAAACCATTACAGAAGATTTAATACAAACTGTAAAAAATAGTAAGAAAATATGCCATTATTTCGATATACCAATACAACATATAGCAGATTCCGTATTAAAAAGAATGAACCGAAAAAGTAATGGAGATAGCATTAGAAAATTGATACAAAAATTAAGAAAAGAAATACCAGATGTTATCATAAGAACAACAGTAATGGTAGGATTTCCAGGAGAGACAAAAGAAAATTTTGAAGAGCTATATCAATTTGTACAAGAAGCTAAATTTGATAAATTAGGAGCTTTTAGTTATTCTAAAGAAGAAAATACACCAGCAGCAAGATTAAAAGAGCAAATCCATCCAATGACCAAAAAAAGTAGATACCATAAAATTATGCAGTTGCAACAAAGAGTGGCAAAACAAAATCTAGAAAATAAAATTGGAAATACATATGAAGTATTCATAGAAAATAAAACATTTGATGGAAAATATTATGTAGGTAGAAGTTATATGGATGTACCAGATGTAGATGGATTTATTTATATGCCAATGATAGAAAAAGCATTAGAAAATCAATTTGTGATGTGCAAAATAACAGGAGTACAAGGGTATGATTTGATAGGAGAAATCATAGAATAAAGCAAAGAGGCTAGATATTTGTAAAAATATCTAGCCTTTTTAGAAGAAATCTATTCGCAGATTTCTTCGAGGAATCCGAGAGAATCCTTAGTAAAAGCTAAACGGATTCTGGTTGTGCCATCATCCAATAGCAAATAATGTTTGCTATATTTAGATATATGGAATGGTCTATCTAAGCGGATGTGGCAGTGTTTAGACTTTTTAATAATTATATAATCGGATTTTACACAGATCGTGTAAGAAAAATACGGTGCTAAAATTTTATTTATCGCATAAAGTAATAGCCAAAGTAGCAAAAGTCCAAACACCGCATGTAAAGCAACAATTAATAGGAAACAAAAAAATGCATTTGTACTACGAGCACTTGCCCAAACAGAAGCAATCATATGAGCTTCAGATAACACCAGCAATACAGATATTAGTAATATGCATATGCCAATTAAAATGGCGAGTATACTACTATTGATGCTCCGCTTAAATTTCATTTCCTTCTTACTCATAAAGAATTCCTCCATTAAAATTGTATTTTTACAACGAGTGACAGTAATAGTATAGCATAAATTATGTAAAATGTCTAGGCATTATCTACCGCCCATTCCGGCCTCCACCACCGGCCACCGCCGCCTCCTCCGGAGAAGCCACCGCCTCCGCCAGAACCAGAAGAGTAAATGGAGCCATAGGTGCTAGAAATACTATTATTAATAGAAGAAAATAAAGAAGTATTAGGGGAGTGTGCCATAAAGTAAAGATAAGTATAGTTATGTGCAAGCATATAATTTTCGTCTAACATTTCTGGATACACAACTTTTAATTGCTCCAATACCTTATCAGCAATACCAAATACTGTGGCATATACCAAATATTTCTCCCATAAAATTAAAGCTGGTACATCTTTTTCTTGTATTTTGGAAAAATGTAACAAATAATTGCGTAAGCCATCTAGCTGTTCTTTTTCATCCACACCTTTTTGCGTTAATTGTTTATAACGGATGGCAAGTCTTAAGGTTAAGATACCTGCTACCACAAAGCACACAAGAAGTAAGCCGGCCAAAAGGAGTAAAACCCAAGAAGCACTAAACAAAGCAGAAAATACCGAAGAAAAAGGAAGAGCGAAGAATACAAAAAAGAAATAAAGAGAACTTTTTCCAGTATATTTTTTCTCATCTTCTTCATGAGAGCTATCATATTTTCCTTTTTCACTAGCGGCTTGTTTAGCTTCTTTAGATAAATCAGTAAATAAATCTTTAAATTCTCTAGAATGCCTTGTAAAGTAACTTTTAAATTCATTCATAGAAAAAGTATCTTTTTGTTTTTTCTCTTGATAAAATTTTCTAATTTTTCGAAGTGCTTGCATACATGTTTTCTCGTCTTGAGTTAAAGAAGAACTATCTTTATCCGTTAGGGCAATGGTAACAGAGTCTTTTTTCTTTTGATTATCGACATCAAAAGTAATATATCCTTTTCTACATAAATCTAATAAACAAGCAGAAAGTGTATTACTAGAAATCTGAGAAGGATTATTATAATAAATAAAATCTACTTCTACAGGAGTTGCAGTTTCATCTGGAAAATCCCTAAAATATTTTAATTTTTGGGTAGGTGTTATACGAGGCAATTTTCGTAGTATTCGATAATACTTAATATTTTTTATAATAAAAAATACAATTAAGCCACCTAAAATAATACAGCCTGTTATTACTACTATTTGCAGAGTAGCTCGTTTTTGGTTTGCCTCATCTGCCCAAGTTTGTTCTTCTTCTAAAATAGAACTTAGTTGATTAGCAAGAATCGTATTGGAATTCGTTGAAAACACAGAAGTAGGTGTTACAATACGTACTTCTAGCATAGTTTCTGCAGGTAGAGAATCTACCGAAAAAGTAACAGTATTGTTAGAAACTTTTTCAATAATACCATTTAATGGACCATGAGCCCAAACTCTTAGTTCTTCCAAATTAGCAACACTAGATGGTAGAGTAATGGTTCCAGTAATGTGTCTTGCAGGAATGTTAGAAGTATTTCCAATAAATTGCCAATAAAATTCGCTACAATCTGCATAGTTTTTTACTACATCAGAAACAACATAACGAATTTCAAAACTTCTCCTAGCAGAACTATCATCTTCCGATACGCCCCATGCAATCTCAAAAGTTTGGCTGTCTATGTTAAGAGCGTAAAAACAGTCTTTCCATACATGGTACTGCTGTGTATAAATTTCTTCAAAAGGTTTATTCATTCCGCCAGTAGTTTCTGTTACGCTAACATTAGAAATACCGGAATATTTCGAACGATCCCTTTCAAAAGTTTTAAACAAAGTATTGGTATCTTCTATAGAAATATCCCAATTTTCCACAACAATGGCATCTCCATTTTCCTGCAAAGTTACTTCATAAGATAAATTTTCCAATTGTAAATCACTAGAAGCATAAGTATTTACAGGATAGCATAGAAAAAACATCAAAAATAACAATAAAAAAGTAAATAAATATCTGCTTTTCCTCATAAAAACATCTCCTTTCTGTCATGATAGTATTTTATAAAATTCTAGGAAAAAACACAAGAGGTGTGTGGCTTTTTCTGTGAAAATCAATTTTATTTTAGTGTTTAGCGTTTTATCCTTTTGAAAAATTTACAGGAATAGCGAATACGACCGGAAAAATTTTAGAAATGGTTTCGTTTTTTTATGGAAAGGGTTCATCTTTGATGGAAGGAAGCCATAAAAGAATGTTACCATTTCTTGAATTTTGTAGGAAAGTTGAGTGGGTGAATGTGAATTTTTCAAAAGGATAAAACGGCTTAAAAAATGGAATAGAAAAGTGCACATATTGTAGAAAAATCATACAATATAATAGAAAAGATACAAGAAAGGATGAAAATAAGAATGAAATTAAATGAAATAAAAATAGATAAAGAAGTAAAAATAAAAGATTTAAAATTAAAAGGGGCAATGAAAACAAGAATGTTAGATTTAGGAATGATAAAAGGAACAAAAATAAAACCTGTTTTCCGAAGCCCTTTAGGAGACCCTACTGCGTACGAAGTAAGGCGGTAGCCTTATTTCCATGAGAGAAGAAGATGCTAGTAAAATAGAAGTAAGTCTTTGATAGAAAAAATGGTACTACTTAAAAATAGTATCATTTTTCTTTGCAAAAGCATACAGTAGTAATAATAAAAAAGAGGAGGCATGTTATGGGGCTTACTGCTAATTCCACAGGCAAAAAATTGTTAAAGCAAGAGATAACAAAGGAAAATTGTGATTATACCATAGCAATTGCTGGTAATCCTAATGTGGGAAAATCTACCATATTCAATGCACTAACACGGAATGAATCAGCATACAGGAAATTGGCCGGGGAAAACAGTAGAAAATACTAGTGGGATTTGTACTTATGGTGGGAAACATTTTTTATTGATGGACATTCCAGGAACTTATTCTATTATGTCTCATTCAGAAGAAGAGGAAATTGCAAGAGATTATATCTGTTTTGGAAACCCAGATGCTACTGTGGTTATTGTAGATGCTACTTGTTTGGAGAGAAACCTAAATTTAGTGTATCAAATTATGGAAATTACCCCTAAAATAATAGTATGTGTCAATTTATTAGATGAAGCTAAGAAAAAAGGAATACATATCGATTTAAAAAAATTAGCAGAGGAATTAGGTGTACCAGTAGTAGGTACAATTGCCAGAAAAAAGAAAACATTAAAACAATTAATGGAAACAATAAAACAAGTTTGTATAGGAGAAATAAAGCCAGAACCAAGACAAGTGAAGTATATTCCTGTATTAGAAGACAGTATTGCAATGCTTAGTAGTAGATTGCAGCATATAGTGCCAAAAGAAAAGGAATATTTACTTAAGTGGATATCTTTAAAAATAATAGATGGAGAACCTAAAATCTTATCATCTATCCAGAAAAATTTAAAAATAAAAGAAAGTAAGGAGCTAGAAAAAAAGAAAATTCAGGTAGAAGAAATGCTAAAAAAACAAGATTTTTCTAAGGAAAATAAAAGAGATAAAATCATAGCCAGCATTGTACTTACTGCAGAAAAAGTAGTAAACAAAGTGGTATCTTATGAAAAACGAGCCTATCAAGAAAGAGATAGAAAAATAGATAAAATATTAACATCCAAAAAGTTTGGCATTCCCATAATGATTGTATTTTTAGCCTTTATTTTATGGCTTACCATAGTGGGAGCGAATTACCCATCCAGTCTATTATCTAGTTTTTTTGAATGGGGAGGAGAAAAATTAAGGCTAGCGTTCCTATGGATGCAAGCGCCTGCATGGGTTACTGGAATAATGCTAGATGGAATTTATAAAACAGTTACATGGATAATAGCAGTGATGCTACCGCCTATGGCAATTTTCTTTCCTCTATTTACATTGTTGGAAGACCTAGGGGTACTACCAAGAATTGCTTTTAATTTAGATAAATATTTTAAGAGAGCGTGTAGTTCGGGCAAACAGGCACTCACCATGTGCATGGGATTGGGTTGTAATGCAGCAGGGGTAGTAGGATGTAGAATTATAGATTCACCTAGAGAAAAACTAATAGGAATTTTAACCAATAGTTTTATGCCATGTAATGGAAGATTTCCCTTTTTAATTACAATTGCTACTATTTTTATAGGAAGTTTCTTTACTGGAATTTTTTCCTCCATTGCATCTACATTAACAGTGCTGGTTATTATTATATTAGGTGTTGTCCTGACATTAGTCGTTTCAAAAATTCTGTCAAAAACGATATTAAGAGGTTTTCCATCCTCTTTTATATTGGAATTGCCACCTTATCGTAAGCCACAAATAGGGAAAATTTTAATAAGATCTATTTTTGATAGAACTTTATTTGTCCTTCGGAAGAGCTATTAGTGTAGCTGTTCCAGCTGGTATGGTGATATGGTTATTTGCCAATATACACATAGGAGATACTAGTATTTTGAATTATGTAGCCAACTTTTTAAATCCATTTGCTAAACTTATGGGGCTAGATGGATACATTCTAACAGCATTTTTGCTGGGACTCCCAGCCAATGAAATTGTACTTCCTATTATATTAATGAGCTATATAGGGCAAGGGACATTAGTGAGTATGGAAAGTAGTACGGCTATTGGACAGATTTTAGTTCAAAATGGATGGACATTACTGACTGGTATTAATGTAATGATTTTTACACTATTGCATTTCCCTTGTAGTACCACATTACTGACTATCAAAAAAGAGGCAGGTGGATGGAAATGGGCAATACTTTCCTTTTTATTGCCAACAATATGTGGCATCCTTATTTGTATGGTAACCACAGGAATATGGAATTTCATCATGTGAAAAATAATTTCCTTTTCCTATAAAGTATGGTATACTTAAGCAGATAGGAGGATGAGAGATGTTATATACAACAAAATATGTTTCACCAATAGGAGAAATACTATTAGTAAGTAATGGAAATGATTTACTTGCACTATCCATAAAAGGGCAAAAATACGAATATGCATTGGAAAAACAAGAGATACAAGAAAACGAAGATATACCTATTTTGCAAAAAACAAAAAATTGGCTAGATAGATATTTTCAAAAGGAAAAGCCCAAAATAGAAGAACTTTCTTTATCTCCTATGGGAAACGAGTTTAGACAACGAGTATGGAAAATTCTATGTGATATTCCCTATGGAGAAACCATTACTTATGGAGAAATAGCAAAAAAAATAGCAAAACAAATGAACAAAAAAACGATGTCAGCACAGGCAATAGGAAATGCAGTAGGACACAACCCTATCTCTATCATTATTCCATGCCATAGAGTAGTTGGAAAAAATGGAAACTTAACTGGATATGCAGGTGGAATAGACAAAAAAATAAAATTACTACAGATAGAAAATGTAGATACAGAAAAATTTTTTATGCCAAAACAGAAGAGAAAATGAGTATATAGCACGATAAAAAAAGACTTATATATGTCCCCATTATATAAGCCTTTTTTCATTTTAATAATTTTCTGCTTTAATTTCAAAGTAAGATTGAGGATGTTTGCAAACAGGGCAGATAGTAGGAGCTTCTGTACCTACTACAATATGTCCGCAGTTTCTACATTTCCAAATAACAATGCTTCCTCTTTTAAATACTTCGCCTTCTTCTAAGTTAGCAAGTAATTTTCTATATCTTGCTTCGTGTTCTTTTTCTACTGCAGCAATTCCTCTAAAAGTAGCAGCAATCTCTTTAAAACCTTCTTCTTCAGCTTCTTTAGCAAATGTTGCATACATATCTGTCCATTCATAATTTTCACCAGCTGCAGCATCAGCTAAGTTAGCTTTTGTATCTCCTATACCATTTAAATATTTAAAATGTAATTTAGCATGTTCTTTTTCATTTTCAGCTGTTTCAAGAAAAATAGCAGCAATTTGCTCATAACCTTCCTTTTTAGCAACGCTAGCAAAATAAGTATATTTGTTTCTTGCCTCAGATTCGCCAGCAAATGCAGCCTTTAAATTAGCTTCTGTTTTAGAACCTTTTAATTCCATAATTTTACCTCCTTTAATAAATGAGATTAATTCTCATTTTGATACTATAGTTATATTACAAGAAACTAAAAAAGTCAATAAGAAAAACTTTTCTTCTGGCAAAATGTTGACAAAAAAATATATTAGTGTAGAATAAAAAAGAAAAAATATAGATAGTAGATATATGTTTATAAAAAGCATATAATACGAAATAAGGAGGAAAAATAATGAGTAAAACACGTGGCTTTGAAATAGCAAAGGGATTTGAAGATAAAGATATTCATTTGCCTGTAAGAAAAACAAAATATGCAGCAGGATATGATATAGAAGCAGCAGAAGATTGTATTGTGCCATCTTTTCAAAAAGGAATGAAACCAACTTTAATTAAGACAGGAATAAAAGCATACATGCAAGACGATGAAGCATTAATTTTGGCAAATAGAAGTTCAAACCCTGGAAAAAAAGGCTTAATTTTAGCAAATAGTATTGGCGTTATAGATAAAGACTATTATGGAAATAGCGATAACGATGGACACATTATGTTCGCTTTTTATAATATAAAGGAAGAAGATATAGAAATAAAAAAAGGAGATTGCATAGGACAAGGTATATTCCAAAAATACTTAGTAGTAGATGAAGATTGTGCAGGAGGAGAAAGAACAGGGGGATTTGGTTCTACTAGTAAGTAGCTAAGCAAACAATATATGGGTTCTAAGCTGTAAATAGAAACCATAAGTGGACAGAATTTTGTGAAGTGAAAAGTTAAATGCAATTCTGTAAGCAAACGATTTTAGAAAAAATCTAGAAAAATAGTTGACAAGTAAAGTAAAATAAGGTACAATATTACTTGCATTGTATTGATGGTGGATGTAGCGCAGTTGGTTAGAGCGCCAGTTTGTGGCACTGGAGGCCGTGGGTTCGAGTCCCATCTTCCACCCCATTATTTTACTATATAAGAATACATTGGGCTGTAGCCAAGCGGTAAGGCACCAGACTTTGACTCTGGCATGCGCTAGTTCGAATCTAGCCAGCCCAGCCATAAAGAATAGCAGATAAGAGATTATCTGTTATTTTTTTGCAAAAATTAAACTAAAATAAGGCGTTTTTGTTGACGAACGCCTTATTTTAGTTTAAAATTATTTTGGGGGTAAAATTTATGATATTTTCATATAAAGAATTAAAAAATCAAGGGCTAGATAATTACAAAATAAACAAAAAATTAGAAAATAAAGAACTATATAAAATTGAGATAGGTTTGTATTCAGATACTGAAAAAGATAATCAGTTAGAATATGTTGTAAAAAAATATCCCAACAGTATTTTTACATCAGAAAGTGCATTTTTCTATTTAGGATTAACTGATTATATACCAAGTAAATATTTTCTAGCAACAAAACATAATGCAAAAAAAATAGAAAATGATAAAATAGAGCAAATATTCATGGCAAATCATTTTTTCGAAACTGGAAAAACTGAAATGAATTATAATAATGTAAATATAAATATTTATAACAAAGAAAGAATGTTAATAGAGTTAGTTCGAAATAAGAATTCTATTGCTTTTGACTACTACAAAGAAATAATAAGTAATTATAGAGAAGTTGCAGATGAAATAGATATGAGTTTACTTGCAGAATATTTGGAAAAATTTACTAATGGAAAAAAAATCTTTGAAATCATACATAGGGAGGTATTTTAAGTAGATGAATTTATTAGAAAGCATAGACTTTTATTTACAAAAAGGATATGAAGATGCTTATGCTACAGCAAAAGTTGCACAAGATATTATATTAAGCAAAATTGCAAAGTCAAATTATAGAAATAATATTACAGTTAAAGGTGGAGTTGTAATGTTTAATATAACGAAAGATAAAAGACGAGCAACTGTTGATATTGATATAGATTTAATTAGATATTCATTAGAAGATAAAAGTATATTGCTATTGTTTGATAAATTAAATCAAATAGATGATGGAATAAAAATTGTAGTTAATAAGAAAATCAAACCATTAAAACATCAAGATTATCAAGGAAAAAGAGTTAATATTATTTTGAAAGATTCTTTTAGAAATCAAATAGAGACTAAAATAGATATTGGAGTACATAAAAATCTAGATATAAAGCAAGAAGAATATATGTTTAATTTTGAAGTATTTAATAATAGTATGACATTATTAATAAACACTAAAGAACAAATTTTTGTCGAAAAGTTATCATCAATGTTAAAACATAGTATTAGAACAACAAGATATAAAGATATATATGATTTCTATTATCTTATAACTGAAGGAAATATGGACAAGTTATTACTGATGAAACTAATTTATATATATTGTATAAATAACATTTCAAGGATAAATACTACTTCTGATATTGTAAATGAATTAAGTAGAATATTTAATAATCCTAACTTTTTAGAGAATGTTCAGAACAGTAGATATAATTGGATAGGAGAAAATGCAAATATTGTTTTAAATACGATATTGGATTTTATAAAGCAATTAGAGCCTTTGGTAGTATAATATAAAATAAAAAAGAGGTGGCTTATGGAAAAACAAGAATTATATGATATATGTAAGTAAGGAGGTGAAAAATTTTGAAACTAAAAGAACAAATTGAAAAATATATACCATATAATGAACAAGAAGAAAGTGATAAAGAACTGATGCTTGAATATATAGATATATTTGAAGATGTATTAACAAGAAAAAATAGAATGTGCCATTTCACAGCATCAAATTGGATAGTAAATAAAGAAAGAACTAAAGTACTGATGATATATCATAATATTTATAAATCATGGGCGTGGACCGGTGGACATACCGATGGAAATAGTGATTTATTATATGTTGCAATAAAAGAAGCAGAAGAAGAAACAGGACTTGATAACTTAAAGTTATTAAGTGATGGAATATATGGATTACAAATACTTACAGTAGATAGTCATATAAAAAGAGGAAAATTTGTATCATCACATCTACATTTAGATTGTTGCTTTTTATTTGAAGCAGATGAAAAAGATGAATTAAGAATAAAAGAAGATGAAAATAGTGCTGTGAAATGGATAGATATAGATAAAGTTACAAAAATTACTAACGAAGAAAAAATGAAACCAATATATAAAAAATTAAATTCTAAGCTAAAAAATATAATATGAAAAAGCCTTGTAGCTGTGATAGCTAACAAGGCTTTTTGAAAAAAGAAATTAGTCTTCATACCATTTTTTTCTTGAAACACCAAGGGCACCATTTACATAAGCAAACTCAGCCAATTGGTGACAATTATAACGATATAAACATTCAAAAAACACATCTAAAGTTTCATCTAGATCATCATCTGAACTATCTAAACTGTCTAGCATTTTTTGAAATGCAGGTTTGAAATCCCGCATTGCAGGATCTTTTTTCAAATCTTTTAACATCTGCTTTAATTCTTCTTTTTTCTGGTTAATCATTAAATTCCTCCTTTGAGTTATTTTATCTACACAGAATTATACCATATAAGAATAAATTTGTAAATTTATTCGAAGTTACATTTGAGTTAGAACAAAACGGAAAGCATCAAAATTTTGTATTAACTTTATATTTTTCTTTAGGCTTTAGTAAATTTGTGTGCAATGGCTTTTATATATTAAGAAGTCGATATGACTTTTTTTGGAAAATAAAATATTAAATGTTTATTTTCACTTTGAACCTAAGAAACTTAAAGCTTTATATGATTTCCTAATAAATAAAAAATGTTATAATTAATAATTAATAAACTAATACTAATATATATGTATCCCTATCTAGCATTTAGGGCTGAGTAGTAACTAACTAGTAACGTTACAGTTTTAAACTGTAACAAATCGAATTGATATAGAAAATGACTTGTGATATAATAAAACAAAAAAGAAGGGAAGTATAGTAAAAAATGAAAATTGGATTTACAATAGGAAAATTTGCACCATTACATAAAGGTCATCAATATTTAATAGAAAAAGGTATTAAAGAAATGGATGAATTTTATGTAATAATATATGAAACCAATGTAATGGACATATCTGTCGAACAAAGAGCAAACTGGATAAAAGAACTGTATCCAGTAGTAAAGATTTTAATTGCAAAAAATCCGCCCTCACAATATGGAATAGATGAAGAAAGTGTAAAAATTCAAATGGCTTATTTGAAAAATATTATAAAAGATATTCCAGTTACTCATTTTTATAACAGTGAACCATATGGAAAATATGTTGCAAGAGATTTAAACATAGAAGAGGTGCAAGTTGATAGACTTAGAGAAAAATATGCGATTAGTGGAACAAAAATAAGAAAAAATGTGAATGAAAATAAAGAATATATAGAAGAAATTGTATATAAAGAACTAAAACAACAATCATAAGTGTAATATAACTTTGTTTATGTATTTATATATTAGGAAAGTGATACTAACTTTCTAATATATAAAAGCTGTTGCACACAATTTTACTTGTGTAAAAAGTGAGAATAAATATTTCAATTTTTATTTTCAAAAGAAAAATATATTAGAAAAAGGGGATTTTTATGAAAAATATTTTAAAAAAAATTTGTATTAGTTTTGTAGTGAGTATCTGTTTGTTCATAGGAATGTCAAATATAAAAGCAGCACAAGAACAGTATGAAGAAAAAAGTATAGATATATTAGGACTTACAATTTGGTATCAAGATAAAGTATATTTTGATGGAGAAAATGATATAGTAACACAGGAGCAGAAAGATACAAATAATATTTTAGCAGGTGGTACTTGTATATTTTTAGTTATTTATTGGATTGTTCTATTATTTTTATTTGAAAAAGAAGAGTCATATGATTATACTTATGAAAATGCAGATGATTTAGAAACGCTAAAAAAATATAATCCAATGGTAGCAGGATGTTTGGTTGATAATAGACAAGTATTAGCAAGAGATGTAACAGCTGTAGTATTAAATCTGATTCAAAAAGATATATTACATATGGAAATGAAACCAACAATGGAAGGAAAAGATAATTATACATATATGATTTCTAGAAATAGGGAAGCAAATATCAATGATTTAGATGAAATTGAAAGATATGTATTAAGTTGGTTATTTGGATATTATGAACAGGAAGAAATAGATTTAATTCAAAAATTAAAAGAAATATCAAAAAGAAAAGACTTCATAAAAAATTTGAAGAAATTAGACAGAATGACACAGAAAAAATTAAACTCAATAGGAGCAAATATAAAATCTGTGCCAAGTTTTATCAGAAAAGCCAACATTATTTTATTAGTTATTGTTTGCATTATGGCAGTGATACATATTGTTAATAATGGACTAGATATTCGTATATATGAATCAACTTTATTTATTTTGGGAATTGTAGCAGTATGTATTATTATTATTTTACCAGTAGTAGCACTTGCAATTCATTTATTGTTATTATTGATTGTATTATTAAAAAAACTGATTAAAAGTCAAGCGGAAAAATATAGTGGCAAAAAAATTGTTTCTATGAGTTTGATGCTACTTATATTTATATCTATATTTGTAGGAATTGTTTATATGATAGTACCAAACAAATATATTTGTTTAGATATTTTTATGATAGGAATGGCACTTTTAATTGTAAGGACAGATAACTTGATGACAAAACATAGTAAAC
>CALXBX010000037.1 GCA_944386655.1 uncultured Clostridia bacterium | reverse complement strand
TTATCTTCTAACGCTTTTAAAACTCCTGCATGTGCAATTCCTCTAATTCCTCCACCTGATAACGCTAAGCCTATTTTCATTCATTCTTCACAATCCCTTCTAGCTTTTCTTTTATCCAATAACTCTTACTATCCAATTAATAGATAAAATTTTTTAGTAACGTGTAAACAATCTCTACTCTCTTTATTTTTAGTATTTACTAATTCTTGTTCTTTAAACAAGTTTTAAGGGATTTTATTTTTACTTTTTAAAAAGCTGTATTTTCGGTACAAAAAAGAGAGACCAAATAAACACAATACTTTGTGTCTATTTGGCCTCTTTCTTATTTATATAAAACAATGGATAATTACTCTTGTGTAAATGGAAGTACTGCAATTTGTCTTGCTCTTTTTACAGCAATGGTAATATCTCTTTGATGCTTTGCACAAGCACCAGTTGCTCTTCGTGGTAAGATTTTTCCTTTATCATTAATAAATTTCTTTAATTGATCAGCATTTTTATAATCTAATACAAAGTTTTTATCAGCACATAAAGGACATACTTTCTTTCTTACTTTTCTAAATCTTGGATTGAAATCATCATCCATATTGTTGTTTCTGTTATTTCTTTTTTGCTTCTTGTCTGCCATCTTTCTTCCCCCCTAACCGACTTATTTACTCCTTTAAAATGGTAGGTCATCTCCTGAAGATACTGCGAAATCTGACCCCTGATTTCCTACATCTGGCATTGTTCCAAAGGTTGCATCAAAATTTCCGCTTGCATCTTGTTCTCTTTTGCTATCTGCAAAGTAGGCTTCTTCTGCAACTACTTCTGTTATATAATGCTTTTGACCTTGGTCATCATCCCAAGTTCTTGTTTGTATTCTTCCTATAATACCTACTTGTTGTCCTTTTCTAAAATATTTACTACAGAACTCTCCTAATTTACTCCACGCAACAATATTGATAAAATCAGCTTGTCTCTCTTCTCCTTGTCTTACAAATCTTCTATTTACTGCCAAGCTAAAAGATGCTACTAGAGTATTGTTTGTCTGTGTGTATCTCACTTCTGGATCTCTTGTTAATCTTCCCATTAATATAACTTTGTTCATGCTTTTGCACCTAACCTTTCTTTAAGAAAAGCCCCTAATCTTCATTTTTTATTGTCATAAACTTAATAACTTCATCTGTAATTCTGTAATTTCTTTCAAGTTCTGCAATTAAACTTGGATTTGCTTCAAAGTAGTATACAGCATAATATCCTTCTGTGTTTTTCTTTACTTCGTATGCTAATTTTTTCTTTCCTAATTCTTCTACTTTTTCTACTTTTCCATCTGTATTAATCAAATCTGAAAATTTTGTTATAACTGATTTTGTAGCTTCCTCATCAAGATTTGGATTAATAATGATAACACTTTCGTATTTGTTCATTATTTTTCACCTCCTTTTGGATTAATAACCTATTCTTTTGAATAAGTAAGGATGTAAAAATTATGTTCTCATTTTTACAACAATGGTATTGTACCATAAAATTTCCTAAAATACAAGCGTTTTTTATAAAATTTACATATTGTCTACTTTATTTCTACCGCTTCTTTTAAATTTGTTTGCCTTAATGCTGCATAAATTTTCATTTTATTTTCGTATTTTCTCCCCTCTAAAATGGCTAATCCCCACAAATACCCTAATATAAGTAAAAGTGCTATATTTCTAATATATAAAATTCCGATGCTAACTACTGCTGTCAATAGACAAATTGTCATATGCGAAATATTATGGCTCCATTTCTCTGCCTCTTGTTTTCCTAATAAAATATGTAAAATATTTTTTACCACTCTTCCTCCATCTAACGGGTAAAGTGGAATACAATTAAAAAGACCGATTAATAAGTTACTATAAACCACCAGTTGTCTATCTATTCCAAAAAAAGTGGTATCTACAAACAAAAAGAAAATCGCTAGTATAAAATTGATAGCAGGTCCTGCTAGAGCAATGATAATTTTTTTGATACATAAAAAGGTCCCTTTTTTTACTTTTTTATTGTAATCTAAACAATCCACTCTAAAGCCTACCGAAAATCCTAAGGGCATAATGGTAAAAGTTTTTGGCTTTAATCCTAAAACTATCCCCACTAGCATATGCGTAAGCTCATGGATTACTGCAAATAACATTAGAATACCATAGATTTCTATTTGTCTCGTGAAAAGAAAAATGAGTATAAAAATAAATATATTTAAATTTAATTTAATTTGCATTTTCTATCCTTCCTTTTTTCTTAAATCTATGCAAAAGATAAAACATACTCTGGATTTACGGTTCTTCCCGCTTTTCGTATTTCAAAATGCAAGTGTGGTCCTGTTGTTCTTCCTGTAGATCCTACCTCTGCAATTTGCTGTCCTTGTGTTATACTATCTCCTTCTTTTACATAGATGGTTTGGCAATGTGCATATAGAGTAACCACATCTCCATTTTGAATATATACATGATTTCCATAGTCTCCTTGTGAAGAAACACTAGTTACAGTTCCTTCCATAGCTGCCACAATAACTGTTCCTGCATTTGCTCCTATATCAATACCAGCATGATTAGCAGATACAATTTCTGTTGCTTCTCTTGGTCCATAACGGGAAGTTACTGTTCCCTTAAGCGGTAATACAAAACTGTAATTTGCCTTAATTTCATTCGCATCTATTTCCATTTGACTTAAAGCTACCGGTTGCGCTTCTTCTGCTCCCCCTATTCCTCCTGTTTCTTGTGTGGTTTGTGTTTCTTCACTTTCAGTGTTTTGTTGTTCGTTTGCTATTTCATTTGTAGCTTCATTGGAAACCGCATTTTCCGCTTCTTGCGTATTCGTTATTTCTTCTGCCACCTCATTTGCTTGCGTATTAGTATCTGTTTCTTCTGTTTCTAACCAACCTTGCATGTTTTTTTCATAAAAATCTACACAAGCTTGATAAGCATTTTGAAAATTAATGTCATAGGATAAAAGTTCCTTTGTTTTTTGAATGACATCTTCTGAAAATAGATAATTCGAATTTTTGATGAGATAGAAAATAAAATAAATTACCAAACATATTAATATCTGTAAAATTAATTTTTTATATAGTCCATATTCTGGCTTTTCATTTGTTTTTACTTGAGAAGTAGAAACTCTTACTCCACTATCTCTTGTCCTTTTTCTATTTTGATAAATTTCTTCTGCTCTTCTTATTCTTTCTTCTGAACTCATCGTCTTTTCCAAAAAAACACCTCTTCCTTTGCTTTCTTTGTTCATGTATATTCGTGGATTTTGGTTTTAGAACAAGAGATTTTTGGTGAGAAAACCAGCACTAAAAAAAGAAAATTGATGTTACTCAATTTTCCGATAACAATTATTTCTTTCATAAAATCATTTATTTAAATAAAATCACAATCGTACTAAGCACAGAAAAAATAGATAATAAAATAGTAATTTTTTTCATTTTTTGGTACTTTTCCATCATTTTCTTATTTTCATTTTTTACCTTAAATTCTTTTTTCTGTAAGGTATCCACATATTCTGAAATAAGCATTTCTGCTTCTTTTACAATAGAATCTTGCTTAGACATTTGCTTTTTTTCTTTTTCTTTACTGCCCTTTTTATCTGCCATTTCCACTTTATGTATTTTCACATTTTCTTTTAATACTACAAAAGCCTCCTCTACGATATTAGAAGGAAAATTTTTTAATACAATCATATTTTTCATCGAATTCATTTCCATATAAACGCTTCCTTTCTACTGGTTTATATAGATTTTTTCCAATTTTTCTTCATTTATACTTTTCTTTTTAAGTATATTTCATTACTTCAAAAATACTATCTGCCACAATGTCTGCCATTTCCATAACAAATTGAAGTGAAATATTTTGTAATATTTGAAAATTATGCATTGGCATTTTACAATCTTTTGCCACAACAGCTTTAATACTAATGTCTCCTATGGCTATTTTTTGTTTTCCTATTCCTTTACCTAAAACGGTTTCTTGATGAGATACATATATGTTTCCAATATTCTCCTCTTTAGAAAAAGCTGCATCTATTACTACAATACAAGCTTCTCTTTCTATAGCATGTATTTTTTCTAGCACTTCTAGTATATTGGGATAGCAAACTGGATTTTTCAAATTTCCTAAAATATGAATGTTAAAAATTTGATAATCTGCAAAATCATTTTCTAATTTTGTTCCCACTAATGGACCAAAGCAGTCCCCTGTCATTTTATCGCTTCCCACACACAAAAATACATACTCCTTTATTTCTCGTTTTATTTTTTCTTGATAAAGAAGACGACCTAACTCTCCCATTAATTTTTCTTTTTTCTCTAATACCCTTTCTTTTTCATAAATGTCCAAGCCCATCTCTCCTTTATCCTTTTGCTCTATTGTATGACTATCTAGGACTGATTATGATTTTAACAGTTTCATCCTCATAATACTTTTTTATAATATCTTCCGAAAAGCCAGCTAATTCATTCGTTATCATAATTGTGTCATACTCTTCTTTTACCAATTCTGCTAATTTTTCATCAATTTGTTCCGGAGCTTTTAGATATTCTATATGCATTCCTAATTTTTCTGGTACTTTAAAATTTTGATCATCTTCTTCTAATTTTATCCAAGATAGTTTCATTCTTCTCTACTCCTTTTTTTCTTTTAGTATTGACATTTTTCTAGCTTTTATTCATAATGTCTCACTTAAGTCAGGTCCTAAATGAGACATGTCTCAAAAATGTCAGGGTTAAATGGTACATTTTTTGTAATTTTGTGTTATAATGTTTTTATCTTATTAAAAATTGAAAAAGGAGCTAAGCATGAAACTACTTTTTAAAAATACTACCTTATACACCAATCAACTATATGAAACTTTTTTGCAGTTTCATGAGTCTGTTTTTGGCACTTCTTATTATATTTCTAGTGCCTTTATTACGCTAATTTTATTAGTATTTATTGGCATGTTATTTTACGAAGGCTATTCTTTACAAGGTTTTCTTTTTGTTCTTGTACTTTTTCTTTTTTTAGGATGGCGTTTTGTGTATCCGTCTCTACAATTGAAAAAGGAGAAGCATAAAATAAAGCAAAAAGAAAAGATGCCCAAAACTTCCGCTACTACTTTTTATTTTTATGAGAATTATTTTTGCTCGGTAGAAAATCAGAATCAATCCAAAATTTCTTATTGGAAGTTATACCGTGTTTACGAAACGAATGAAGTTTTTTATTTATATTACAACAAAGACTATGCTTTTTTAGTAAATAAATCGGGCTTTTCTGTAGGAGATGCTTCTACTTTTTCGCAATTTATTTCCCAAAAAGTAAAAAAAAGATTTAAAAAGATATCCTCTTTTTAAATCTGAAAGTAAAATGGAATCTAAAATTTCATTTAGATTTCCAAATACCATATCTATCTCTTGTTAATGTTATATCTGACTTTAGGCAAACTACTGGTCGAACAGTAAAATCATCATCAATATATTTTCCAGAACCAATAGCACTTCCATATACAACACTCATTAATCCATCATAGCGACCTGCACTTGGAGAAGCTAGCCAATACCCTGAACAACCACTCACATTCGTACGATGTGGGAAATATAATGTATCTATATAACCTGTAACTGCATCTTGGTTTAAATAATAGTAACTTGTTTTTGGTATATCTGTATTTCCTATAAAATATCCATAATTATTTGTATTATTACAATATATTGGAGTATAACCTTTTGCATTATAACTTGCTGTCCACATTTCAATAGTTGGTCCTCCTATTGCATAATCTGCATAAGATTTATCTACAAATCCTGACCAATTATCTGTATTTAGCAATGTTGCTACACATTTTGCACCATCATGAATACTATAATTGCTCCAAGTTTGATGAAATAAATTTAGAATAGATGAATCTACTGTTTGTTCTTTAGGTGCAGTCCCCCAATACAAAACATATGTACCAGATTGAATCATTTCTGTACTAGCATTATTTAAATATTTAGACGTGTTGGTTACATAATCTGCCGCTATAATAAAAACTCTATCTCCATCATTATAAAATATTTTCCAATCATTAGAAATATTTCCATCTCCATTTATATCTATTGGGTACTCAATATATTCTCCATAATTTGCACTTGTTACCAATTGTGCAACAGATATCCTTTGAGCTGTTCCTATAATTTTGTTTCCATTCACATAAGCTGTCTTTCCTTCTGTAATATCTTCTGCTGTTGCTGTAGCATCTTTTGTTTTTTCCTTAAAGATTTTTCCTATATTTTCTGCCATCTTTTCTGCTGTATCTGTGCTTGCAGTATTAACTCCTTCTTCTGTTATTGCTGTTGCTATAATTTGTTTAAAGTTTTCTAATTTTTCTATGGCTTCTATTATAGATAAATCAAAAGAGCCATCTCCATCCTCATCTATTCCTGCATATAAATTATTTAATTGTTTTTGCCCTTCTTTTTGTGCTAATTCTATGTTTTTCCTTTGCTTTTCAGCTTGTGTAAAAATTCCATTTTCCCCTATTGCCATATTAATACTAATTCCTGCTAATACAATTAAAATAATTATGGTTACTGCTAAAGTAATAATGGTAATTCCTTTTTCTTCTTCCATCCTTTTCTCCTTTTTTGTGTTTACTATTTTTATTACTCATTACCTTTTTATTTTAAGATAGTTTATTACTTTTTTATTTTCCTTTGCAATTTATTTTATGTAATTTTATTATCATTCTTTTATTTTGATTTTTCAGTTGTAATTTTACATAACTTATGATATAATTATTTTTGTAGCTATTGTGCTGTTGTTGATTAATAGGAGGATTTTATGAAAACAGCATTTGAAAAAAACTGGACAACCATCCAGCGGTGTGTGGGAAAGGGAAATTATCAAGGATGCGGAAAAACACTTTTATTAAGTGCAGACGATATTTTTATTTGCACTTTTCCACCAAATGCACAGGAAGAGGAGAAAGCACTTCTTTATACCTTCCGATGCCCAAATTGTGGGGTATTTACCCATATCTCACAATGGCACTTACCCAAAATGGTAAGAAGGAGAGTTATGCAAAAGTACCTCTCCCGCACGGCAGGAAACAATGAGGCGGTGTAAGCCCTCACCAAAATCCAAAGAAAAAGTGATGGAGTTTTAGTGTGAATACACTTTCCATCACTTTTTTTGTTTCATCGTAAAATTGCAAAAAATTTACTATTTTTCTTTTTTATTTTATAAATTGAAATTCTTTTTCTATAAAAGAGGTATCATAATGATTTTCTACAAAATCTTTATTTTCTAATATTTGTAACAAGAAATCTATATTCGTATCAATTCCCTCTATCACACATTCTCCTAAAGCACTTTTCATTTTTTGAATACATTCTTCCCTTGTGTTTGCGTGTACAATAATTTTTGCTAGCATAGAGTCATAGGTTTGTGGTACTGTATAACCTGCATAAATAGCTGTATCTACACGAATTCCATTTCCACCAGGCAAGTGCAACTCTGTTATTTTACCTGGACAAGGCATAAAGTTTTTGCGTGGATTTTCTGCATTTACTCTTACTTCCATGCTATGACCTGTAAATGTAATATCTTTTTGTTCAAAAGATAATTTTTCTCCTGATGCTATTTTTAATTGTTCTTTTATCATATCAATACCAGTTACTAATTCCGTAACGGGATGTTCTACTTGTATTCTAGTATTCATTTCCATGAAATAAAAATTTTGGTCTTTATCTACTAAAAATTCTATGGTTCCTGCATTATAATATCCAATTTCTTTTGCTGCCTTTACAGCTACCTCTCCCATTTGCTTTCTTGTTTTTTCAGAAATAGCAGGGCTTGGAGATTCTTCTAACATTTTTTGATTTCTTCTTTGCAAGCTACAGTCCCTATCTCCTAAATGTACTACATTTCCATGCTCGTCACCCAAAATTTGAATTTCTACATGACGTGGTCTTTCAATATATTTTTCCATATACAAGCTATCATCACCAAAAGAGACAGAAGCTTCTTGCTTTACAAGGTCATAAGCTTTTTTTAGTTCTTCTTCTTCTCTTACAATACGAATTCCCTTGCCTCCGCCTCCAGTAGATGCTTTTAACATAACAGGATATCCTATTTGTTTTGCAATTTCTATGGCTTCCTTTTTGCTATTTACTAGTCCGTCTGAACCTGGTACTACGGGTACTCCTGCATTTTTCATAGTCTGTTTTGCTTTTGATTTATTTCCTAATAAATCAATTAGCGTATGAGAAGGACCAATAAATTTGATACCGATTTCTTCACATATTTTTGCAAAATGGCTATTTTCTGATAAAAAGCCAAAACCAGGATGAATACTATCACATCCTGTTAAGCACGCTGCTTCTATAATCGCTTTTATATTCAAATAACTTTTAGCAGAAGGTGCTGGTCCAATACAAACTGCTTCATCTGCTAAACTCCTATGTAAGGCTGTTTTATCTGCTTCAGAGTAAACTGCTACTGTACTAATTCCTAATTCTCTACAGGCTCTTATAATACGAACTGCTATTTCTCCACGATTCGCAATTAAAACTTTTTTTAGCATGTATGTTTCATCCTTTCTTTCCTATACAATCGCAAAAGTAAGTTCTCCTTTTGCAGCCACTTTTCCGTCTACTGTAGCAATGGCTTCTCCTACGCCTACAGGACCTTTTTGCTTAATAATATGTACTTCTAATTTTAATACATCTCCCGGAACGACTTGCTTTTTAAAACGTAATTTATCAATTCCTCCAAACAAGGCATTTTTTCCTTTATTTTCTTCCATGGAAAGAATGGCTACTGCTCCTGTTTGTGCCAATGCTTCTACAATTAATACTCCTGGCATAATAGGGTTTCCTGGGAAATGCCCTGCAAAATGTGGTTCATTGATACACACATTTTTATAGGCAATACAGCTTTGCCCTGGCACTAATTCTTCTACTTTGTCTATCATTAAAAATGGTGCTCTTTGTGGAATAATCTCCATAATTTGTTTAATATCTAACATGTTTTTTCTCCTTTATTTTAATTTAAATAATGGTGTTCCATATTCTACCATTTCTTCATTAGAAACACAAATTTCTGCAATTTCACCATCATATTCTGATTCAATTTCATTCATTAATTTCATAGCTTCTATAATGCATACTACCTGTCCTTTTTTTACTTTATCTCCTACTTTTACAAAAGGCTCTTCTTTTGGAGAATTACTAGCATAAAAAGTACCTACCATTGGTGATTTTATTACTTTTTCGTCTTTTTTCTCTTCTTTTGCTGCTGTGGTATCTATTTGCACATTTTGTACTTGCACATTTTCTTTTGGCATTGCTATTTGTGGAACTTGTGCTACAGGTGCTGTATTCTTTTTCATACTAATTTTTACTCCATCTGGAAATTCTATATCTAAAGCATCAATTTTAGAATTTCCCATATCTTCTATTAATTTTTTGATATCCTCGTAATTCATCTGCTTCCTCCTACTCTTCTATATTTTTAAATAAAATAGAACTATTGTGCCCTCCAAATCCTAAAGAGTTAGACATTGCATAAGCTATTTTTTGATTTCTACCTTTGTTTGGTACAATATCTAAATCACATTCTTCGTCTGGTACTTTGTATCCTATTGTTGGTGGTACAAAACTATCTTCTATTGCCTTCACACAAGCTACTGCTTCTACTCCTCCGGCAGCTCCTAATAGATGCCCTGTATTTCCTTTAGTAGAACTCATCATTACTTTGCCAGCAGCTTCTCCAAAAGCTAATTTTACAGCAAGTGTCTCCCCTAAATCATTTAAATGAGTAGAAGTACCATGCGCATTAATATAAGTAACTTGCTCTGGGTTAATTCCTGCTTCTTTCATAGCATTTGTCATTGCTCTTGCTGCACCTTCTCCGTCTGGTGATGGAGAAGTAATATGATAAGCATCTGAAGTTGCTCCATATCCTACTACTTCTGCATAAATTTTTGCATTTCTCTTTTTTGCATGCTCATATTCTTCTAATACTAAAACACCAGCACCTTCTCCCATAACAAATCCACTTCTTTCTTTATCGAATGGAATGCTTGCTCTTGTTACATCTTCCGCTTGTGTTAATGCTTTAATATTGCTAAAACCTGCAATTCCTGTTGGTGTAATAGAGGCTTCTGTTCCTCCTGCTACTGCCGCATCTTGGTAGCCATATTTTATCATTCTATAAGCTTCTCCGATAGAATGTGTTCCACTAGCACATGCTGTTACCACGCAGAAAGATTCTCCTTTTAATCCTAAATCAATAGCTACATTTCCAGCTGCCATATTCACAATAGACATTGGAATATACATAGGAGAAACTCTATCTGGACCTTTTTCTACTAAATTTCTATTTTCTTTTTCTATGGTTCCAAGACCACCTATACCTGTACTAATAATGGTAGCTACTCTTGTCATATCTGTATTTTCTGCTGTAATTCCTGCATCTTTTATAGCTTCTCTTGCTACTACAACTGCATATTGAGAAAATAGGTCCATTCTTTTTGCTGTTCTCTTATCAAAAAACTCGTCTTCGTTATATCCTTTTACTTCTGCTGCAATTTTCACTTTATAATCGCTTGTATCAAATTTTGTAATCTTATCAATTCCACATTTTCCTTCTTTAATTCCTTTCCAAAACTCTTCTACTGTATTTCCTATTGGTGTAATAGCTCCTAAACCTGTTACCACAACACGTCTTTCCATCTTTTTTCCTCCCTTGAATCTTGAACTTTAGGAACATTCCTTAAAGTTCACTTTCCTTTTTGCAATTTAGAAATAGTCGCTTTAAATTGCATTTTTTCTTTTTATACTCGTATAGTTATATCATTTTTTTGCCTTTTCCTCTATTAGTCTGACCAGTCGATTTTATGGTTTTAATAAAAAAAGAAACTAGCTTTTATGGTCTAGTTTCTAATATTTTTAAGTGTAAATATATACTCCCACTTATATTTTATGATAGAATAATAACCGCACGAAAACCTGAGTTAAATCCACTATAGGAATCATTACGTGCAAAGGCAAACAAACCTGAGTATATTTCATAAGCAAAATTGCCACCTCGACAGATAAAAGGATGAAAGAGCCCTGGGAAGTGAGAATCATCACTATACCATGACATATTTTCAATTCCAGCTGTAGATGTTTCTCGGATAGCATCTCCATAAATTAATGTATTCACTATCCAATTATTCTTACTTGCTATTTCTAAATTCTCATCTGTATTCTCTATCTTTACATTATCTGTACTGTCCTCATATGGATATACTGTAGTATACTTCGTACTTACTGTCCTTAAGCTTAAGCTATCTTTGTCATAAGCAATATCTTTTCCATATTCTTTTAAATGCTCATTATTATTCGCTACATACCCCGCCGTTCTTTCCCATGTTCCTCCACTCATATCATATATTCCATAAATACTTCCTGTGGTACTCGCTTTTGTCCCATTTTTTTGATTCCATGTATATACTCCATCTTTTTCTGTATTTCCTGTAATAGTATTTATATTATCTATAGTTGTTTGTTTCTCTACTTCATCAGTTTTCCCTGTTGTACATCCTGTTACTGCATATACACTATCTACACCGCTCTTTCCTTCTGGATTTGTTCTCTTTGCACCTCCACTATTTAAAGTAATATTATTAATAGCAATATCTTCTGTATTTAAACCATATTTACTTTTAGAAAGATATACCACTGCTCCCCATTCACTATTTTTCATTAGATGGCTATCAGCACTTTGTGTCAACCCATAAATATTTCCCTCTTCTGTTAACTTTTTTGCTATGTTATAAGCATCATTATGATTAATATAATTCATACTATAAGTTAGTGGCTGAAATACAGGATATTTAATAGATGTTGTTGCTTCTCCATACACTCCATCTAACCAATTTCTTGCTTCATATATACTAGTATCGTTTTCTTCCTCCACTGGTGAAACCCAACAAGTATCTTGTGTATAATTCACACTACTTGCTACTACTTCTGCATCATTGTTTCCACTTGCATACCCTGCTTCAAATTTGGCTACCCATATTCCTGTAAGTTCCTTATCCCATCCACCATTTCTATAGTTAATGGTTGTTTCATCTGTAAAAGCTGGATGTACTGTAAATCCTGTACTTGTATCTACTACTTCATTTTCACTTGTACATCTTTTAGCTGTTTGTATATTTCCATTTTGGTCATAATATGTGTCTGTAGTTCCTATCAAAAATACTACATCAAAATTTTGCGTATTACTATTTACTTTATAAGCAAACCTTGGTATCCATACCCACATACTTCCATCTTCTGTTTGGGCATTTGCCCATTTCTTTTCTTCATAATTATACCATTGCTTATCTTCTTTATTTGTTTCTACCACTACTCCTTTTTCATTATCACTTGGCTCTGTGAATTTTATTGGTGTCATTCCAGTTGTTAATTCTGGTGCATTAGGTTTATTTTCTGTTTTCAATTCTTCTCCCAATCCTTGTTCTAACTGATTTGCTAGTTCTTCTATTTGTGTTTCTTCTTCTTTTCGAGCCATTTCCATATTTTCTTTTGCCTTTTGTGCCATACTAATAATTCCATTTTCTCCTACTATCATATTAATACTAACTCCTGCCAAAATAATTAATACAATAATAGTTACTACTAATGCTACTAACGTTATCCCTCTATTTTCTCTCATTTTTTTCTCTCCTTTTTCTTATGTTTTCCCTTTTTTAATTCTTTATACAGCCATTTTATATTATCTTTTGGATAATGTCAATATTACTCTTTTTTATATATTTTGTTGTTTATTCTTTTCATTTTCAAGGAATTTTATGTCATTAAATTATTATTATTCTGTTTCTTTTTTCAAAATAAAGGCAAAAAACCTTAACGGTCTTTTGCCTTTATTTTTGAAATTTAAATTAATAACTAACTGTATAACTTTCTATGGTTGTTTCATTTTTTCCACAACCTAAAGCATATCCTGTTACACCTGTGCCTTGATTACATATCAAATATTGATGTGTAGAAGTTGTATCATTATTTACATGTGAATTTCCATCATCTGCATGCCAACGGCTTGCTTCTCTCTCTGGTTGTCCACAATTTCTATGTGTTATTGTATAAGTACATCGAATTTGATCATCATTTTTTTCTACTGCTGTTTTGCATCCACTATATACGATTGTACATGTTGCATAACAAGAACTTGTATGAGTATGTCTAATTTCTGTTGTATAACATCCTCCTCCTGTTGTTGGACTTCCTGTATGTTGATGCCTATTCGCAGTTAACTTAATAGGTGTACTTATTGTCTCTTTTCTATTTCCTGCTTTATCTATTGTTAATACATGTAAATAGTAATTTCCTTCTTGCCCCATTGTTAATGTTAATGTTTGGTCATTATTTGCAAAATTTCCTCCTGTATAACTTGCCTCATTTGTTCCAATTTCATTTGCTATTTGATTATATACCCATTTAGATTGTACAATTTCTACTCCACTTTCTTTATCTGTATGTGTTACTTTAGCCTGTACCGTTGGATTTGATGTTATAGTTCCTCCACCGCTTAAAACAATACTTGCACTTTCTGGAATAGATTTATCTATATTGGTTATTTGCGTACTTGTAAATTCTCCTTTATTATTTCCATCTGTTAATCTTACGTAAATTGTTTCATTTTGGCTTGATTCAATTTCTTTTGTATAATTCTCCCACTTTACTAAGTCTTTACTGTACTGCAATGTATAACCTGGTACACTACAATCTACTTTTGTTTTTACAATCCCATTTGTCCAAGTATTTGGTGTAGGTGTAAAAGTGGTGTTATCGCTATTTAATCCTGTTATAGTTTCTGTTGTTTTGGTATCTTCCTTACTTGCTGTTCCGTATTCTGTTTTTACTTCTACTTTTATAAAAAAAATATGATTTTTCTCTAATCCGCTATAGGTATAGGAACCTGTAGTATTTGTTGCTACACTTTCTGTATATTCTTCCTCTTTTTCACT
>CALXBX010000036.1 GCA_944386655.1 uncultured Clostridia bacterium | reverse complement strand
ATTTAGATGAAAATATAGTACTAAGAAGAGAATATTTAAAAGGAAAAATGGGAGTAGTAGATGTACTAGCAAAAATAAATGAAAAAGAATATTGCCATATAGAAATGCAAGTAGGAGAAGCAAACCACATAAAAGAAAGACTGTTGTATTATTGGTCTAGGAGATATGCAAAAACGATAAAAGAGAGTGAAGAATATCAATCTTTAAAAAGAACCATATCTATATTAATTACGGATTTTGAAGTAAAAGGCTTAGAAGACTTAAGAATGCATAGCAAATGGAAGATAATCGAGGAAAATGGAAAAAAACACGTGTTGACAGATGATTTAGAGTTACATATAATAGAATTACCTAAAATAAAGAAAATGCAGGAAACAAAAGAAAATAGCAAACTACTAAAATGGCTAAAATTTTTAGAAAATCCTGAAAGTGAAGAGGTGGAAATATATATGAAGGAAAATGTAAATATGAAAGAAGCAAGAACAAAACTAGAAGGAATTAGTGAAGATGCGAGAATGCAGAGAATAGCAGAATTAAGAGAAAAAGCTATTTTAGACGAAAAAGAGGCTGAATATACCGGATACGTAAAAGGAGTGGAAGATGGCAAAAAAGATGGAAAAAAAGAAGGCAAAGAAAATGAAAAACTTACTATCGCTAAAAAAATGAAAGAGGAAAACATGGATATTTCTCTTATTGTAAAAATAACTGGCTTAAGCAAAGAAACCATTGATAGCCTTTAGTATTCTTTAATTCTATTTATTTTCCCTATGTCCGCCAAAACGGATATAGGGGAAAATTTACTTTTTATTCCTGTTGTCCGCTGTAACGGATAATATTGTTTTTCTAATTGCTATTTCAACTCAAATAGTATATAATAGCTTTGGATAAAATTTGAAATGAAGGTGATTTTTTGAAAAAAATAAATCCAACCATGATGCAATATTTTGAATGGTATCTAAAGCCAGAAGATAATCTGTGGAATAAAGTAGTATCTGATTCTTCTTATCTATCTTCTATTGGTATTAGTACTGTTTGGTTGCCACCTGCCTATAAAGGAAGCGCTGGCATTCATGATGCTGGTTATGGTGTTTACGACTTATACGATTTAGGAGAATTTCCTCAAAAAGGTGATATTCGTACAAAATATGGAACAAAAGAAGAATATATAAAAGCTATTAAGGCTCTGCAGGGCAATGGAATTGAGGTTCTTGGTGATATTGTTTTAAATCATCGATTAGGTGCTGATGATTTAGAAGATGTGATTGCCATTGAAGATGATCCTTTAAATCGTACGCAAGGTATTAGTGAACCTAGAACAATCCGTGCATGGACAAAGTACAATTTTCCAGGTAGAAATAATGTGTATTCCTCCTTTAAATGGAATTGGACACATTTTCATGGTGTAGACTGGGACGAACTAACGCAGAAGAAGTCTATCTATCTTTTTTATGGAAAGCACTGGGATGAGCAAGTAGACAAAGAAAATGGGAACTTCGATTATTTAATGGGTGCAGATGTGGACTTAAATAATGTAGATGTGGTGAACGAACTTCTTACTTGGGCGAAATGGTATTTAGACCAAACTCATGTAGACGGTTTTCGTTTAGATGCTGTAAAACATATTCGTTCCTCTTTCTTTAAAGAATTTTTAGATACGCTTCGTGAGGATACTGGAAAAAAACTTTTCTCTGTGGGAGAATATTGGAGTGCTAACTTAGAATCTTTAAAACAATTTTTAAAAGAAACCAAAAATGCAATTTCATTATTTGATGTTCCGCTTCATTACAACTTTTTTAATGCTTCTAATAGTGGTGGTCATTATGATATGCGAACCATTTTAGATGGAACTTTAGTAAAATCCAATTCAGAAAAAGCCATTACTTTTGTGGATAATCATGATACAGAGCCAGGTCAAGCATTAGAATCGTGGGTACAACCTTGGTTTAAACCATTAGCTTATGCTATTATTCTTCTACGTGAAGCTGGCACACCTTGTTTATTCTACGGAGATTATTATGGTATTCCGGAAAAAAATATTTCTTCTATGAAAAAAATATTAGAAAAACTAGTTCTTGCTAGAAAATATTTTGCTTATGGAGCTCAAACAGATTATTTTGATGATCCTAATATTATTGGTTGGGTACGCGAAGGTGATTATGATCATCCAGATTCTGGCATGGCTGTTATCTTATCCGATGGTCCTGGTGGCTCTAAATTGATGAACGTAGGAAAACGTCTTGCTAACCATGTGCTATACGACTTTACAGGCAACGTAAAAGAACCCGTCTACATAGACCAAGAAGGAAACGGAATTTTTTATACAAATGGTGGTAGTGTTTCCGTTTGGGTAAAAGAAAATAATATTTATACGAAATAAAAGGTATTCTAAAAAATTTTTAAAACGTTAAAGAAGTTCCTCTTTAAGCCTCTAGAAAAGAAACTACCTATGCTTTTTAAGAGGAACTTTTTTTAAAATTTTTATCCTTCTTTTTTACACTTATATTTGTTTTTATCCTTGTTTTTTACCTATTTTATTTTTTGCATTTTTTTGCTATCACAGCTTTAATAGCTATTCCTTGCTCCATAAACATTTTTTCATGTTCTGTTTGTATATTTTCCCAAAAATCTTTTTCTTCTGCTAGGTTTTCTGTTTGTTTTAAAATAACAAAGCCTGCCTGTTGAAAATAGGATACACTATTTTGAAACAAATTGGTATCATCTGTTTTAAAATAAATTTCTCCCTCTTCTACTAAAAATTCTCTATATTTCTCTAATTGCTTGGGATGTGTTAATCTTTTTTTATGATGTTTTCCTCGTGGCCATGGATTACAAAAATTGATATAAATTCTTTCTACTCTATCTTTTTCTCCTAATATTCCATCAATTCTCTCAATATCATAACGTGTTAATAGGACATTATCTATTTCTTTTTTTGCTTGCCTATATGCCTCTTCTATTTTTCTCTTGGCAAGACCTAACATGGCATCCACCATATCAATGGCTAAAAAATTTATTTCTGGATGAAGTAATGCCATTTGTGAAATAAAACCACCTTTTCCACAACCTAATTCTAAATAAAATGGTTGGTCTGCATTTTTATACCTACTTTTCCACTTGTTTTTATCCTCTTGTGGATTATCTACATAAAATGGACTTGCCTCTAACTCTCCTCTTGCCCATGGTTTAAAACGTATTCTCATGCCTTACTTCCTCCTTATTTTTTGTTTATCATAACATAATTTTTTCTCTTTTTCAATTGATTTTGTAGGAATCCTTTCTTACTAGATGCTTTGCTGTTATTGTTTCTAACTGAAATAAATATCCTCGTTTTACTCTTTATGATAGATGTTTCCTAAGAATATTTTCTACTTTTTTCTTCTATTTGTTCCTTTATTTTCCTTTTTTTGTCAAATTTTATTTCTATTTTTGTGTATTTATTTGTTTTTTTGTCATTATTTGTCAAAACTTTTTTATTGCCATTTTTTAGGAAATTATATATAATTAAGTTATTCTAAAAAGGAGGTAAATGCCTATGTTTCAACATCGTTTTTGGGAAGCTCGGAATTTTGTAGGTCGAATGGGACTTCATTACTGCATCCATTTGGCCACACCAGAAGAGCGTATGTATTGGGATGGTATGCTTTACGATAATGGCATTCCTATTTTATCGGCGCTTTATTCCCTGCTTTCTACCCCTTACTGCTTTTCTTAAGGCAGTTTGTACGGTAACTGCTTTTACTTTCGTGAAAGCATAAGAAAAAACCAGCTTTTCTTTCATTAAAGAGTTGCTGGTTTTTTCTTTTTCTATATAAGGCAAGGTTATTTCACATATTCATTTAATGGTTTCGTTCTATATTTTAACTCGTCTAATTTATCTGTAGATACATATCCTGATACCCCATTTATTACATCTGGAATACGATTTACTATCGTCGCACAAGTTAATTCTACTGTAGATGGTCTAGCTACCACTATAGTAGTATTTGGCTCTCCTTCTATTGTCCATTCATTTTTATCATAATCTTCTTTTGAATATACTTTTCCTATACATTCACTTTCAATAGTAATTCCCTCTTTTGTAGTTGTAGTAACCACTGCACTCATACCAGTAGCATCTCCTGCTTTTACAGTCATGCCTAATGTACTAGAGTAAATATCTTCTTTATAAGTTTGTGGAACTGTTTTTTGTGTTTGAGATTCTACTGTTAGTCCAAGTTTTGAACATAACCAACCATTTACATTCCACATATAAGATGGTAAATATTCTCCTTTATCAATAATAGCTTGTCTTTCTGCATCACTAATTTTATCTACAGAAGCCACTTGTTTATCAAATTCCTCTAAGGTTAATCCTGCACCATGAGCATTGGCAAGCGCAATTCCATAATCCTCTACATTATAGCTAGAACTTCCTTTAATTTTAGTAATTTTATGCGTAGAACCTGCAATCGCAGAAATTAATTCTCCCCAATAAATATCTTGATAGCCACTTCCTGTAATCGTACATCCATTTTGTTTTGCAAGTTCATCTAATTTTTGTGTAATAGCAGGATTAGAGTTTGCTGGGAAGAAAGCTTCTTCGCAAGTAGTAATAGCGTTAATACCAAGTTTAGCACAAAGCATTAGAGCATCTTCTACATCTTTTATTAAACTCATAGTAGTTACTACCACAATATCTGGTTTCACTTGTTTTAGCATTTCTTCTGCTTGATCTGCAGCTGTAATAGTAACTCCTTTAGGATCTCCTCCCATTATGCTCGAGATATCCTTCCCTACTACATCTGGATTTACATCTACTGCTCCTACAATTTCTCCTCCTTTTTCATACACATAACGCATGGTATAAACTGACATTTTTCCAGTACCATATTGTACTACCTTTACTTTTCTGTCCATCTTTTGCACACTCCTTTTTTTATTTATTTTACAACAGAAAAAACAATTTTTCCGTTTGTAATCGTACATCATCTTAAGTTCATTATGAACTTTTTTCTCTTTTGCTATACTATTTTTTTCTAATTTCCAAATATTTTTAAGATAAACTCATAAATCCCTGTTCCAATTCCTTTTACAATATTTATAATAACATCTACCATTGCCTTTACAATAAAATTATCCTCATAAAAAGAAACTAACATCTGATGTGTAGGTGGAAAAAACCACAAAAACAAAATAACGAGCAAGATAATTCCTAAAACCTTTAACAAATCTTTTGTCTTTTTCCATGTCCATTTTTCTTTTACTCTGTAGCCTTTGCTTCTCCAGTAATCATTATATGCTTGTCTATAAGCTCTTTGCATTTGTGACTGAATTGCTTTAGCACTTGCCATTCTAGAATTTTCACTAGCAGTATAAGACGGATTTTTCTTCTCTCTTGTGACTCTATTCTGCCCGTATTCCTCTTTGTTTCCGCTATGTTCTCTTTCCTCTTGTAACATTTGCTCGTACGTTTCTTGCATTTTTCTTTGTGCCTCTTTACTTTTTCTTTCCTCTTCTTGCTGCTTTTGCAATTGCAACTGACTATCATATTGTTTTCTTTTTTCTTCATTTGACAAAATATCATAAGCTTCATTAATTTGCTTCATTTTCTGCTCAGCTTTCGCCTTTTCCTCTTGTGGCTTCCCATCTGGATGATATTTCTTAGCAAGCACCCTATATGCCTTTTCAATTACTTCTTTAGAAGCTTTCTCGCTTACCTCTAAAATTTCATAATAATTAGCCATTCTACTTCTTTCCTCATATTCCAATCATTTTCATTTAGATTATATCATAAGCAAAAAAAATATGCTACCTTTTGTCTCATTTATCCCTGACATTTTTGCGTAAATGTCTCATTTAACCCTGACTTAAGTGGGACACCTTAAATAAAATCTCGAAATAGGTAGTATTTTCTCGAAAAGTGTGGTATAATGCTTTCAGCATGATAAAAATGGGAGTGATAACATTGAAATTAACTTCAGATAATGAAACACTAGCAGAAAACAAAGTCCTTATTTTATATCTATTAAATAAGGTAGGAAAGCCTATCTCTAATGATTCTTTACTTAATTTAGTACTTGCTGTAACAGATATGAATTATTTTTATTTTCAGCAATTTTTATTGGATTTATTAGAAAACGGCTATATTATGAATTATTATAAAGACGACCATAGTTTTTATGAGATCACACAGTTTGGTAAAGAGACTTTGGAATTAACCCAAGACATTTTACCTGGTATTATTAAGTTAAGAGTAGATAGTAATTTTAAAAATGAACTAGAAACTTTTGAAAATGAACATTCTGTTATTGCAGAATATATTCCACGTAGTGAAAATGATTACATGGTAACTTGCAAAATAATTGATCATAATGATGTTATTTTTGAAGTAAAAACTTTTGCAGGTTCTGGAGAACAAGCAAAAGAAATTGTAGACAACTGGAAAAAACATGCAGAAGAAATGTACCCAGAAATTTTGAGCATTCTAACACATAAAAAAATTTAATTTTGCAATTTGAACTTTGAAGATGAACTTTGGGGACGTTCCTTAAAGTTCAATTCAGAACATTTTTCTTTTAATGAATTGAAAAAGATAGTTTTACTATCAAAAAAAGAAGAGTTAAAAATTGAGGCTGCTGAAAAAGTATCCTCTTAAAAATTTAACTCTTCTTTTCGTTCGATGAACTTCGATGAACTTTAAGGAACGTCCCCAAAGTTCATCAAAATTGCAATTTCTGATATATCTACATCTTTCGATTGTTCTTCTGTTCTCTTTTTGATTTCTACTTGATTTTGTTCTACTTTCTTTCCTACTGTAATTCTAACTGGTATTCCTATTAAGTCCATATCATTAAACTTTACACCAGGTCTTTCGTTTCTATCGTCTAGTAGTGTGTCTATTCCTAAATCGTTTAATTGTTTATATAACTGTTCTGCTACCTCTTTTTGTTTTTCGTCTTTAGGGTTAATTAGTACAATGGCTACTTTATATGGCGCTATATTCATTGGCCATATAATTCCTTTCTCATCATGATTTTGTTCTACTACTGCTGCAATAATTCTTTCTATTCCTATTCCATAACATCCCATAACAACTGGTTTTAATGCATTATTTTCGTCTGAATAATTTAGCCCTAAACTATCAGAGTATTTTGTTCCTAATTTGAAGGTATTTCCTACTTCTATTCCTTTTTTGAAATAGACATATCCTTTGTGACAGTGTGGGCATATATCTCCTTCTCGTATATTTTTAATATCTGCTACTAGCTCTACTTTAAAATCTTCTACATTCACATTTTTATAGTGATAATCTGTTTCGTTTGCTCCCACAATAAAGTTTTGCATTTGTGCTACACTTTTATCCATAATTACTGGTATAGAAATGCCAACTGGTCCAGCAAATCCTACTTTTGCCTTTGTAATTCTTTCTACATCGGCTTCTTCTGCTAAAGTTACTTCTTGGCTTGCCCCTAATAATTTGGTTAGTTTCACTTCGTTAATTTCTCTATCTCCTGGTACTAAGCAAGCATAAAATTTGTCGTCCGCTTTATAAATTAACGTTTTTACAAATTTTTCTGGCTTTTCTTGTAAAAACTTGCTTACTTGTTCTATAGTTCCTGCAGATGGTGTGTGTACTTTTTCTATTTGCTTTTTCTCTTCTTTTTCTGTTTGCTCTATCTCTTCACACTTGCTTACTTCTATGTTAGAAGCATAATCGCATTGGTCACATAGCACTAAAATGTCTTCTCCTACATCTGTTATCGCTTGAAATTCTTCTGATAGCAATCCTCCCATTACACCAGTATCTGCTCTTACTACCACATAATTCAAGCCTACTTCTTTGCAAATTTTATGATAAGCTTCATATTGTTTTTGATAAGAAATATCGGATGCTTCTTGATCTACATCAAAACTATAGGCATCTTTCATGGTAAATTCTCTTGTTCTAATGAGTCCTAATCTAGGTCTTATTTCATCTCTATACTTATTTCCAATTTGATATAACGTATATGGAAAATCTTTATAGGACTTTGCCTTCATCATAGCTGCTAGTACAAAAAATTCTTCATGTGTTGGTCCTAATACATATGGTCTATTATATCTATCTCTTAACTGAAAAATAGATGGTCCAAAAGCACTATATCTCCCTGATTTTTCAAATGCTTCTATTGGAAGAAGCAGTGGCATTGTTACTTCTTGTGCGCCAGCCTCATTCATGTGTTTTCTTACTATATTTTTTACATTATCTACTACTTTTTGCCCTAATGGCATTTTCATATAAATACCATTTCCTATTTTTTTAAACATTCCACTCTTTACAAGTAGATTTCCACTTGCAGACTCTTCATCTTTGGCATCTTCTCTTAACGTATAAAAAAAACTTTCACTTAATCTCATATTTTTTCTTCCTCTCTATCACACAATTTATTTTTCTATTTCTCCTTCTCCCTCCCTTTCGGGTGATGGAGCCTCCGCAAGATTATCTTCTTGTGTTTCGTTTTTCTGTTCTTGTATTAAATCGTCTATAACAATTTGTTGATTTTCATCTAATTTATACCTAGGAAGTTCTGGAAGTTCTTCTAAACTCTCTATACCAAACATACGCATAAATTCCGATGTTACACTATACATGGTTGGTTTTCCTGGAGCATCTAATTTTCCTACACTTTCTATTAAGTTATATTCTAGCAACTTATAGATAGTTCCATCTGAACCTACTCCACGAATGGCCTCTATTTCTGACCTAGTAATTTTAGGATTATAGGCAATAATCGCAAGCGTCTCTAATGCTGCTGTAGATAAATTTGGTTTACTTCTTTTATCTACAATAGGATAGATATATTCTTCATATTCTTTTTTGGTTACTAATTGATAATTATCTGCTATACGAATAAGTTCTAAACCCCTATTGTCCTTTTTATACTCTTCTTTCATACTCTCTAAAATAGTAATGACATCTTCGCTTCCTAATTCTAATGCAGACATAAGTTCTTTTATATTCACTTCTCTTCCACAAGCAAATAAAATTGCTTCTATAATTCCTTTTGCCTTTTCTATCTCCATTTTACTAGTCCTCTCCTATTTTACTCTATGTTTGTTATTATACCATTAGTTTCCTCATTTTTCAATTTATTCTTTAGGATTTATTCATTTTCTTTAAATCTTTTGAAATAAAATTACATTTTTTGTATATTTGTGTAAAAAATTGGAATTTTTTATTGACTTTTTTCCCTTTTTTTGGTATTATCCTAATATACTAGTTTAGTTTTACTAAATATGAGTTACTTTGAATGATAAAGTACTTCTATCATTCAATAGTAATAGAGGTTAAAAAATGTACAGAAAGGTGGTTATATGAATAATAAACTTTTAAGGCGGTTCATTACCTTCGTTACTATAGTGTCCACAGCTATTTTTTCCAGTACTGTATGTTTTGCTGCTGAAGATAATATATATACTGAAGTCAGCAATGCAGTGGAAACTATGGTAGAGGCCGACAATGGCACAGCTCTTCCTCAGGGAGATGCAATTACTCGCGCCAATCTTGGTGGAGCAATTGCTACTGTAACTACTGGCTCACTTAGCAGCAGTTTTACTGTTCCTGCAAATTTAAGTGGTTCATTGGTAAAAGTTGCTATAGTTATCAGAACTTATGATTCTTCTGCCAATCCTAATGCAACATTTGCATTGACCATCAAATCTGGAGATACACCAATTCGAACCGTCTATCCTATTGTTAATGAAAATACTTTTGTTATTGGCAATTTAGCAGATGGAACCTATAATTTTAGTTTATCTCCACAGTCTAATGTATCCGGAAATTATGTTGTAGGAATTCAATTTTACACAGCATGAGGCAATTGACTTTGTAGCTTTATAAACATCTCATTATAATAGTACATTTTTTAACCTTGGAGTGCGTATAGTATAGATGTTTTATACGCACTTTTATTTATATTTTTTATTGCAAACAAATAACTACTATGTTACACTGTACATAAAAAAAGAAAGAGGGGATTTTTTATATGAAAATATTAGAAGTAAAAAATTTAACTAAAATTTATGGAAACAACGAAAATTCAGTAAAAGCATTAGATGATATCTCCTTTTCAGTAGAAAAAGGAGAATTTTTGTCTATTATTGGAGCAAGCGGTTCTGGTAAATCCACTTTATTACATATTTTAGGCGGAATTGAAAAACCTTCTTCTGGCACTATTTTCGTAAATAACAAAGATATTGGCACTTTAACAGACTCTCAACTTGCTATTTATCGAAGAAGAACTGCACAACTTATTTTTCAATTTTATAATTTAATACCAATTCTAAATGTAAAAGAAAATATATTACTACCTATTTTATTAGATTATAAAAATCCAGATGATGCAAGATTAAAAAATCTTATTTCTCTTTTAGGTCTACAAGATAAGGAAAATTCTTTACCTAATCAACTATCTGGTGGTCAACAACAAAGAGTTGCCATTGGAAGATGTTTAATGGCTAATCCTAGTATCGTTCTTGCGGATGAACCAACTGGCAATTTGGATACTTTAAATTCTAATGAAATTATAACTCTATTAAAAGAATACAATACCAAGTTTCAGCAGACAATTCTTTTAGTGACGCATGATATAAAAATTGCTAAACAAACAAATAGAATTCTTACACTACAAGACGGAAAAATAATAAAAGATGAGGTGCAAATCCATGAATAATTTATTGAAACTAGCTACTAAAGAATTAAAGAGTAATAAAAAAATGGTATTTTCTATTTTGCTTAGCATTATTCTTGTTTCTATTTTAATCAATTCTATTACTACTCTTGCTCTTAGTTACCAAGATTATGTAGTAAACCTATGTAGAAATAAAGGAAATTGGGAAGCACAATTTATCCAAATTCCTTATGACAAATTAACTGTTCTTGAATCTGATGAGCGTATTAAAGAAATTTCTCTTATAGAAGATTTAGGTATTTTCTCTTATAACGATAATTCACAGGAACTACTACACATAAAGGCTTATGATTCCAATACAATGAAAAATATGCCTATTTTATTAAAAGAAGGTAATCTTCCTCAATCTTCTAATGAAATATTGGTAAACGAAAGTACTCTTTTACAAATAGATGACTCTATTTCCATTTTATTGGATGAAAAGGAATATGTCTTTCATGTGACAGGAATTTTAGAGAGTACAGATTTTGACGAATTTAATACAAAAACTTTCGTAAAAACAAATGGAGCAATTACTTATTTAAATAAAGATTCCCTTACACCCAATTCTTACCTAACTGCTTCTATTGTATGCCAAGATATTTCTCAAATTTACGATTGTACAAATGATATACAAAGCCAACTAAATTCCTTAAACTCTACTCCTCAAATTCTTTATAATACAGAACTACTTTCTTATGCAGGTATTGCAAAATCTGATTCCACTTTCCAAACCAATCTAATCCTTACTGTTTCTGTATTCATTGGAATTGTAAGTGTAGCTTCCATTTCTCTTATTTATACTATTTTTCATATTTTTACACAAGAAAGAAAAAGATATATCGCTAAACTTTCTTCTGTGGGAGCTACTAAAAAACAAATTGCTATGATTTACTTTTTTGAAATTATTATTTTAACATGTATTGCTATTCCTGTTGGAATTTTATTGAGTTTTGGATTAGTGTCATTACTACTTCATGTTTTTGACAACTTATTCACTCTTATTCAAAGCAATATTTCAACTACCTTAATACAAAATAGTATTTCTTTACAAATGGTATTTTCTTGGTATAGCATTATCTTTTCTATTTTACTAATTGTTATCATTGTATTCTTCTCTGTCTTATTTCCTATAATACAAATTAGTAAAGTAAGTATTTTAAATACCCTACGTGAAAATACATATTATAAAGTAACAAAACATTTTACACAAGTTCCTAAATGGCTTTCAAAACTCTTTAAAATAGAAGGTATTTTAGCATACAAAAATATGAAAAGAAAAAAATCTCATTATATAACAATGGTAATGTCTTTAACCATTAGTATTATACTTTTTATTAGTATTTATGGTTATATTTATAATTTAAGCAATTATAATCAATACGAACAACACAATTATAATTATACTTTAAACTTAGCAGATTATTCTCCCGAACATAAAGCTCAGGAAGAATTAATAGAAATAAAAAAGGTTCTACAAAACTCTGGTTTCATAGAAGAAATACATTCTTATGCTAATTTAAACCCTTTATATTTAGTACTAGATAACAGCAAACTAAATGATATGCTTAAATTTGTGGATAGCAAAATGAATTTGTTAAACAATTCTTTCAATAAAGTAAATGAACATACAAGTCAACTTTCTTGTTTAGTAACTACTTTAGATGATGCCACTTATCAAGATTATTTATCGCAAATAGATAGTTCTTTATCTTTGTCTAACAACGAATGTATTCTTATTAATTATTCTAATGCACAAAATAAATATTACGATAGTGTTTGTTTAACAAATTATCAAATAGGTGAAAATCTTATATTAAATACACAAGATATAAACGATGAGAAAAATCAAGAAGTGCTAGATAATCTCTCTTCTCTTGTGGGCGATTCTAATCGTCAAATAGAAAACAAACAAATAAGTTTATCTATAAAAGCAATCACAGGTAGAGTTCCAACATGTCTTCCTTCTTTTACTTTAACAGACATTTATTTAATTGTAAATAAAGATACCTTCTCGCAATTATTTTTGGAAACGGTCGGTGCAGAATTTAGCGATTTTACTAATTTTTATATTCAAACTTCTAAACCTAATGAATTAGACGAATTAGTGTATTCTTTAAAAGCGAAATATGAAAATGCTCCTATTGTTATAGAAAGTTCTAATCTATCTGCTTCACAACAAATAGAAAAAAACGAAATCTTAATAAAAGAAATTTTATTGTATAGTTTTCTCGTATTTATATTTGTCTTAACAATTATAACTGTATTGAATATTGTTTTTTCTAGTTTAAGTATGAGAAAAACCGAATTTGCTGAATTAAAAGCGATTGGCATGTCTAATAGGCAGATGAATAAAATATTATTTTTGGAAGGACTTTTTTACGGTACTATTTCTTTAATAATTGGTATTTTAATTAGTATTGGTATTCTTTACTTTTTATATCATACGATGATTAATACACAAGTATACCGTTTTTCAATAGACCTTATTAGTATTTTCATTTCTATTATTTTAATATATGCTGTTATTTTTATTAGTATTTTATATGCTAATAAAAAACTGTATAAAGAAGATATTGCTACTATTATAAAAACTAACATTACTTAAGCATTTTTCTTGCACTTTATTCTATTCTATGATAGGATAAGTTTAGAATTTGAATTAGGATGGTGAAAATATGGATGAAAAAGAACCTAAAAAAATTGAGATTGTCCCAGGTGACAAAAAAGATTTAGAAGATTTAGATATTTCTCCTGTTTACCAACATATTGATATAGAAAAGCCTAAGGAGGAAAAAGAAAAAAAGAATATTGTCATTCCAAAAGAAAAAAAATAAGAAGCCCTTTTTAAGTGGTTTCTTATTTTTTTATTTTATTTTTTAATAGCCCCTTTTCTTTTATTCTGTTTTTATTTAGATAGCTTCTTTATTTTCCTCTATTTCTTCGCTTTGTTTTGCGTCTCCTTCTTGTTCAATAACCTCTAGACTTGCTACAGATACTTCATAAGCAACTCTTATTTCAGATGTTCCATCTTCATATTTTTTTTCATATTGTCTAGATTGTACTCTTCCCACAATTCTTACTTCTGTTCCTACTGCTATGTTTTCACAAAATCTAGCATTACGTCCCCATGCAATACATGGAATATAGTCTGATTTATTGTAAGCTCTATTTACAGCAAGTAAAATATCAGAAATTTCTCTTCCAAATGGTGTTTTTCTGTAAATTGGTTTTTTACAGATAAATCCATCTAATACAACTTCGTTAGAAGTATTTTCTTTGCTAGGTTTAAATTCTTCTTCTTGATTTTCTGCAAATTTAATTTCTTTGGCAAATACAGTTAATACCAATCTATTCTTCTCATTTTCATAGCTATTATAAGATCTAAATTGCCCTTCTATAATAATGTTTTTGCCAGGCTCTAAATCTTGTTCTAATAACAATCTTTCTGAAATAGTAATTGGAATAATATCTGCATTTCCACTTAAACGAGGTACTTTTAAGTCAAATATGTAGAATTTCTCTCCATAAATTTCGTGACTAAATTTCTTCTCACTTGTTACTTTACCAACTAGGATTAATTGGTTGTTTTCTGAATAATTTGTATTCAATTTTATTTCCTCCCCTACTTTTGTTTATCTACTTGTATTTTATTCCTCTTGTAACTTTTTTAGAATACTTTTTTCGTATCAAAACTATTATACTACCTTTTTTTGGTTTTGTCTACATAAAATGTTAATTTTTTTGAAAATTTTTATAAAAATTGCCTATTTTGCCCATATTTTGCTCTATTTTCTTCATTTTATTTTATCATAAAGCCATAAAACTCCAGTAACTCCCATTGTATCATTTACATTCTCTAACTTTGGCATTTCTATTTCTTGTGGCTCCATTTGTTTTCCTTCTCTTGTTTTCATCGTTCTTTGCAAGCAAACCATTACCTGATCTTCTTCCACGGAGGAAGCTGTAATTGTTGCTTTCGAATTAAATCCATAAGTAATGACTGTCAATTCTAAATCCTTTAAAATTTCCCAATTTTGCTTAAAATCTACATTGCTTACTAAATAAGTGGTATGTTTTAATATTTGTTTTAGTACTTCCACATTTTTAAATTGTCTCGCAAGCAAAATAGTTTCAAATCGAATATTTTTTATATTCTCAATACTTTTTTCTTTGATGCATAAAATGGAGCTCTCTTGCCAATCTAATTTTTCTAATAGAAATCTCCTAATTCTATTTTCATTATTTTCTTCTGAAATAATTCCAATAAAGGGCATTTTTTTATCTCCTTTTTGTTTCTTTCCCTTTTATTGTTTCCCAAATTTTTCATTTTATACATTCCTTTGTGTTCCATTACTATCTATGATATAATTTTCTTTATACAACAAGTTAGACACTGTTACTACTTGATAGCCGTTTTCTTCTATAATTTGGTGCAACAACATATCTAAACTATCTGCTGTATGTTTTGTACCATTATGACTTAAGATAATACTTCCTGGAGCTAACTTTTCTTTTATTCTGTTCCACATTTGCTCTCCTGTTAAACCAGAATAATCTAAAGTATCTATATTCCATTGAATAGCCGTATGTCCTTGCGATTTTGCCGCCTGTATTACTGTATCGTTATATTCTCCATAAGGACCTCTATAAAGAGTTGTCTTCTTTCCAGTTATAGATTCTATTTTTTTACTACATTCCTGAATTTCTTCCACATTTTTTTCTAGGCTTAAAGTATTTACATGTGGATGTGTATCGGAATGATTTCCAATTTCATGTCCTGCGTCTGCCATTTTCTTTACTGCCTCTGGATATTTCTCTGCGAAATCCCCCACAATGAAAAAAGTTATTTGTACTTTGTATTTAGAAAGTGTATCTAAAATGCTATCTATATCTTCCGCTCCCCAAGCACAATTCATGGTAAAAGCAACCTTTTTTTCTTCTCTTGCCACATTATAAATGGGAAGCGCTTTGGTAGAAGCAGATGTTTCTATTGTTTTTTCTGGACCTGTCATCATAAAAGCCATTGCAAATAAAATAATAACTGTAGTTAAAGAAACAATATATGAAAAAATTTTAAATTTATTGAAAACAATTAGCATACCAGTTCTCCTCCTCATTCTTGCTGTTTCATTGTATGCTTTTCTTTTATATTTTATTCTTTTACCACAAATAAAAAGTACCAAAAGGTTTATCCTTTGATACTTTTTATGCTATCTATTCGTTTAGTATGTAATTGTATAATTCTCTATAGTACTTTCTGTTTTTCCACATCCCAAATTATATCTTTCTATTGTAGAAGTAGTTTTTCCACATCCTAGAGCGTAACTATCAATTGTACTGGTACTTTTCCCACATCCTAAATTATAACTTTCTATTGTAGAAGTAGTTTTTCCACATCCTAATTCATAGGTATATGTTGTTTCTGTGATTTGAGCATGACAAGTACCTTTTACAGTTCCATCCCAAGACGTTCCATATCCCCAAGTAACTTGTCCTGTTACTTTATGCCCTCTTGGGCAATATCCAGCTACTCCTCCTGCCATACAATCTCCTGTATCCCACTGTTCTCCTTCTCTTCTCATATCAGCTGTTAATCCACACTCTTTTGTAACAGTATGAGGCACACTTACATAACAACCTCCTCCACTGCTTGCACTTCCTGTATGAGTGTGATACACAGGTACCGTATAACATCCTCCTCCACTTGTACTACCAGTATGAGTATGATATACAGGTGTTGTATAACAGCCTCCTCCGCTTGTTGCACTTCCTGTATGTGCATGGTATACAGGTGCAGTATAACAGCCTCCTCCACTTGTTGCATTTCCTGTATGTGCATGATAATTTGCCGTTACGGAAACTAAACTACTCACTGTTTCTTCTCTGTTATCTTCTTCGTCCACTGTTAATACATGCAAATAATAATTTCCAGCATTCTGCATGTTTAACGAAATTTTTTGTTGCTCTACTGAAAAATCATTAGGATATTGTTGTTTATCTGTTCCTATTTCTGCACTTTGTGTATTTAACACCCATCCACATTCTGGCAAATTAATATCCGTATAAGAAACATGTTTTACTTCTGCTTGAATAGTTGGTGCTGTAGTTTGTGTAGTTGCACCTGAAAATTCAATACTCGCTGCCACAGTAACATTTACATTAGAATATTCATTTTCTAATGTATAGTGTACTTTTCCATCATACTCTACTCCTGCTGGATAATAAATGGTATGAGAACCTTTATTAATAATATAAACTTTTGTATATTGGGATACATCTGCTGAGGTATCCTCCATTTTCTTAATAGGTGCATAATCTACTCCATAATTTAAAGAATCTACACCCAATCTTGATACATCTAATACCCAATAAGTGGATGTATCGTTTACATTTTTAATATCTTCTAGCATAGAAATATTGGTATACTGATTTAAAACAGGAATTGTATCATATCTTGCATAATATTGTTCTACCTGTTCTGACAATTTATGAATATCTTCTTCAAATTTCGTTTTATTTTGCATATCATCAAAGCCTCCTATATTAGCTGTTATAGAAAAGGCTAATATAGATAATACGGCAATGGTAATGGCTAAAGCAATTAAAGTTACTCCTTTTTCTCCTCTTTTTTTCATCCTCTTCTACCTCCTTTTCTTCCGTTTGTCCTTACTTCTATTTTACTACTTTTTTATGTTTTATTCAACATATTTTTTTACAATAATCTAGTAAAATTTTATATAGTAACTGTTATTATTTTAGTCGTACACTTCTATTGCCTTAATAATTTGCCTTTTGATTGCTCCTAATGTACAAGTAATTAAAGTTACTTCCTTCTCTCCTTTTGTCTCCTGTGAAAGACACGATGTATCTGTTGGAAGTACCTTGCTAGTTTCATAAACTTGATAAGTTATTTTTCGGTCATAGGTATCTGTTAGTATCAAAATATCTCCTTTTTCTAATTCTTTTAATCTTCCAAATGTTTGTATATAATTATGCCCTGCAATGCACAAATTGCCAATTTCATTTACTCTAGGTCCTGCCGTCTTTGTAACAGCAACTTTTAGTGCCTGCTCACTTGTTTCCGATAGGATATATTTTTCCAAATTTAATTTTGGAATTTCTATTTTTCCAATTACCTCATACCCTTTCCATTCTCTAGGTAAATTCGTATATTCTGGCAACTCTATTTTTTCTTCTTGTACTTGCATTTTTTCGGCCTCGTATGTTTCTACTAATATAGGAATTTTCTTTGATGTTTCAGTTATTTTGGTCGATTTTATATCTATTTGTTCTAATAAGATAATGGATAATATAACGAAAAACATAATAGTAAATACGATACTAAGTAATAATTTTCCCTGTAATAAAAAAAATATATTTTTCTTCATACAAGCCCCACACTCTTTCTCCAGTTCTCAATATGCTCCTAGACCCTAAAAAAAACGGGCTCCCCCGTTTCTTTCTTCTTTTTATGATATATTTTTTTGCTTAATACTATATATCATATAGACAAATGCTAGGATTACTAATGCATAAATTACATATTCCACTAAGCTAGTTCCTGTTTTGGGTAATTCTGTGTTTTCTTGATTATTGGCTGTATTTTCTACAGTATTAGTAATGGTATTTTCAATGGTATTTGTCATAACTGCTTGCTCTTGTACATCTACTGTAATTGTCTTTGATGTAATTACTGTATTGCTATTGGCTAAATCTAGCAAACTAACTGTAATGGTATACTCCCCTGCTTTTGGAAAAGTTGCTGTAACTGGTGTTTCATTTTTAAAATCTCCTTGAATAGGAAACCCCTGCTCTGGTCCCCAATAACCAGTTTGTGCAATGTCAATATCTGTTCCTAAAGAATCTTTTGCTATTAGCGTAGGAGTTGCCGGTCCAGATACATCCACTTTTACTCTTACCTGTGTATAAGTTGGTGCACTTTTTCCTTCTAGTACAATATTTACTGCTTTTGCTTCATTTTCTACCACTATTCCATCATAAGAAATAATAAAACTTACCTCATCGGCTGCATATACGCAAGCACTCATCATTAGTATACATGCTATTAGTAAAACTATTCTTTTTATTTTCATCAATAGCCCCTCTCCTCTTTCTTGTTTTCTATCACTACATGTATATGGAGACTGGCTTGTCTGTATTCCTATATTTGTATTTCTTTTATTTGTTTTGCAATTTCTTTATTTTCCAGCATTCTACTTGCTACTTGCATAAAGTTCGTTTCTCTATCTGTTAAGTAAATTTGTGTATTTGTAGGAGATACATTTCCTTCTTCTTCAGATTGAAAAAGTAATTCCTTTAACTGCTTGCTTACTAACTTTCCTGTATGAATAATTTCTACTGCATTTCCTAACTCTTCCTTGATTAATGGCTCAAATAACGGATAATGAGTACACCCCAATATTAATGCATCTACATTTTTCATATCCTTTAAATATTCTTGAATCGTTAATCTTGCAATTTCATTATTTATCCAACCTTCTTCTGCCATTGGTGCTAAAAGTGGGCAGGCTTTACTTTTTACTTCTATCCCTGGAATTTGTTCTTTTAACTTTTTTTCCCACCCTTTACTGCGAATGGTACCAGCTGTTGCTATTACTCCTACTGTCTTTAAGTTTTTCTTCTGCTCTATATATTGCACCGTGCTATCTATAATCCCCATAATAGGAATACGATACCTTTTTTTCATCTCTTCTAAAGCCTGACTGGTTGCTGTTCCACAAGCTATCACAATTGCTTTTACATCTTGAGAGATTAAAAAATCCATTCCTTTTTGTGTTAATTGTACAATACTCTCTTTCGATTTGCTTCCATAAGGGAAGCGTTTTGTATCTCCTAAATAGATAATATTCTCTTGTGGAAGTTCTTTTTGTACTTCCTTTAAAACCGTAAGTCCTCCCACTCCCGAATCAAACATTCCTATACTTCTATTATCCATATTTTGTTCACTTCCTTGTATACTCTCTATATTTATTTTTTCATTAATCATATATCTTTGCAAAGGATTATATCTTTTTTAGGGAAATAATTCTACATTTTTTTACACATTTTTTATTTTCTTTCATAAGATATAGTAATAAGCGATATGCTTAAAATAAATATGATAGAAGGAGCGTAAATATGATGGAATTTGATAAGAATGTTTGTCCTGTTTTAGATGTAGACGGAATTATTGCCTCTGGCAAGCAATTCGACTTAGAAATAAGACTTCCAGAAGATAATCGTAATGTAATTTATGGCATTGTAAAAGATTGCTATGGAGACCCTGTATGTGATGCTGTTGTAAAATTAGTAGAAATTGTTTGCGAATGTGGAAAAGAGGAAAGAAGACCTGTTTCTCATACTTTCACAGACAAAGAAGGCGAGTTTGTATTTGGACCTTTATGTAACAATAAATTCTATGCTATAGAAATTTGGGTAGATAACGTAAAACATTGTAAAGTTTGTGTAGATGGAAAACATGAAGGAAAATGCCTAAAAGGTGTAAAAATGGACTGCAAGCATCATGGTGAGAAGCCTTGCGAAAAGCCTTGTAAAAAAGAGGATGACAAAAGAAGCGAAATTTCCCAAGAAGTAATTTCTGAGGATTAATCTAAAGCACAAAATTAGGACTATAACTAGTTTATAGTCCTTTTTGATTGTAGGAAATCCTAGCAACTTCTCTAAGTTAATTCCTACATAATTCCCATTTTTTTAGCAAATTGCCTTCCTTTTTTGATCATTTGCTTTTTGTTTCTTCCACTCATTTCTTTATACATCATCATTGCTCCTGCAGAAACTAATCCTCCCATAATCATTCCTTTTACAAATTTCATATCCATTTTCTCCTCCTTGTATTTTTTATTCTTTACAGTCTTATTATGTCATTTTTTCTGTATTTTATGCAATTTCTTTTTTTGCTTTATTATCTGATAAATACCATATACTTCATGGAGTGCAATCAAAAAAATAAAAATAGCAAAACACTTTTTTAAGGTTTGGTCTTCTAATTTTTCTGCTACTAAGGAACCAATGACTGCTCCTATTACTCCATATAACGTAATATTTTTTGCTAATTTTCTATCTACATTATTTTGCTTTAAATTCATCCAAATTGCAGCTAAGGAAGTAGGCACAAAGAAAATAAGATTAGTCGCTTGTGCTATATGTTGTTCTAATCCATAAAAAAGGGAAAGAAGTAAAATTAATATCGTTCCTCCTCCCATTCCCAGTCCTGTAATGGTTCCTGCTATCATTCCAAATAAAATTTCTAACATATGATCCTCTCTACTTCGCTTTTAAGCTATTATCATTTTGATGGATACATAGAACAGAAATAGAGCAAAAAGAATTTTCACATAAAGGGTAGGTATTTTTTTTAACAACTTTGCACCTATGGCACCTCCTATAATGCCTCCTATTGCACATTTTATACCTATTTTCCAATTCATATAATTGCCAGATATATAAAAGATGCTACTGGTAAGTACCATGGGCAAAATACATAAAATAGCGGTCCCCCTTGCTTTTTTATCTTCCATTTTTAAAACATATAAAAAAGCAGGAACCAATATAAGTCCTCCCCCCGAGGCAAACAAGCCACAAGTTATTCCTGCTATCATTCCTATTACTGCTTGTTTTTTTCTTTGCTTCTTACTCTCCATTTCTTTTCCTTATCCTTTTTTTCTAGTATGAAGCAATTTGTTTATTTTTATTCGTTTCTAGTCTAATTTCTTCATTTGTGAGATAATCTCTACAAGACTATCTACTAAAAATGTAATATCTTCTTTTGTATTTTCTTCTCCTATACTCACTCTTAATGCTCCTTCGGCATATTCTCGTGGCAAGCCAATGGCTAGTAATACATGGGATGGGCTTAGCGAGCCAGAACTACATGCGCTTCCTGTAGAAACACAAATTCCTCTTCTATCTAAAGCCAGTAGTAACTCCTGCCCATCCATATGAGGAAAAGAAAAGTTTACATTTCCAGAAAGTCTTTTTTCCGGATGTCCATTTAACTTTGCCTCTGGCAATTTTTCTCTAATTTGATGAATATATTGATTTTTTAATTCTTCTAATTTTTGACAATACGGTACTAAATTTTTTGTAGCTAACTCGATTGCCTTTCCTAATCCCACAATTTCCGCTACATTTTCTGTTCCTGCCCTTTTGTTTTTTTCTTGATGTCCTCCATCTTGTATTCTATCAAATGCTACTCCTTCTCTTACATATAAAGCTCCTACTCCCTTTGGTCCATAAAATTTATGTGCAGACATAGATAATAAATCAATTTGTAACTTTTGTACATCTATTGCTACATTTCCCACTGCTTGCACGCTATCGGTATGAAAGAAAATGCCATGATTTTTCGCAATTTTTCCTATCTCTTCTATTGGCTGGATGGTTCCTATTTCATTATTGGCAAACATTACACTAATTAAAATTGTGCTATGTTTTATTGCTTTTTCTAATTCCTGCAAAGAAATCATTCCCTGCTCATCTACATTTAAATAAGTAACTTCATAGCCTTGTTTTTCCAGAGTTTGGCAGGTTTCTAAAATAGCGGGATGTTCTATTTTAGTAGTAATAATATGGTTTCCTTTTTGTCTGTTTGCATACGCTATGCCTTTTAAAGCTAAATTATCACTTTCACTACCACAAGCAGTAAAATAAATTTCTTTTGGCTTTGCTCCTATCGCCGTTGCCACTTGCCCTCTTGCGTGTTCTAATGCTCTTTTAGCTTCTCTTCCGTTTGTGATATAAAGAAGAGGCATTTCCATACTCTACACAAAAAAATGGCAACATTTCTCTTAAAACTTCTTCTTTTACTGCTGTTGTTGCCGCATGATCAAAATATCTTGTTTTCATAATCTTTTCCTTTCTTTCTTGTTATTATATTGTTTTTATTAAATATTATTCGTTTTTTGCGTGTAGCATACCAAAAGAAAAAAGAAATTATTTTTGGTGGTGTAATACCAAAGATAATTTCTTTTTTATTTATCTATATTATAAGGTTTTTATGTTAAACTATTTTAATTAGATACCCATCTTAGCACTTTAATATTTTTGTAGGTTTCTAGCACATCTGCATATTTATTATATTCTTCTTCCCAAATAATTTTAGGAACTTTATCAAATGCTTCAAATACCTTTTCTGCTTCTGTTAAGAAAATAACTTGCTCTTGTGGGCTCATTTTTTCATATCTTTTTGAAAAATGATATAATTTATCTAACATTTGGTTGGCTTCTATAAAACTCCAAAAATCTTTTACAGTTATGCCTGCTAATTTTAGCTGCATAATGGCATATGCAATTAATAAAAAGATAACTCCTATTAATATAACAACAATTGCCATTACTTCCATTTTTTTCACCTTCTCTTTTGAATATATTTTCATTATAGCACATTCGTTTTATTTTTGCAACCTTTTTGTAATATTTTTGTAATATATTTGTAATATTTCAAATATTATATAACTCCTATTACCTTTATATTCCTAATTTCTTCTTTTGGTATTTTGAAAGGATTTTTATCTAATAATACAAAATCTGCTTTTTTCCCTTCTCTAATGCTTCCTTTTTCCGCTTCTTCAAAATAGGAATAAGCTGCCCCAATGGTTACTGCCTTTAAGGCTTCGTATACGCTAATTTGCTCTTCTTTTCCTAATACCACTCCATTTTTTGTGGTTCTATTTACAGAACACCAAATGGTTTCTAACATATTGGGCGGTAGAACGGGTGAATCTTGATGAAAGGTATAAATAAGTCCTAATTCTTCTGCACTTTTGGCAGGGCTAATAAAACTTGCTCTATCTTTTCCTAAATTTTTTAAGTGAATATCTCCCCAGTAATACACATGTGCTATAAAAAAAGAGGGAATCATTCCTATTTTTTTCATTTCTTCTAATTGGTCTTTTCTTACCGTTTGTGCATGTATCATAACGGGTCTTATTTTCTTTAATTTTTCTATTGGTTGCTTTTGACAAGCTTGTATATATTGCTCTGATGCTGCATCTCCATTACAATGTGCCAATAATTGTCTTTCTTCTTCTACTGCCTTTTGCAAAGCCTTTTCTACTTCTTCATTTGTTTTCGTAGGATTTCCTCTATAAGTTTTCTCTCCTTCGTATGGTTTTGTCATCCATGCAGTCTTCCCCTGTGGAGACCCATCCAAAATTATCTTATATCCCCCTATTTTAAGATGATTTTTGTACGTTTTTAAGTACTCTTTATTTTCTTCTATGATAGAAGCATGTGCCATATCTATATAACTTACCACATCCACTTTCCATTTTTTCTCTTCTGCCATTTGTTTTAAGAAAGGAAACTCTTTGTTTGTAGTAAGACCATCTTGTACAGTTTTAATGCCATAACTTCTATAAATATTCTGTGCTTTATCTAATAATTCCAAGAATCTTGTTGGGCTAATGGCTTCTATATATTTTGTGTTTTCTATAAAAGCAGTTTCTTCTAAATAGCCGTTTAATTTTCCATTTTCTTTTCCGTATCTTCCACCTTCTGGAGCTTTGCTATCTTCTGTAATTTTCATCATTTCTAAGGCTTTTGTGTTGGCTACTCCCATATGCCCAGAAATATGGGTGATGAGTAGTGGTTTTTCTTCGCATATGCTATCTAATTCCCATCTCGTGGGATGTCTATTTTCTTTTAAAAAATTTTGGTCATATCCCACCCCAATTATCCATTTTTCTTGTTTTCTTTCTTCTTTTCCTAACTTTAATTTTTCCAGTATTTCTACTATGGATTTGCAATCTGCTAAAGAAATGTAACTAAGAGATTGTGCGAAAGCACTAATATGACTATGTGCATCTATAAAGGCGGGAAGCATAGTTGTTCCTTTTAAATCTATTTCTTTCGTATCTTTTTTTACAAAAGGTTTTACTTCCTCTAAACTTCCTACCTTTTGAATTCTACCATTTTCTACGAAAACTGCCTCTACTTGTTCTCCTTCTCTTTCCATTGTGATAATTTCTCCATTGTAATACAATTCACTTGACATTTTCTCTTCTTCCTTTCTGCTTATAGCATTGCCATTTTTATTCATTTTATAATAGAAAAAAGCAGTAATTTTGATACTGCTTCTTTTCTTAGTTTATTTCTTTTAATCTTTGTTTGTAGGCATCCATTGTCTCCTGTGCAAAGGCTAAATAAGGATTTTCTATGCCCATCATTTGCATCACTTTTTTCGTTAATAGTGGATTTAATATTAAAATAGGACCTATTACGTAAGTACCTATAAAATGATGATAATAAATACCTTCTAAATTACTTTTTGGATTTATCCCTATTCCATGTTCTACTTTTGCAAAATAGCAATCTTCATTTTTTCCATAGCTCATACTGAATTGACTTTTAAAGCCAACAATTTCAATATCTTCAAATACACCTTTAAACAAGCTATTATGGCGGTTCATCATATTTCTTTTGCTATGAATTGGAAAAATACCTAAAGCTTCTATTTTGCTTCCATCTTCGTTTTCAATATATTCTCCCATTACTTCCAAAGCATTTCCTGTAAATAGAAATACTACATTTTCTTCTATTTTTTGTTTGATTAGTTCTGTATATGGTTTTAATTTTTCAATTACTTTTTCTTGTCTGCTTTCTGTCATTGGTCCTAAATAAATAAGGTCTACTTTTTCTTTTACAAATGCCATTTCTTCATCAAACCTAGTCTCTATAAATTCTGCTTTTGGCATACATTTTCTTAAATATCTCATGTTGCTACTGTCTCCTGCTAAATTGCAGAATTCTGGGAATAATATTTCTATTTTCTTATCTTCTCCCATAGCCTACCCTACTTCCTTTCCTTTTCTATCTTTTCTCTTACTTGTTCTTTAATTTTATCTCTTAGTTCTGTAGAATGTAAATCATGCAAGATAAATACTTTATCTATACCATCTAAATTCAAATCTTGTACTAGTTCTAATTCTTTTCTTTTTGCTACGATTTTATCCTTATCCACACCTGCAATTTCTAATCTGACTAATCCATCTAAATATCTCGCACCTGCCATTAAAATTTGTTTGATACTATCATCATTTAAAAATTCGTAGTCTGTATCATACTGCCATGCTGTATTTTCAGAACTTGTAGCTGCATCATGTAAGCTGTCTAATATCATAATAACCGCTTTATTGCCCGGTTGTTTTCTTACATAATCGAATACTCTAGAGCAAGCAATTGGATTTAATCCTTTTGCTAAGTGGGTAACCACTTTTATTCCATTTATCATTTCTTCACTATATCTGGTGTCTACAATTTTTTGACCTTCTAAGCCTTTATCAATTTGCTCTTTAGAAAGTCCCATCTCTTTTAGTACGCTAATTACTGCAAGTACATTATAAATATTGATAATATTGTCATTTAAAATAGGATAAATTTCTTCTGTATCTTTATGTTTTAGAAGCATTGTTCCTTTTTCAAAATCGATTTTTGTTACTTCATAGTCTATGGAAGGAGAACCAAAATCACATTTACTACAATGAGCTCGTCCAATATGGTTATATCTTACAAAATCCCATTCTAATTTGCTACTGCAATTAGGACAAACACTAATATCTTGCACAATATTATGGCAAGTATCCTCATCGGTTTCTAATCTATCTATTCCAAAGTAAACTCTTTCATTTTCTTTTGCCAAATTACTTACTAATAAATCGTCTCCATTTAAAATGAGTTTGGTTTCTTTTGGTATGGATTTATCCAAAATATTAAAGATAAATTCTGTATGTGCGTTTCTCTTTAGAGAATCACGAAATAGATTGGTACATAGTAAAAAGGTAGGTTTCATGTAAGGATAAATTTTTACCGCACTTCTTTCGTCTAATTCGAATACAGCTATTTCTTTTTTTTGTCTTCCCTTGCAATCAGCAGACTCTATTAAACTAGAAGCAACACCTGAATTCACATTAGAGCCTAAATGATTATCTATTAATTCATAGCCGTTTCTCCTTAAAGCTTCTTCTAATAAATTGCATACGGTTGTTTTTCCATTTGTTCCTGTTACCCCTATAATGATTTTAGGTTTATCTATTCTTCCTAAAAAGTCCGGACATAGGGTAATTGCTAGTTTTCCTGGAAAATAACTTGCATTTCTTCTTAATACTTTTAATGCCCATCTTGCAAGTTTAGCAAGATAGAATGCTACATAAAATCTAAGATTTTTTTTCATTATTATTTAACCTTCTCTCTTCTTAATTTCCTGTTTATTTTACCCTTATTTTTTGCATTTAGCAATATATTTCTAGGAAAATTTTCATTTTTTTACTGTTATATAAGAGGATGCATAATCCTAAAATTTTTACATATATTTTTCTAGGAGTATTTTGTTATGAAAATTTATGGAATTACCAAAAAACAAATTTTATTTTTCTTTATTATCTTCTTTTTTCTTTGTGTTGGATGCAGTTGTTTTTTTATTTTCGTTGGAGAGAAAGCTAGTTCTAAAAGCACTTCTAGTGCGTCCTTGGAAGATACGCGGATCTAAAATAGATGCCCTCTACACAAATCTCGAAAAAATGGCTTACCTTACCTTTGATGACGGACCAACCAAAGTGGCTACTCCTATCATTTTAGATATTCTAAAAGAAGAAAATGTTCTTGCTACTTTTTTTGTAATTGGCTCTCATGTAGAAGAATTTCCAGACATTGTAAAACGTGCTTATGAAGAAGGACATTTTATTGCTAACCATAGCTATTCCCACCAGAATACAAAATTATATCAAAGTAAAACCTCTTTTTTGAACGAAATTCAAAAAACAGACGAAGCTATAGCAAAAGCCTTAGGTTTACCCTCTTACTCATCGCATCTCTTTCGTTTTCCTAACGGCTCTCATACTTCCGATTATGCAGTAGCTAAGAAAAATGCTAAATTGTATTTAAAGGAAATTGGCTACTACTATGTAGATTGGAATGCCTTAAATAATGACTCTATGCAAAAATATTCTTCCTCCGAATTATTACAAAATTTAAAAAATAGTTGTAAAGGCAAGCATACTCTTGTCATTTTAATGCATGATACTATAGATGTTAGTAAATCTTATACTGCTTTGCAAGAATCTATCCAATTTTTAAAACAAGAAGGGTATTCTTTTGCCACTTTTTCCTCCTTTTTTTCAGATAACTCATCCTTTTAAATAGAGACAAAAGAGAGAGAAAATTTTAATTGATTTTCCCCCTCTTTTTTCTTTAGTTTATTTTTCCTTCTATCTTACATAGAGCCTCTTCTATTCGGCTAATTCTTCTTTCGAATATTTGATTCACCATGTCCACAATTTCATCATGCTCTTGCATTTTCATTAGTTTTTTCATTGTTACCGTATGATGGTTTTGGAACATACTTACTATGGTAATTTGATTATTTTCTATTTCATTTAATAGTTCATATATTAGTTCGAAACGGTTTGGATTTCCTTGTTCTTCCATCTTATCACTCCTCCCCTATTCCGTATTATGTGTCTTATTGTAACATAGGTAGAAAGAATAGTCAATAGAAATACAAAAATTTGTTTGTTTTTTTTATTTTATAATTCCTCCCCCTAATACCATATCTCCTATGTAAAAAACTACGGATTGCCCCGGTGTAATAGCTCTTTGTGGTTCTTGAAAAGTTACCAACCAATTTTCTCCCTGTCTTTTTATAGTTGCCTGTGCTTCTTTTGCACGATAACGTATTTTTGCTGTTACATTTATCTTGTCAGAAGAGATTGGTAATAGAAAATTTACATTAGTAGCTAGTAAATTGGTTCTATATAAATCTGCCTCTTTCCCTACGATTACTTCGTTTGTTTCTGCATTTAAGGAAATAACATATAATGGTTTTTCATAAGCAATACCTAATCCTTTTCTTTGCCCTACTGTATAATATATTAATCCTTTATGTCTTCCTAAAATAGTACCATTCTTTAGTACAATGTTTCCTTGTTCTTCTTTTTGTCCCTCTTTCTTTAAGAAAGAAACATAATCATTATCTGGTATAAAGCAAATTTCTTGGCTATCCTTTTTATGTGCAACAGATAAATTATACTCTTCTGCTATCTTTCTTACTTGTTCTTTGTCTTCTAATTCTTCTAATGGGAAAAGAATATGTGGTAATATTTCTTTTTGGATACCATATAAAAAGTAGGTCTGATCCTTCTCTTTGGCTTGTGATTTTTTCATTACATAGGTTTTATAAGTTTCCTCATACTCTATTTTTGCATAATGACCTGTTGCAATATACTCACAACCTAATTCTTTGGCTTTCTCATAAAATGCACCAAATTTCAAATATTTATTACATTCTACACATGGGTTTGGCGTTTTAGCACAAGCATAGCACCCAATAAAATTTTCTACTACATGAGTGTGAAACTCCTTTGTGCAATCTAAGGTATAATGTGGTATTTTTAGTTTTTCACAAACTTTTTTGGCATCTTGTATTGTTTTTTCTCCTTCTTCTTTATTTTGATACAATCGCATTGTTGCCCCTATTACTTCAAAACCTGCTTGTTTTAACAAAACTGCTGCTACAGAACTATCTACTCCGCCACTCATTCCTAATAATACTTTTCCTTTTTTTCTATCTTGTATCATACTTTTCTCCTAACTTTTTCCCTTATATAACAATTGCCAAAAAGGTATTTTCCTTATTGGCAATTATTACTTTTATTTAGTCTTTTTTCTCTTCTATTACTTGAATATGCACTTCTTCTAATTGTTCTTTTGTTACTTTGCTTGGTGCCCTCATTAATACATCTCTTGCTTTTTTATTTTTTGGGAAAGCAATAATTTCTCTCAAATTTTCTTCATTCTTCAATAACATAATCATTCTGTCTACACCAGGTGCTGCTCCAGCATGTGGTGGTGTTCCGTATTGGAATGCATTATATAATGCTCCAAATCTGCTTTCTACTTCTTCTTCTGGATATCCTGCTATTTCAAATGCTTTTACCATTAACTCTGGGTCATGGTTTCTTACTGCTCCTGAAGCCATTTCATAACCATTGCATACTACATCATACTGATAAGCCAAAATCTCTAATGGATTTTGAGAAAGAAGTGCTTCCATACCTCCTTGTGGCATAGAAAATGGATTATGATTAAAATCAATTTTTCCTTCTTCTTCGTTATATTCATACATTGGAAAATCTACAATAAAGCAGAAACGATAGGTGTCTTTTTCTAAAATATCTAATCTCTTTCCTAACTCTATTCTAATTTGACCAGCTATTTTTTGCACTGTTTCTAATTTTTCATCTGCCACAAAGAATATGCTATCTCCTACTTTTACTCCTAGTTCTTCCTTTAATTTGGTTAATATTTCTTTCTCTATAAATTTTGCAATTCCACCTGTAGGTCCTTCTTCTTCTATTTTTACCCATGCAAGTCCTTTTGCACCTACTTCTTCTACGGCAAAAGTAGTCATTTGGTCAAAGAATTTTCTTGTTTGCGTTGCTCCTTCTGGTACTACAATGGCTTTTACTCGTTTACCTTTAAAAGCATTAAATTCTACGTCTTTAAAAATTTCTGTTGCATCTTGTATGATTAATGGATTTCTTAAATCTGGCTTATCGATTCCATATAACTCCATTGCTTCTTTATATGGAATGCGTTTGAACGGTGCTTCGTCTACTTTCCAATTTGTAAATTGTTTAAAAATAGAAGTGAAAATGTCTTCTAATACTGCAAACACATCCTCTTGTGTAGCAAAACTCATTTCAAAGTCCAATTGATAAAACTCTCCTGGTGCTCTGTCTGCTCTAGGATCCTCATCTCTAAAACAAGGTGCTATTTGAAAATATTTATCAAAACCTGCTACCATTAATAATTGTTTAAATTGCTGTGGTGCTTGTGGAAGTGCATAAAATTCTCCCGGATGTAATCTACTTGGCACTAAAAAGTCTCTTGCTCCTTCTGGTGAAGAGTTGGCTAAAATAGGGGTTTGAATTTCGCTAAATCCTAGGGAATCCATTTTATCTCTTAGTGCTTTTAACACTTTAGAACGGAATAAAATATTCTCATGTAACTTATCATTTCTCAAATCCAAAAAACGATATTCCAATCTTAAATCTTCTTTTACAGATGCAATATCTGCTTTTTCCGAATTTACCTCAAAAGGAAGTACATTTTTGCATTTTCCAAGTACTTCTATTTTTTTTGCTTCTATTTCTATCTCTCCTGTAGGAATTTTTGCATTCTTACTAGTACGTTCTAAAACAGTTCCTTCCACAGATATGACACACTCTGTGACTAACTCATTGGCTTTTTCCTGCGCTTCTGGTTGTTTATCAGAAATAACAATTTGCGTAATGCCAAATTGGTCTCTTAAATCTATAAACTGCATAGAACCTAAATTACGAATTCTTTGCACCCAACCAGCCAATTTTACTGTTTCTCCCACATTTTTTAAAGTAAGTTCTCCACAAGTATAATCTCTATAGCTATTTTTCATATTTTTTCCTCCTGCCTATACTGCCAAAAGGGACTCTACCTGTTTGGCAGATGTTCACATTTCTTTATGATTATACCTCTAAAACTGCTTTATGTCTAGTGGTTTTGGGGGAATTTTTTGTGATAAAAAAGCTATATAAGCAAAAATGCAATTTAAAGAATGTCCCTAAATTGCATTTTTCTGCGATTTTAAATATAGGTTACATGATCTGTTTTACAATTTGTAAACATAGATGTTGAAGTTTCTGTATTTATTTGCCACTTATCACTTACTAAAATTTCAGATAACTTTTTACTATCATAAAACATAGCTGTTGTTTTTTCAGCTTTGGATGTATCAAAGTTAAATAAATTTAATTGCTCTAAATTATAACATCTTCCAAACATCCATTCAAAATCAAGTACATTTTCTGTATTAATTCTTGATAAATCTACTTCTTTTAGACTTTCACAATTTAAAAACATTGCATACATATCTGTTACATTATCTGTATTCAAATGTTTTAAATCAATCTTTTCTAAGTTAATACATTTATAAAACATCCCTTTCATACTACTACTATTATTAGTATATAAATTATCTAAATTGATTTCTTTTACATTAACACAATTTGCAAACCAAAAATCTGTTGTATAAGGTGCCACTGGTTCTTCTATATCGATATACTTTATACCTTCGACATAATTTATCCACGGAATTGCATTTTCATTTTCAAATATAGTTTTACTAATATCTCCTATATTTTCCATATTTTTAGTATTATAAAGAACAGTTATTCCTTGATTCATCTTGTCCTGATTAACATTTCCTGTCGTATTAAAAGCTAATGTTCCATCTGAATATATAATTGCATATACTGATGTTGGATGCATTATTCTATCTAATTGATGTATTTCACCGTTTGTTAATATATCATATTCTTTTTGGTTTTCTAGTAACTTAATGGTATACGACATATCATTATTCCTAACTATTGAAAATGCATTATATCCAAATTGAATTTCTAACTGTTTTTTTAATTCTTTTTCATCTATCTCATCATATGTACCATGTAATGCTATTTGACTTTCTACTATAGCTAAACTTATTTTTTCTTCGTCTCTTTTTATTTCCGTATCTTCTTTTGCTCTTTGTGCTTGTGTAATAATACCGTTTTCTCCTACTATCATATTAATACTAACACCAGCTAGTATGATTAGTACAATTATAGTTACTACTAGTACAATTAATGTAATGCCTCTTTGTTTATTCTTTTGTTTTTGCATAATAAAATCCTCCCTGCTTTTTTCTTACAGAGAGGATTATATCGTTTTCTTGTTCTTTCTTACTTCTTTATTTTGCTTTTTAGTGGTTACTTATTTCCATAATTTTTCTACTTAATTGCATTTTTGCACATATAGTTTATCATTTACTGCTACAATAGTATAAAAGTTTAAGTCTAATATATCCTTTATTTCTTCCAATTCCGCATACTCTTCTATCTGTTTTTTTGCCTCTTCTTGTTTTTCTTGTAGCTTTTCTGCTTGCTCTTTTTTTAGATATTTAAATTCTATCATAATTCCTTTATACCCTTTTGTTTGGTTCTTTGGTATTAGCAATATATCTGGATATTTTCTTTGCACTTCCATTTCTGACTTTAATCTAAATATTTTTAAATTCATAGCAATACAATAAAATATCAGTTTTATATATTTTTCATCAAATTTCATGTAATCCCTATTAGATAAATTTTCTAAATATTTTTGAGCTAAACTTACTAATTTATCTATTTTTCCTTCTAAAGCTATTTCTGTTGCTATTTCTGAATAATTTTGCTCTACACTTATTGGAGTATTTTCTCTTAACACTTGTAGAAAATAATCTGCATATATTTCCTTCATCACTTTATTGGGTATGTTTAGTTTTGCATATCCTGCCACTTCATCCTCTATTGTTAAATACCCTAAATAAAATAGCATAGAAATTAGATCCTTTTCTGTAAACTCTATAGCTGGGTTAAACTTTTCTGTTATTTCTCCTACAAATCCTTTTCCTTCTACTGTTTTTTCTATGATTTTTTCTCTTTCTTGACCTTGACATAAATCTAACATTTTCCCTAATTTACTGTAATCACTTGCTATATTCATATCTACTAATTGGTCTGGAATTTCCTTAAACCTAATATATCTATTTAAGAAATATAAGCACATATTGGAATTATATATTTTTTCTTCTGCTTTTACTGCAAACCTATATCCATCGTAGCTTTCTTTCATAATAGGTAATATTTCTTCTTGTTCTGCTTTAGAAATCTCTATATCTTCCATCATTTGTATCAATTCTGCTTTTGTAAATCCTATCATTTCGTTAAAATCTCTATCTTGTGTAATATCTGTCCCTATATTAAATCCAGATGTTAAACTATCTAACGTGATAGGTGCTACTCCTGTTATAAAAATTCTGTCTATCACACTTTCTGTACCTTCTTTTAGAATTTCATACCATTTTCTTACTTTTCCATTTTTGGATACTAATTCTTTAAATTGGTTGGTATGAAACCCTAGAAGTTCATTGGCAAAGTGGTCATATTCGTCTACTACTACATAAATTTTTTCTCCTGCTTTTTGTATAGTAAATGCTTTTATTAAATTATCTAATATTCCTTCTGCTTCATCTTCCTTATTTACAAAAAAGTCTATCCCATACCTTTCTACAAATAACTGAATAGAAGAGGCAACTTTACTCTTAAATCCTTTCATGGTTGTTTCTTCATTAGAAGTATCTATTCCAGAAAAATTAAATTTTAATATGTGATATGTATTTTTTAATTTTGTTGGATTCTTTCCAATATAAGTATTACCAAATAGCTCCTCAAATTCATTTTCTTTTTTTAGGTCATAATAATTTTCTAGTGTACTAGTAAATAGCGTTTTTCCAAATTTTCTTGGTCGTAGAAATAAAATTCTTTTTTCTGGCAAATTTTCTAGCTTTTCTATATACATGGTTTTATCCACATAATAGTAGTTTTCTTTTATTAATTCTTCATAATTACTGATTCCATATGGTAATTTTTTCATATCCATCACTTTCCTTTGCTTCATAATTCCTTACATGATTCATTATACCATATGTTTTTCTTTTTTCCTATTTTATTTGTAATTTTTTCTTAAAAAATGCAATTTAAGGAATGTCCCCTAAATTGCATTTTTATATCTATTTTAAAAATAAAGTAGCTCTGAAACCATAACCACTACTAGAATCACTTGGAATGCTGTCCCAGCGGTCGCCAGTCGGATTTATAGTGTTACCGTAAACACCGCCACGTAGTACTACACTTTCAACTACTCCTGGTTTTAACTCTGTAGTAAACTCTCCTACATTTCCTCCCATATCATAAATATTTGCTTTAGCTGTAGTTAAACCTGTTTTTAATCTTGTAGGTATTCCTGCTTCTTTTATTACTGCTCCATTGACATCTACTACTTTTTTATCTAACCAGTTATCATTAGTATTTTCTCTAGAAGTTGCATAATTACTCCATGTTGTGTTATTTTGTATAAAGTTTATTGCTGTATCCCATGCGTAGCTAGAACATAAGTAAGAAGTTGCTGCACTACCTACATCTATCTCTTTGGCTAAGCTATAGGCTACACTCCATTTTACAGAGGCATATGGCTCTACATTTTGCTGTATTACTGCCGTATTGCTAACATTTCCAGTTTCATACCTTCCTATATAATAGCCTCCATATTGCTCGATACTAGCTTTTTCACTATTAATTTGTTCTACTATTTCAGCTGATACAGTAGTATTTATTCCATTTTCTATATCTTCCGTTGTATAAGTTACACTTGCTTCTGTTAAAGTTAACTCGTCTTTTAAGGCTACTGTATCGTTATCTGCTTCTACTCCCCATTCTGTTCTTTGGTATTGTAATTTGCTTGTATCACTACTATCTGTAGTGCATGGTATCCATACATATTGATTTCCATTACTTACTTTTTGTATAACAATTCCATCTGTTACATAATCCTCTGGATTTACTACAATAAAGCCGGCTGGCACTACTACTTTGTTTCCTATGGCATCTTCTACTGTTGTATTACTCGTTTCTTCTCCTGTTACAGTCGCTAAAGTCCCTCCTTGTTTTCTTTGCTCTATGTTTCCATTTCTATCTACTTTAAATAAATAGCCATCTAGTGTAATAGTAGTAGGCAATGTATCGCTACTTAAAGTTCCTCCTCTACTTTCTATTTCTTTTTTTAATTGTGCTACATCTATGTTTCCATTTTCTTTTGTAGCTCCTAAAACAGCTATACTTACTATTTCTGAAGCTGTGCTTTCTTTTGTTTCTTCCTTAGTTGTTTGTGCTTGTGTGATAATTCCATTTTCTCCTACTAACATATTAATACTGACACCCGCTAAGATAATTAAGATAATAACCGTTACCACAAGTGCAATTAATGTAATTCCAGTTTGTTTATTCTTTTGTTTTTGCATAAAATTTATCCTCCTACTTTTGTTTTTTTATAGAAAAAATTATATACTTCTATTTATTTTTCATCGCTTAGATTTTTCTTTTCTACTGGTTACTTATTTCCATAATTTTCGACTTTTTTCTTAAGGTGTCCATTTAAGTCAGGGTTGAATGAGACATGTCACACTTATCCCTGACATTTCTGGGACATTCCTCTTGTACATTCCCAAATAATAGTATATAATAGGGACATGTTTTAAATTTAGGAGGCATGTTTATGAAAGACACATTAGTGAAAGATTTATATCGTCATACAAATGATTTTATAGGAAAGGAAGTACAAGTTTCTGGTTGGGTAAGAACGGTTAGAGATTCTAAGTCATTCGGTTTTATCGAATTAAATGATGGCTCTTTCTATACCAATGTGCAAATTGTTTTTGATGATACTCTTGCTAATTTTGCAGATATTTGCAAATTAACTATTAGTTCTTCTATTATTGTAACTGGAACTGTTGTAAAAACGGAAAAAGCAAAGCAACCTTTTGAAATAAAGGCTAAGAATGTGGAAATTTATGATGTAGCAGATAGTGATTATCCGCTTCAAAAGAAACGTCATTCTTTTGAATATTTAAGAACAATTGCTTATCTACGTCCTAGAACCAATACTTTTAATGCAGTATTTCGTGTAAGAAGCGTTCTTTCTTTTGCAATTCACAAGTTTTTCCAAGAAAGAGGTTTTGTGTATGTGCATACACCTCTAATTACTTCTAGCGACTGCGAAGGTGCAGGTGAAATGTTTACCGTATCTACTTTAGATTTTGAAAATATTCCTAAAACAGAAGATGGAAAGGTAGATTATAGCAAAGACTTTTTCGGAAAAAATACCCATTTAACAGTAAGTGGTCAGTTAGATGTAGAAAACTATGCATTTGCTTTCCGAAATGTATATACTTTTGGACCAACTTTTCGTGCAGAAAATTCTAACACAGTAAAACACGCAGCAGAATTTTGGATGATAGAGCCAGAAATGTGTTTTGCAGATTTGGAAGATGACATGAACTTAGCAGAAGATATGATTAAATACATTATTTCTTATGTATTAGAAAATGCACCAGAAGAAATGCAATTTTTCAACCAATTTATTAGTCCTGGGTTATTAGACCGTTTGCAACATGTAGTGCAATCCGATTTTGGTAGAATTACTTATACAGATGCTATTGCAAAATTAGAAAAAGAAAATGATAAATTTGAATATCCTGTACATTGGGGTAGCGATATTCAAACAGAACATGAAAGATATTTAAGTGAAGTTATTTTTGGAAAACCTGTTTTTGTAACAGATTATCCAAAGGAAATTAAAGCATTCTATATGAAGCAAAACGATGATGGTAAAACCGTTGCAGCTACTGACCTTTTAGTACCTGGTATTGGTGAATTAATTGGTGGTAGTCAAAGAGAAGAAGATGTAGAAAAATTAAGAAATCGAATGAAAGAATTAGGCTTAGACGAAAAGGATTATTGGTGGTATTTAGACTTACGTCGTTATGGAAGTAGCAAACATGCAGGTTTTGGTTTAGGCTTTGAAAGAATGATGATGTATCTAACTGGTATGCAAAATATTCGTGATGTTATTCCATTCCCTAGAACACCAAAAAATTGTGAATTTTAATTTTTTCTGCAATTTAGGGACGTTCCTTAAATTGCAGAAAAAGAGATAGGCATAAAGATTTATAAAATAATAGGAAAACGTCTTATCATAAAAGTGAGAAAAATATTTTTGTGAATATTTTTCTCACTTTTTCTTTTTTTGTAATATCATTCATAATTTGCAATTTAAGGAACGTCCCTAAATTGTCCCTAAATTGCAAAGTGCTCTCTTCTCACATACTCATACACAATAATGCTAGTTGCTACTGCTGCATTTAAGCTTTCTGCTTTGCCTAGCATTGGTATTTTTATTTTTTCGTCTGCCAATTCTGCTACTTCTTTAGAAACTCCATTTGCCTCATTTCCAATGACTATTATTTTTTTATGGTAGTCTGCTTGATAAATATTCTTTTCTGCTTGTAGAGAGGTAACTACTACTTTATATCCTTCTTTTTGGCATTTTTTTAGCTCTTCTACTAAATTTTCTACTTGTTTTATTTGAATACGGTAGATGGCTCCCATAGTAGAACGTACTACTTTGGGATTATAAGGGTCTACGGTATCTTTTGACAATAGTATTTGATGCATTCCTGCACTATCTAAGGTTCTTAAGATAGTTCCTAAGTTGCCTGGGTCTTGTATGCCATCTAAGGCAAGAATCATTTCTTCTTGATCATTTTCTCTTTGCCCCTCTAACACAGATTTATATACTACTGCTAATATTCCTTGTGGATTGGTTACATCTGTTAGGGTATCAAATACTTTGGCTGACACATAAATACAATTTTGTTTTGCAATTTCATACAATAAATTTTGCGAAAGTGTTCCATCTTGCACGCATTCTTCACAAATCACAATAGTTTGTATTTTCATTTTTTCTTGCAATGCTTCTTTTACTAATTTGATTCCTTCTACAATAAAGCAACCTGTTTCATCACGATATTTTTTCTCTTTTAGTTTTTTGATTTGTTTTACCATTTCGTTATCTTTACTGGTAATTACTTGCATCTTAAAACCTAACCTCCTCTTTTCCCCTTATAGGAGAGATACACCATGACAATCTATTTTTTAAGGCCGACCGTTGGTTATCCCTTTCATTACTATTGATTTTCCAAATAGGATTTTATTTCTTTTAATATTTGTTCTTCTGTCTGCTTACCCTCTACCATTTTTAATGTCACATAATTTTGTGTTCCTGGAGAGAAACGAATTCTATTTCCATAAATTCTTAGCAATTTATTTAAATCTATTCCTTTTTCTTCTGGCATGTTTCTTTCTGGATTCTTGTCTTCTATTGTATCTATTTTCATAGGTACATCGCTTTTTTCTTTATTTTCTCCCATTTCTTCTGTATTTATTCCTTGCACCATATCTTTTCTAGTACGAGAAATATCATAAGTAAACACAATACCATCTTTCTTTTGCGAAATTTTTACGATATGTGCTTTTTTTGCTAACTCTTTGATTCTAGCTACTTCCAACAAGTTCTCTACTTCTTTTGGCATTGCTCCGTAGCGGTCTATCATTTCATCTATTACATTTTGAATATCTTCTTCTGTCCTACATAATGCAATATCTTGATACATTTCTATTTTTTGACTTCCGTTTTCAATATAGCTATCTGGAATATAGCTAGACACAGAAATGTCAATTTGAATGTCCTGCTCTTCACTCGTTTCTTGCAAAGTTCCTTTGCCTTGCATTTCTTGAATCACTTCTTCTAACAATTTGCAATACATATCATATCCTACTTGTTCCATATGTCCATGCTGTACTTCTCCGAAGCAAACTTCCTGCTCCTCTAATTTCTAGGTCTCTCATAGCAATTTTAAAGCCTGAACCAAACTCTGTAAATTCTTTAATGGCTTTTAATCTTTTATCTGCTACTTCTGACAACATTTTATCTCTCTTATACATGATATAGCTATAAGCTTGTTTTTCTGCTCTTCCCACTCTTCCTCTTATTTGATATAACTGGGCTAAACCTAGCCTATCTGCATTTTCTACAATAATGGTATTCGCATTTGGAATATCAATACCTGATTCTAGAATAGTGGTACATACCAGCACATTCACATTTCCGCTAATAAAATCCATCATGATATCTTCTAGTTCTTTTCCAGACATTTTGCCATGGGCAAATGCTACTTTTGCTTCTGGTACTAGATGCTCTATGTCATATGCCTTTTTTTCTATATGTTCTACATTGTTAAACAAATAAAATACTTGACCATTTCTTTCTAATTCTTTTGTAACGGCTTCTCTTACTACTTCTTCATCATATTCCATAACATAAGTTTGTACTGGCTTTCTATTTTGTGGTGGCTCATAAATAACAGACATATCTCTTACTCCCACAATAGACATATGAAGCGTACGAGGAATAGGTGTAGCTGTCATCGTAAGTACATCTATACTTTCTTTATATTGTTTGATTTTTTCCTTATCTTTTACTCCAAAACGATGTTCCTCATCTATAATTAATAATCCTAAATCTTTAAAAGCCACATCTTTACTAAGTAGACGGTGCGTTCCAATAACGACATCTACCTCTCCCAATTTAAGTTTTCGGATTACTTCTTCTTGTTCTTTTTTCGTTCTAAAACGATTTAACAGTTCTACTCGTATAGCAAAATCCTCCATACGATTTTTAAAGCTTTCATATTGCTGATTAGCCAGTACAGTTGTAGGTACTAAATACGCTACTTGTTTTTGATCCATTACTGCTTTAAAAGCAGCTCTAATTGCTACTTCTGTTTTTCCGTAACCTACATCTCCGCAAAGTAATCTATCCATTGGCTTTGGTGTTTCCATATCTTTTTTGACTTCTTCTATGCAACGAAGTTGGTCTTCTGTTTCTACATAAGGGAAACTGTCTTCAAATTGTTTTTGCCAAGGAGTATCTGGTGAAAAAGCAAACCCTTTTACTTTTTGTCTCTTTGCATATAGCTCTATTAATTCTCTGGCTACTGTTTGCAAATTTTTCTTTACTTTTGTTTTTGTATTTTCCCATTCTTTGCTTCCTAATCGATTAATTTTTGGTACATCTTCTCCACCACCAATATATTTACGTATGCTATCTAAATTATTGGTTGGGACATATAAAATATCGTCATTACGATAACGTATTTTAATATAGTCCTTTACTACTCCATCTGCCTGAATGGTATTTACTCCTATAAATTGCCCTATACCATGATTTCTATGTACTACATAATCTCCTACTTTTAAATCTGCAAAGACTACCTTTTCTCCCTGCTTAAAATGACTACTTACCTTTCTTCTCTTTTTTACTTCTCCTGCAAATAAATCTTCTCCAGTTACAACTACTAAATTAGTATCGTCGCAGGCAAAACCTGTAGATAGTTTTCCTTCTTTAATATAAATTTGTCCACTTTTTAATTCTTTTGGAATAGTCAAAGTATTTGCAATTTCTTTTTCATTTAATAAATTGGCAAATTTTTGAGTTTGTTCCAATCCTCCTGCTAAAACAAGTACTTTTCTCTTTTCCTTTATCCAAGTTTGCATATCTTGCAAAAGTAGTTCCATTTCACTTTTATAATAATGGATATCCCTATAAGCTACACTATATTTGGTGCTACTACTACTTGCAAGCCCTATATCTTGCTTTTCTAAAAAGATAATTTGTCTATTTTGATTTTCCATTTCCAACAAAATAGGTTTTGTATTTTCAACCATGTCTAATATAGCCTGTGGTATAATCCTTTGTTTTTCCCACAAAGACTTTGCTAAATTTCTGTATTCTATTTGTATACTTTCTTTTCTTTGTTTTAACTTTGTGTTTTCGTCTAAAAATACGATGGTATTTTTCGGAAAATAGTCTAACAAAGTAGCTGTTTTTGTATAAAACTGATTGAAATATTTATCAATTTTACTAATATAATCTCCTGTTTTTATTTGCTCTATATCTTCTTGTATGTTGTTTTGAATGGCATTTCTATATTCTGTTAATGTTTTAGGAGTATGATTTTCTTCTATCGCCCAATGTGTATTTGCTTCTATTCTTTTAATTACTTCTTCTATGCTATCTTGTAGTAAAAATTCATGTGCTGCATAAATATCTGCCTTTTCCAGCATTTGATTAGAGCGTTGAGATAAAATGTCAAATTCCCTAATAGAATCTATTTCATCTCCCCAAAACTCTATTCTTACACCCTTTTTATCAGAGATAGCTATATCTACAATGCCTCCTCTTACACTAAATTGTCCTTTTCCTTCTATTAAATCGCTTCTCTCATAGCCCATTTCTAATAATGCTTTTTTTACTTCTTCTTGTGAAATGGTATTTCCTACTACAAATTGCAAGTGCCTTTGCTCTAAAATTTCGGGTGCAATCATATCTTGCATCATTGCTTCTATCGTAGTAACTACTATCCAATTCTTTTTTTGCTGCATATGGTGCAGAACTTCTATTCTTTCAAAAGGTAAGTCTTTGCTCTCTGCCACATAATCATAGGCTACAATTTCTCTTTTCGGGAAATACTGGATATCCGCTTCTGGTAAGAAAAAAGATAAATCCCCTTTAATACGTTTAGCTTGCAATTCATTATAGGTAACAATTACAACGTTTTCTTTTATTTCTCCATATGACGCCCCTATCCATTGCATTTTTCCCACGTCAGATAAGCCCGATACAGATATCGGACTATTTTTTTGTTTCATACTTTGTATATATTCCTGAAATTTTGGGAGATTTTTTAATTCTGATAATAACTGTTCCATTGATTTTCTCCTCTATTTTTTTACTGTATTATATACAATAAATGGATAATTTTCAAGATGATAGGAAAAATTTACGTTATGCTACTTTTATTCCTTACAAAAGAGCCCCAATTATTAAACTTGTTGTCTAATAATTGGGGCTTGTTTTAGAATATCTGCTTAGCTAGTTTTATTCAATTGGAATAAAGTTATCTCCGCTGTCTAGTTCTTTTTGGTCTTTCTTAGGTACTACCAATTTTAAAGTACCATTTTTGAAGCTTGCTTTTACTTCGTCTTCTTTTACATTTTCGCCTACATAAAAGCTTCTTGAACATTCTCCACTATATCTTTCTCTATGGATATAATTTTCTTCTTTGTCATCATTTACTTCTTTATTTACTTTTGCAGTTACTGTTAAATATCCTTTTTCCATTTTAATTTTAATATCTTCTTTTTCGTATCCTGGTAAGTCCATTTCAATGACATAGTCGTTTCCTTTTTCTTTGATATCTGTTCTCATTAATTTTTCTTCTCTTCTTGAGAAAAATGGATCATGGAACATCTCCTCAAATAAATCTAAATCATTTCTTTTTCTTGGTATCATCATCATAAAAATCACTCCTTCTTTCATTTTATGTGTTGATAGTTTTCTTTCGCTACTTACACATGTAAAGATATATCTTTTTCTCTTTACAGTTATTATTATAGCACCATTTTTAGCACTGTCAAGTGTAGAGTGCTAATTTTCACATACAATTCACATTTCTGTCTTTTTTGTGTCACATTTCTTTTTGGCATACTTTTCTATCCCTTGTCATAGTATGTATTAGAGTAAGTGAGGTAAAAAATGAAAAGTATTTGTGATACATCTTCTAAAATATATGTAAAACCAAAAATATGTTGTTTTTCTATAAAAAAATTAATTCTACCTGTTTGTTTTTGTTTATTTACTATTGGATTGGTAGTATTTTCTAAAAGTAATTTGGCTGCTTCTAAAGAAGGGCTTGCTTTATGGGCAAGTCACGTAGTTCCTTCGTTATTGCCTTTTTTTATGGCAACCGAATTACTTAGCCACACAGATGTTATCTACACGTTAGGAAGAGTTTTAAATCCCATTATGAGACCTATTTTTCGTGTTCCTGGTCATGGTGCTTATGCACTAATTATGGGCATTATTAGCGGCTATCCTGTTGGTGCTAAAATTGTGACACAGTTTAGAGAAAATCATTTGTGTACCAAAGCTGAAGCAGAAAGACTTCTTGCTTTTACCAACAACTCTGGTCCTCTATTTATTATTGGTACCGTTGGTATTAGTTTATTTGGTAACCATTTAGTGGGATTATTACTTTTTATTACACATATTCTTTCTTGCTTTACGGTAGGATTTCTATTTCGTTTTTGGAAAAGAAAGGAAAAAGGCTCTGAAAATAGCTTTTCTACTCCTAACACTGATACCGTTTCTTTTTCTAATTTAGGAGAAGTGCTAAGCCAAAGTATTTTTTCTGCTGTAAAATCGGTGATTATGGTAGGTGGTTTTGTCGTTTTATTTAGCGTCATCTTATCTATCTTATCTGACACGCACTTGCTAGCTTTAGGAAACAGGCTTTTATCTCCTATTTTAAACTTATTTGGTATTTCTGATGGTCGCTTTTCTACTGCACTCTTTGCTGGAATGATTGAACTTACCAATGGCGTAAAACAAATGGCTATGATTCCTTGCAGAGCCATTTCTATTAATATTATCTTATCTGCTTTTTTATTAGGATTTGGCGGTATTTCTGTTTTATTACAAGTATATAGTATTACTTCTAAAACAGATATTTCTATTAAAGCCTATCTTATTGGGAAATTATTACAAGGCATTTTTGCAGCCATTTATACTTTTCTTTTTATTATGTGGTTTCCTATTTTTAATTTAAACTTATAGCATAATCTTTTTTCTTGTTCATATATTGTATTAGTGAGGTGTATGGTATGGATAAAAATATGGATTATAATAATTTTTATGGATATAACCCCTATGAAGGTTTTGAAAATATGGATAATGGTATGTTTAACCCTATTGCTCAATATGAGCAGGCCTATATGTATTACCGCTATCTTACCCAGCAATTAGAATATAAAATAAAATGTAAAGAATACGAAAAATTATGTGGTCCTTGCAATGCCAATAAAGAAAATAGAACAGAAAGAAGATTAGATTAACTTTTTTCTGCCCTATCTCTTTGGCTTTTAAATGTATTGTTTTACTAAATCTTCTATCACATCTGGTGCATTGGGCATTACTTCTTTAATGACTAAAAAATTAAGTACATTATTGATTTTTTGTTCATCATCTGTAATATCTCTTACGTTCGTAATTTCTATTTTTTGTTTTTCCTCATTCTCTTTTACTATTTCTAAACCGTATTTTTTATTTTTCAATTTATAATAGTTCACATGTTCTCGAATTTCTTGTCCCTTCTCTTTTAGTTCTTTTTGAATTACAATACTTCCATACAAATTTTTCATTTGTTCTCCCCTTTCCCAAATATTTTTTCCATTGTATCCTTCTTTTTTCGTTTTGACAAGCACTTTTCATCTTGCTTTTTCGACACTATTTGGCACCAGTCTACCATTATTGTGTCATAACTTGTCAAAACGGTATGCTTTTTTATTCTTTTTTGTCGCCTTTTGTCTATAAGTTTTTTCATCTATTACTCTATTTTTGTGCTACTTTGAAATAATTTTCGTAATATTTTATGATAAATTAATCTATCGTAAACTCTGCCCCTATATATTTTCCACTAATATTTTTTACTAATCTATACTCTCCTTTTTCTAATTCACCATATAGATCGCTCCAATCTACTTTATCTTCTGATTCACTATATGGATTTAAAATAAAACCAATAGCATCAAATACATAATTTTCGTCAATAGGTTCCAGTCCTCTCCATTCTCCATTTTCTTTTTTATCTATTCTAAACCATCTTCCATAACTATATTCTTCTCCATCCTTTACTTGCAACAGAATAGTTGCTCCGCTTTTCGTTAAAGTTTCTTCTTTTATTTCCATGGTAACCCCACTATCTCCACCCGTAATTACGTCTTGTATACTTACATCATTATTTTGTCCTATCACTATGACAAGAAAGATTGTACAAATAATCACCAATGCAATAATAATATATAAAATAATATTCTGTTTATTTTTCATAAAATTTCCTCCTTTTTTCCATTCTAGCATAGTAGTATAGAATAAGCAACTTGCATTTTTTTATCTTTTTTCAAAAAACAATTGCTTTTTTTTACAATTTATGTTAATATATAAAATGTAGATATTACCTAAAACCTAGAGGAGGTGAATTCTTAACATCTGTTAAGAAAGAAAATGGAACCACAAGTAAATGAGAAACCAAAATTGAAAGATAGATTTGTTATTTTTTTTCATAATATGAAAGATCTTTTTAAAGAGGAAGATGTGGGAGAAAATGCTGCCACTTTAGAAGAAACTTTCCCAGAAGAAGATATGGATACATTAAAAGCATTAGAAAATTGCCAGAAAAAAGTAGCAAGTTATGAAGCACAACATCAAAAAACAATAGATGCTATTGAAACCATGTCTAAAACTACCACAAAAGCACCTAAAGCAAGAACTTCTATCCTTTCTTCTGAAAAATTAGAAAAAGCAAAAGAAGTAGCTAAAACGAATAGTCAAAAAGCATTTAAATCTCAACAAGAAAAACAAAATATTAAAGGTGACGATGAATTATCTCGTTAAAGATAAAGAAAACTAAGATAATAAGATGAAGTATAGAAATTTTTCTAAAATAAGTATGTTACTTGAAAACACTATTTTAAAGGAATTCTACGAATTTTAGAAAAATTTCCTTTTTATCTTGACAAAACGAGGAATTGTCAGTATAATAATACTTGTCTTATTCAGATATGGCGAAATAGCTCAGTTGGCTAGAGCATCCGGTTCATACCCGGCAGGTCGGTGGTTCGAATCCACTTTTCGCTACCAGAAAAATTTTTGTTCAGACTAAATAAAAAAACGACATATCGCTCTGCCAAGCAAATATGCCGTTTTTTTATTTGCTTTTTATTTAACGGTGACATATATAATCGTTCTAAAGCCTATACTACCATTATACATATCTGATATATTTCTAGCAAACCTATTCGCTGTTTTTCCTTCTGTCCATGTATACCATCCTCCTCTATGTGTGCATGGATTTTCTTCATTAACATATGTCTCTGTTGTCCACTCTGAAACGTTTCCAGCCATATCATAAATATTACATCTTTCGTCATTATCATTGCTCGTGGTATTTTTTAATGCTCCAGTTTTTAATATCATATTTTGCTCCAAACTTGTTTGTTGTGAATAATCTATATCTCCACTAAAATTTTGTATAAATTCTATCGCCGTGTCCCATGCATAACTATTAATCAAGTCAGTTTCAAAATTACTGTTATCATACATTGTTTGCGATAAGGTTGCGGCTTGTGCTTGTCTTACGTAATTGTATGGATATACGCCAGCTTTACTAATTGGTATATTGCCTATTCCTGAACTCTGTGTTCTTTCATTATCTATTGCCATATTGTCTCCAATTTCATAACGAGATATATAATATCCTTTATTTTCTTGTGTCTTAATAACAAAATCTTTTAAATCTTTTGCAAGCGTATTACCATATTCATTATTCACTAATTCTAAGAAGTTTTCACTTATAAGAATTTTGTCTTGGTATTCATTTCCTGTTTGCATCAATTTAGATTTTCCTTCACTATTAAAAGCATATCTTCCTAATGTTATATTGGTACTATTCCCATCTAAATCTGTATAAATATTTCCTACTGGTATCCATACAAACTGATTTCCTTTACTTATAGTATTTCCAGCCGACACATCTTCTATTATAATTCCTTTTGTTACATCATCATCTGGGTTTATTATTTTAAATCCCGCAGGTACTACCACTTTATTACCATATTTATCATATACTATTGTATTTGTTGTTTCATTTCCTGTTACTACAGATAAGCTCTTATTTCCATTTGCATATCTATCAATTAAATCTTCTAGTTCTCCCATATCTTCTTTTTCTTGTTTTTCAGCAAGTTCTGTGTTTTCCTTCGCTCTTTGTGCCTGTGTTATAATTCCATTTTCTCCTACTAGCATAGCTATAGAAACACCAGCTAAAATAATTAAGACTATTATTGTAACCACTAAGGTAATAAGAGTAATACCTCTTTGTTCTCTTGTTATTATAAAACTTATGCTTTTCATAAACAATTCCTTCCCTTCTTCTTTTGATTTTTGAAATCTTTTAGATTAATTAAACTTATTGTACCGGTTATATAACCAATAGTCAAGTAGCCTATAAAAATTATACAATATTTTTATAATTTTTTAGGAGATTCATATGGTAAAATTAGATATAGAAAAAGGAACTTATCTATTTAAATTAGAAGATATTTTAAAAGAAAAAAATATTAGTATCAACAAATTAATGAGAGATACTAATACGGATTTTAAAGTATTAAAAAGAATGATGTCTGGCGAATTGGTAAGATTTGATATATTCGTTACGGCAAGATTATGCGATTATTTACATTGCAGCATTACAGACATTATTGAATATATTCCAAATAAGAAAATATAAATTTTGAGAATTTGAATCAGCCAAAGTGAATATTTTACAAAAAATATTGTCAAAAATTCCTTCCCCATTCACGCAAAAAAATTGGTCAGATTTATTTGACCAATTTTTTTATTAATTCATATAATCTTTTAATTTTTTACTTCTGCTTGGATGTCTTAGCTTTCTTAGCGCTTTTGCTTCTATTTGTCTAATTCTTTCTCTTGTTACCATGAATTCTTTTCCTACTTCTTCTAGGGTACGTGCCTTTCCATCTTCTAGTCCAAATCTCAATTTTAATACTTTTGCTTCTCTTGGTGTTAATGTATTCATTACCTCTTCTAGTTGTTCTTTTAACATAGTATAGGCTGCAGAATCTTGTGGCGCTGGGCTATCATCATCTTGAATAAAGTCTCCTAAGTGGCTATCATCCTCTTCTCCTATTGGTGTTTCTAAAGATACTGGGTCTTGTGCAATTTTTTGTATTTCCATTACTTTTTCTACTGGAATTTCCATTTCTTTTGCAATTTCTTCTGGGGTTGGTTCTCTTCCCATTTGTTGTAATAAATGTCTAGAAGTACGTATTAATTTGTTTATGGTTTCTACCATATGCACTGGTATTCTTATGGTTCTTGCCTGGTCTGCTATTGCTCTAGTAATAGCTTGTCTAATCCACCAAGTTGCATAAGTACTGAATTTAAATCCCTTTGTATAATCAAATTTTTCTACGGCTTTTATTAATCCCATGTTTCCTTCTTGAATTAAATCTAAGAATAGCATACCTCTTCCTACATATTTCTTTGCAATACTAACCACCAATCTTAAGTTAGATTCTACCAATTTTTGTTTTGCTTCTTCGTCTCCTTCTAGTACTCTTTTTGCAAGGTCTAGCTCTTCATCATAAGTAAGTAGTGGGATTCTACCAATTTCTCTTAAATACATTCTAACTGGGTCATCTATATTTACCCCATCCATATTATTTAAGTCTAATTCCTCCACAGGAATATCTTCTACTTCTTGCAAATCTTCTATATCTGGTTCTTCTAAATCTTCTTGCAAAATATCTACGCCTAAATCTTCAAAAGCATCAAATACTTTATCTATTTGGTCTGGGTTTGCCTCATCTAATTCTGTAGCAAGTTCTCCATAAGTAATTTTTCCTTTTGATTTTGCTTTTTCTATAATTTCTTTTACTTTATCTTCTTCGGATTTTTTGCTTTCTTCTATATTTTTTGCTGTATTTTCTATTTTTTCTGTTTTTTCTTTATTTTTATTTTCTATAGCTTTTTTTAATTTTAATTCTTCGCTTTCTTTTTTACTTTTTTGCTCCTTTTTTTGAGTTTCTATTTTAGTATTTTTCATTTCTTCCTTTTTTTCAGCTTCTTTCACTTAATAATCCCTCCTATTTCATTTTTGCTAGGCTTATGATGATATCATTCAATTCTTTTTCTAAATCTTCTGCTTCTTCTCTACTGATATTTTTATTTTCTAATTGTTTAAGAATTTCGTTTCTTCTCTTTATTGTTTTTTCCTTTGTATAACTATTAATTACATCTTCAATACATTTATCTAATTCTGTAATTTCAAAATCGTATGCCATAATCCAAGATAAATAATTGATAGTTTCTTCGTCTTCAAAGCAATCTAATAATGTATTACTTATATTACTATTTCCTTTTTCGATTTCTTCATACAATTTTCTTACAATTTCTTGATTTCTTTTTTCTGTAAAATCTTCTGGTGCAATCGTTTGTTTTAAAGGTAGATAGCTTTCCTCTGGATAATTAACAAGTAAATATATCATTAAACGCTCTCTTTTACTATCTGCTTGTACTACTTCTTCTTTCTTTTCCGCATGGATTTGTGGCTTTGCACTTTCTAATAATTTTTTTCCTTGTCCTACTGGTCTTTTTAATTTTTCTATTTCTGCATAAATCGCTTCTTTGGAAATTTGATATTCTCTAGCAATTTTATCTGCATAAACTTCTCTTTCTATTTCATTATCTATTTGAGAAAGTACTTTGGCAATTTCTTTTAAGAATTTTATTTTATCATTGGTTTGCTCTATATTTAGTGTATTTCGTAACACTTTTACTTTATATTCTACTAGAGAAATAGCCTTATCTACTTGTTTTTGAAATCTCTCTGGTCCATATTTTACTACAAATTCATCCGGATCTTTTGCACCTTCAATTTGCAATATACGAATATCACATCCCATACTTTGCAAAATTTCTAATCCTCTCATCGTAGCTGCTTGTCCAGCTCCATCTGCGTCATAACCGATAATAACCTGTTCACTATTATTGCGAAGTAAATGTCCTTGTGCCTCTGTTAAGGCTGTACCAAGAGATGCTACTGCATTATGTATTCCTCTTTGGTGAAGGGAGATAGCGTCCATATATCCTTCTACAATAATAATTCTTTTCATTTTTGCTTCTGCTCTTTTAGCAACATTTAATCCGAATAAATGCCTTCCCTTACTATACACAATATTTTCTGGAGAATTGATGTATTTAGGTTTACTATCGTCTAATACTCTTCCTCCAAATGCAATAACACGGTTTCTAACATCTTGAATAGGAAACATAAGTCTTTTGCGAAAAGAATCGATATATTTGCCATCTGGCATTTTTTTCACTAAACTGGATGCCAATATTTCTTCTTCTGTATAACCTTTTTGTTTTAGCAATTGATACAATTCATTATAATTTCCCGCATAACCTATTAAAAAGTTTTTTAATGTTTTGTTATCTAGTTTTCTTTTCTTTACATACTCTTGTGCCGGTTTTGCTTTTGCTGTATCATATAAATTTTGATGATAAAATTCAGCCGCAATTTGGTTTATTTCGTATACTTTTTTCTTTAATTCCAATGTTTTATTGTCTACATCATTTTCTAAGGTAGGCAGTTGTACTCCCGCTTTTTCTGCCAACATTTCTACAGTTTCTCGAAAATTGATATTTTCTATTTTGCTCACAAAATGAAATACATTGCCACCTACGCCACATCCAAAGCAGTGAAAAATTTGCTTATCTGGTGAGACAGAAAAAGAAGGTGATTTTTCTTTATGGAATGGACAAAGACCAAAAAAGTTTCTACCACTTCTTTTTAAAACAACATATTGCGATATCACATCTACAATATCATTTTTACTTCTCACTTCATCAATAATTTCTTCACTATATCGTACCATTCTGGACTACCTTTCTTCATCATAATTATATTATTCGACATAATAAATGTAAATCCTTCTTTTATATTATGTAAAATTCTATTTTTTTCTTATCCTTTTTGTCAAATTTTATTTTTTCTTATTCTTTTTGTCATTTAGTCTATCCTTTTTCAGACGCGAAAAAATGACGATAAATTTCGTCATTTTCTTACGTGGTCATTTTATGTAGTTTTTATTTTATACTTGAGTTCCCGTTCCATCAAAAGGAATAAACTTTTTCACAACATCTTTTCCCATCTCACTAGGATTTACATGAACATCATCATGTACCTTGTATTCTTCAAAAGACATCTCTATTTTATTGTCCACCATCTTTTCTACATCTTCTTGAGATGCATGCTCTGCTAAAACAAGTTCACTCACTAAGATTTGTTTTGCATTATTAAGCATTTTCTTTTCTCCAGTAGATAAACCTTTTTCTTTTTGCTTAAAAGCTAGATTTCTTACTACATCTGCCACTTCATAGATGTCTCCGCTTTTCATTTTTTCCATATTATCTCTGTATCTTTTATTCCAGTTATTAGACATTTCTGTTTCATTTTCTTCTAATATGGCTAATACTTTTCCTGCATTTTCTTTATCTATTACATTTCTTACGCCAATTTCCTCTGCTCTTGCAGTTGGCACCATTACTTTTACCTCTCCTGGCATTTTTATAATATAATATGCCTGTTTTTCTCCTAAAATATCTTTCTCCTCTATTGCATCAATTGTTCCTGCTCCATGCATTGGATATACAATTTTATCACCTACATTAAACATTTATTTTGACACTCCCTTCTAGCTTTTTTACTTTTCGGTAAAGAAGAAAATTTTTCGTTCTCTTTTTTAACCACCATTTATATTATACTATAATTTTTGGTAAAAGTCAAAAGATTTACCAATAAATTTTTTTGTTTTTTGTGAAGTCATAATAAACTTTGTGAACATTAGGGACGTTCCTTAAAGTTCACAATTTTATCAGTCTGCTCTTGCCCAAATAACTAATCTTTGATTTACATTTTCTGTACAAGTAGATAAAGAAATTTCTCTTTTTCCGCCCGTATCTCTTACAGCATAACTAAAATCTTGGTCAGAAGCGATATATGTATTGTAAATAGTATATTCTACTTTATTTCCTGTTGTATCTGTTATATAAATTTTATCTCCTACTACTAACTTTTTGTTATTGGAAAAGAAACTTCCATCTCTATAATTATGCCCTACTATAACTGTATTTCCTACTTGGTTTAAACCTGGACCGTAAAGCACTGCCACTGCTGCTACAATAGAACTTGGTGTTACCGTATCTACTACAGGACATTTTATTTTTGTTTTTGGAATCTGAATGGTTCCTATCATATTATAGCCTTTATAGGTATATGTTTTTTTACTACTTGTAGAAGTATTAGAAGTTGTATTTTCTGTAGTTGGTGGTTCTTGCTGTTGTATATTTTCCTCTGGTTGTGTATTTGTTTCTTCCTCTTGTATTACTTGCTGTTCAAAGTCATCTACTGCTGTTTCTGCATCTTTTTTTCCAAAATATTTGCTTAAAAAATCATAAGCTAAATATCCCAACAATGCTATTACAATAACAACAATAATGACTATTAGAACCGTTAAAAATTTGTCAAATTTGTGCTTCATTAGGATTTTCCTCTCTTTCTAATCTGCTGTTGCCCATATAATTAATCTACTATTTGTGTCATCTGTACAAGTAGTTAAAGAAATTTCTCTTCTTCCCTCAGTATCTCTATCTATATAAGAAGAATCTTCTGGCGAAGTAATATAGGTTTTATAAATTGTATATTCTACTCTATTTCCTGTTGTATCCGTAATATAAATTTTATCGCCTTCTACTAATTTTTTATTATCGGAAAAGAAAGTTCCATTTCTATAATTGTGCCCTACTAAAACCGTATTTCCTACTTGATTTAAGCCAGGTCCACTATCATTATAAATAGCAATTGCAACTTTTATAGCATCTCTACTTGCTTCTTTTAAAATAGGTGATTTTAAATCTGTAGCTGGAATTTCTATAGATCCAACCATTGGAAATCCCTCATATTCCAATTCATTATTTGTATTGCTTCCCCCTTGCACTACCATTTCATTTACGCCTATAATTGGTGCAGTTAATTCTGTATTTTGTTCATTAGTCATAACATTTTCTTTTTGCGCATTAAGCATTGTTTGAAAATCATCTACGGCATCCTCTGCTCCTGCTTGAATCGTATTACTTTGAATTAATTGCACACCTAAAAAGATAAGTACTGCTACAATAACAACAATACCTGCAATTAAAAGACCTGTTAATAATTTTCCATATTTATTCTCAAACATATCTTTTTCTCCTTTTTTTCTCATTTCTATTTTTATTATACCACAAATTGCCTTTCTTATCAATTGCTTTTTTAGCTTTCTTATAGAAAAAATGAACTGTATTACTACAGTCCATTTTTCTACTAACCTACAATTTTATCTCCTAATTTTTTACCACCTAATACATGAAAATGAATATGCATTACCTCTTGTCCAGAATCTCTTCCACAATTAGCAATTACTCGATAACCTTGTTCTTTAAATCCTTCTTGCTCTGCAATCTTATTAATAGTGGTATAAATTTTACCAATCAATGCTTCGTCTTCTGGTTTTAAATCAGTTAGCATGCTAATGTGTTTTTTAGGTACTACTAAAATATGAATAGGTGCTGCTGGATTAATATCTTTGAAAGCTAATATTTCCTCTGTTTCATATACTTTCTCAGTAGGAATTTCTCCTTTTATAATTTTACAAAAAACACAATCTTCCATGATTAACTCCTTCCTTATGGGAGATAACTATCTCCTCTACTTTATTAAATTCCTATTCTCTTTTTAAAAGTTTACTCTAAAATTGCTTTAATACGTCTTACTCCTGCTGAACTTGCCTCTTCTTTTTTGATTACAAAATGTCCTAGTTCTGAAGTATTTTTCACATGTGGTCCACCACATAATTCTTTTGATACATTTCCAATAGAATATACGGTAACGATATCCGGATATTTTTCGATAAACATACATTCTGCTCCAGATTTTAACGCATCTTCTTTTTTCATTTCTTCTACTGTAACAGGAAGTGCTTCTTTAATCCATTCATTTACTAAGTCCTCTGTTTTCTTTTTCTCTTCGTCTGTTAATTTATGATCACAGGTAAAATCAAAACGCATTCTTTCTGGCGTAATATTAGAGCCTTTTTGATGAACATCTTTATTGACTACTATTTTTAATGCTGCATTTAATAAATGGGTTGCTGTATGATATTTTGTTTCCATTTCTCCATCTCCAGATAATCCACCTTTAAATTTTTGCTCTGAACCTGCTCTAGATTTTTCTTGATGTTCTTTAAATTTTTGTGCAAAACCTTCTTCATCTACTTCAATTCCTTTTTCATGTGCTAATTCTACGGTTAGCTCTAGAGGAAAACCATAAGTATCATAAAGTTTGAATGCTAAATCTTTGTCCATTTTATTGCCTTGTAAATGGGATACCATTTTTTCAAATTCTTTTAAGCCTTTTTCTAGAGTTTTATTAAACTTTTTCAATTCGTTACTTAAAACATCTAACACAACTTCTTTGTTTTTGGTTAGTTCTGGATAATAGTCTTTATATTTTTCTATAATCATTTCTGCTAAGGTTCTTTCAAATCCACTTTCCAAATCGATACCAATTTTCTTAGCATGTCTTATCATCCTTCTAATTAGTCTTCTTAAAATATATCCTTGGTCTGTATTAGATGGTTTTATACCCGAATCGTCTGCTGCAATAAATACAGCTGTACGAATATGGTCTGCTATAATACGTATACTCTTTGCATCTTTTTCATAGGTAGTTTGAGACATTTCTACAATTTTCTCTATAATATCTTTCCAAATCGAAGTTAAATAGTTATCGTCTACTCCCTCTAAAATAGCTACTGTTCTTTCTACACCCATACCTGTATCTACATTTTTCTTTGGAAGTTCTGTAATTGTACCATCTGCATGCTTTTCGTATTGCATGAACACATTATTCCATATTTCTACCCATCTTTCATCTTCTGGGTCATGTTTTTCTGGTACTGGCTCATTACTTCTCCAATAGAATATTTCTGTATCTGGTCCGCAAGGTCCTTCTTCTCCTGCTATCCAAAAATTGTTACTTGCATCTAAATAACTAATTCTTTCTTCTGGAATGCCTAAACTTTTCCATACATTTGCAGATTCTTCATCTCTTGGAACTGTTTCGTCTCCTTCAAATACAGTAACTGCTAGTTTTTCTACCGGTATATTTAGCACTTTTGTTAAAAATTCAAAACTCCAAGAAATAGCTTCTTTTTTGAAGTAATCTCCTAAACTCCAGTTACCAAGCATTTCAAAAAAAGTATGATGTGTTTTATCTCCAATTTCATCTAAATCGGTTAATCTAACACATTTTTGTACGTCTGTTAATCTTGTACCTAATGGATGTGGTTGTCCTTTTAAATATGGTACTAATGGTTGCATACCTGCTGTATTAAATAAACAGGTAGGATCATTTTCTGGAATAAGTGGTGCACTTGGTATAATTTTATGACCTTTACTTTCAAAAAATTTTAAATATTTTTCTTTTAAATTCACTTCTTGCATGTTCTTCTCTCCTCTGCTTTTTTATTGTTTTACATTATATTACACATTTTGCTCAATTGCAACTGCATAAGACACGAATTCTTCTACTTTTTCTACTTTTACCTTTTGAATGGTATTTAAAAATTGTGGATTCATTTTTACTTTTATCAGATGATAGTTTGCAGTATGCCCTTTCAAAAATTCTCCATCCTCTTCTTCTAATAATACTTCTACTATTTTTCCTATTTCTTTTTCGTTTTGTCTTGCTTCATTTTCGTTAGATAATTCTATTAGTCTCTTACTTCTTTCTTCTTTTATTTTTGCCTCTACTTGGTTTGGCATAACAGCTGCTTTTGTACCTTTTCTAGGAGAATAAGGAAAAATGTGCATTTTATAAAAGTCAATTTCTTTTAAGAATGCATAAGTCTGCTTAAATTCTTCCTTCGTTTCTCCCGGAAATCCTACAATGACATCGGTAGTTAATGCTACATCGGGATAATATTCTCTTAAAAGATGCACGCTAGTTCTAAATTCTTCTGTAGTATATTTTCGGTTCATCCTTTGCAGTGTAGCATCACATCCACTTTGCAAAGATAAATGGAAGTGCGGACATATTTTTTCTAATTTTTGTAATCTATTTAAAAATTCTTTTGTGATAATGGTTGGTTCTAAAGAACCTAAACGAATTCTTTCTATTCCTCTAATTGGCTCTATTGCTTCTAATAAATCTATTAGATTTTTCTTCTCTTTAAAATCTTTCCCATAAGAGGCAATATGAATACCAGTAATGACTACTTCTTTGATTCCTTCTTCCGCAATTTTTTCTACTTCTTGTACTACATTTTCTATTTTTCTACTTCTTACATGCCCTCTTGCATAGGGAATAATACAATAGCTACAAAATCTATCACAACCATCTTGTACTTTTACTACTGCTCTCGTTTTATCTGTATACTCTGTTGTTCCAAAGTCTAAAAACTCTTTTTGATACATAACATCTGTGATACATTCTTTTTGGGAATGGTCTTTTGCATAGTTTTCTACATATTCTACTATTTTATTCTTTTCATTAATTCCTAATATAAGATTGATTTCTGGTATTTTTTCTAATTCTTCTTTTGCCACTTGGGCATAACAACCACAAGCTACTAAAATTCCTTCTGGATTATGCTCTTTTACTTTTCTTAGCATTTGTCTCGATTTTCTATCTGCCATATTGGTAACTGTGCAAGTATTAATAATATGGATATCTGCTTTTTCTGTAAAATTTTTTATGGTATACCCTGCTTTTATAAACTGCTCTATCATAGCATTTGTTTCATATTGATTTACTTTACAACCGTAAGGTATAAAATGCTACTGTTTTTTCCATTTTTACTATCATTCCTTTCTTGCCTTCGCTTTCGCTTCGTCTGCGAAAGGCACAAATCTTTATTAAAAATTCTTAGCCTTGATTTAGTTACCATAATTTGATATAATTTTATTAGATG
>CALXBX010000035.1 GCA_944386655.1 uncultured Clostridia bacterium | reverse complement strand
TTATATAATTATTTTTAAATTTATATACATCTTTATACCCAAAATGCTGTGCAATTTCTTTTAATGATTTCTCTGTTTTGCATAGTTCTAAAATTTGTTCTTCACTTACTGCTAACTTACTGCTTTTCTTACTGCCTAACTTACTGCTTTTTACTTTTGCAGTATCATCATATTCAAATGGATTTTCCTTATACTTAAATAAAAAAAAAAAAAAATGATCCATGAATTTAAAACAACTTTTATCATATGCATCTAAGATTCTCAAAACGCCAGAGCCAATGTTTTCAATTAAATCAACATCTTTAAATACTCTAATAAGTTCTTTGTTTCTTGGAGCAGTAACTCCTTCTAAAAATTCTTCTTGTGATAGTTCTTGTGGTAAACCACCTGCAGATGTAATTTCGATTCTATTTGTTATATTTTCCAAAATATAATTTCAAGTCTATAACACTAACACAAAAACCAATTTTTTCTAGTAATTTTATAATCTCTTTTAAATTTTATATAACCTATATCATATTTTTACTAAAAAAATCTAATAGCTTACCAAGTGAATATGTTTAAAGTTATATCTAATTGTTTATTGCATTACTTTTACACGTAAAAAAGCTATGAAATACTGATTTATCAATACTTCATAGCTTTTATGCTTGGTGCAGATGGCCGGAATCGAACCGGCACGAGGTTTAACCCTCGCAGGATTTTAAGTCCTGTGCGTCTGCCAGTTCCGCCACATCTGCATCTATAACTGGCATTTGTCTTGCGACAGTTATTATTATAATACTAAAAAATATCATTTGTCAATATTTTCATCAAAAAAAGAATGAAAAATTTCATTCTTTTTATAACATGCCATTTATTCCATCTATTCTTCCTATATGATAAATCTTCACAACCGTCTTTTTTGCAATTTTTAAAATCCATCTTTCATACCAGGAAAGTTGAACTTCTATCTTTTGTAAAATTTCTTCATTCATAATATTATATACTCCTTTTGTGACTATACAATATTTCCCTTTCCTGTACATTATATTCTACTATTTTTATTTTTTCAACACTATTCGACAATATTCTTTGTCTTTTTTTCGACAAATTAGTAAAATATTGGAAACTGTATATTGTGGTAAGTTATATTAAGATAAGGACCACCATAAAAACCAAAGACCTAATAGTATTCCTACTAAAATAGAACATATGGCTTCTATAAAACCTCTATTATATTCTTCTTCGTTTTCATCTCTCTTTTTCTTTCTTCTTTTATTTTCCATTTTTTCTCCTCTTTTGTTATTGTTTTGTGAACATTTTATCTTTATATATTATTTTTGTCAATATTTTTTACAAAAATGTTTTACTTTTGTGAACACGTATGTTATACTTCTTATAAAAATCTAGTCATTTATTTATAAAATACAAATTTATAGAAACGGAGTGAAAAAAATGCTAACTGCATTAGAACTAGGAACTTATTTACAATCTATTAGAAAAACGCAACATTTAAGTTTAAGAAAAGTAAATGAATTATCTGGAATTTCTTACAGTCATTTAAATATGATAGAACATGGAACTAGAAAAGTAACACCTGCTTTATTACAAAAATTAGCTAAGTTGTACCAAATGGATTATTTAAAACTTTACCAAAAAGCTGGATATCTAGAAGACCCCCAGCAAAATGGAATTCCTTATTATGCAAGTATACAAGATTATATACAACATTCTACACCTACAGAAATACTCTCCTTAGAAGATTTTTCTCTTTATAAATCTTACTTTGCCATTCCTATGATGGATGACAGCATGCTCCCTTCTATCTGGAAAAATGACATTATCATTTTAGAAGAGAGCTCAGATTTTGTATCAGGAGACATTCTTCTTTTATGTATTTCACCACAAAGCTATCTTATTCGAAAGGTGAAAAAGACGGATAAAGGAATTGTATTGCAAGCTTTCTCTGAACAATATGAACCTGCTTTTTATACAAACAAAGATTTTTCTACTCGAAAGGTGAAAGTATTCGGTATTGTAAGACAATTAAGAAGAAAATTTTAGTATTTTTTATCTTATTTTTCCCCTACTTTTTTCTTTCTTTTTCATTATAATTTTTAATAAAGAAATAGGGAATATCTTTCCTTACTAGATGATTCCCTATTTTCTCATTCATACAAACTTTCTTCCATAAAATCATACTTTCTTTCATAATCTTTTGTATCTTCATATGCCTTATACACTTCCGAACGATTTTTTCTTAAAAAATTAATAATGGCATATACGTCAATCCAAATTTGATTCGTTCCTTCTTTTTGTACTTCATCAAATATTAATTGCAACCCAAAATGCAAGTGTGGAACATTGATATTATTTACGTTTTCTTTACTACTATATCCTGTCATTCCTAAATAGCCAATTACATCCCCTGCTTTTACTGTCTTCCCCACTTCTATATCTTTGGCAAATGGATGGTCTTTTCTTAAATGGGCATAGTAGTAGTATCTCTTTTTATCAAAACTACGAATTCCTATTCTCCAACCTCCATATTGATTCCATCCGTGCTGCTTCTATTACTCCAGACTCTACTGCTATGATAGGGGTTCCTATCGCTCCCATTAAATCATTTCCCAAATGTGTTCTTTTATATCCATAAGACCTTGCTGCTCCAAAATCATCATAATGGCTAAATCCATAATTTTTGGCAATAGGCAGAAAGGCTTTTATTCCATATTTTTTCTGAAATTCTTTGCTTCCATCTTCTTTTTGTACTTCTATTTCATATTCTCCAATAAACTCTTTTAAAATAGCTGTATAAGCTTCTAGATAATAAGGATATAATTTCATATTTTGTGTAATGTTTTCCATGCATTCTCCCTTTTGCAACTTTTCTACTAATCCATCTAAGTCTTTTTGTTTAAAGTTCTTAAAATTACCACCATATTTTGCTGCTAAGTACGCAATTAATTCTATCCAATTTATCTCTACCTCTCCTTCTTTTGTATGGGAGCTAATATCTATTTGAGCTGTTTTTTCTAGTACTTCCTCTGTTACTTGAAAATCTACCCATTTAATATACTCTTTTGTTTCCTCTTCCGTTTCTTCTGTTGCCATAGAAGAAAATAGGAAGAAGGAAGTTGTTCCCAATATGGCAAAGACAATTAAAATACTAATAGAAATGATTTGTTTCTTTTTCCATACCACTTGCATGCAATACACCTCATAAAAAAATATATGTATGTTTTGCAAAAAAATAACTAAACAGCAGTAAGAAAATTTTCACTTCTAACACTTGTTTTACCTATTTCTATTAGGTTGCGCTTATTTACACAAGAAAAAAGAGCAGAAATTTTGTTTCTACTCTCACATATGAATTCATATATTTATATAAATCTCACAAATTATTTTTTATTTACTAAATCTTTTAAAGCTTTTCCTGCTTTGAATACTGGTGCTTTAGAAGCTGGTATTTTAATTTCTTCTTTAGTTTGTGGATTTCTTCCTTTTCTAGCTGCTCTCTTTCTTACTTCGAAAGAACCAAATCCAACAAGTTGTACTTTGTCTCCCTTTGTTAAAGTTTCTGTTACAACATCAACGAAAGCATTTACTGAAGCTTCAGCGTCTTTTTTTGTTGCACCTGTTTTAGCTGCGATAGCTGCGATTAACTCAGATTTGTTCATTTAAATTACCTCCTACTTAAGTTTCATATGTAGACACGTTTTCCTATCTACTATTAACATTATTCGCCAATCTTTTTCAAAATCCTTCTTTTTTTTGCGTTTTTTTCTTGCAAACCTTTCTGCCAGTAGGTTTTCCAAAAGTATCACCTCTAAAACCTACTATTTTAGTGGCTTACAGACTATTTGTATAAGCCAATTTTTTCTAAGATTTTATTTAATTTATAGCCGTATGGTATCATTTTTATTTCTTCTTTATCTAATATTTTAAGTACAAAAACAGAAAGAACATATACGATGATGGCAACGATAATTGCTATTATTGTAGCCATTTTTCCTGCATTTATACCTCCTAATAGTAAATAAACTCCATAAGCACAAATAGACATCATTCCACTTGCTAAAAGGGGCTTTACAATAAATTTAGAAAAGCTTAATCCCAATTTCATATTTTTTCTTAATACGGTAAATCCAATCAAAAACGCAACGGCATGGCATACTACTGTTGCAAAAGCTGCTCCTGCTGCTCCTATTGCTGGAATAGGCACTAAAACTAAATTTAAAATTAGTTTTAGTATAACACCTATGGAAAGTGCAGTGGCTGGCACCAATATTTTTCCTAATCCCTGCAGAGCACCATTTACAGTTTGTTCTAGCACTGTAAAGATAATAGCCAGCGAGCTTACTTGCAGGATAAAGGCTCCTTCTGGTGCATTTGGAAATAATAAATTTAAAATTGGCTGTGCAAATATAATCATGCCTACCATACATGGCAACCCTATTAACATAGTAACTAATAGAGAAAAGGACACTCTTTTTCTTCCTGTTTCCATATCTCCTGTTGTTTTCGCTGTAGTAATAGCTGGTACTAAGGCTGTAGCAAAAGCTATGTTAAAAGATAAGGGAAGAGATGTTAATGTATCTACTTTTCCACTTAAAATTCCATATTGTGCTTTGGCTTCTGCCTCTGTTAAAAAGCTTTTTAACCCTCTTACCACTGTTGTAGAGTCTATATTTCTATTAATGGATGTTAAGATAGAACTTAGTGACATAGGAATGGATACCGACAATATTTTTTTCACAGTTCCGGCTATACTTTTCGTTCTATAAGGGCGAGAAGTTACAATTTCTTTTGCTAAGTCTTCTCTACGCACTTTATAATAGAAAAATAGATAAATAAAACTGGTAATGGTAGCAAATGTTGTGGCTAAATTAGCACCTGCTGCCATTAATGTAGTATTTACTCCAGAACTTACCGCTACAATTTCTACAATCAATATAGTAAAGAGTGTTTTAAATAATTGCTCAATCGTTTGTGAATTTGCCATGGCTTTCATATTGCCTCTACCATTGAAGAATCCTCTAAATACACAAACAATAGCTACAAAGAAAATAGCTGGCGATAATGCTACTAATGTTAATTCCGATTCTGGAATAGCAAGCCAAACATTGGAAATGTAATGGGCTCCGAAAAATAAAAGCATAGTTCCAATTAATCCAATGACAGCAAATGTTGCCAATGCTATTTTAAAAATACGGTGGGCTCCCCTATAATCTCCTTTTGCAATTTGTGCAGAAACTAATCTAGATACTGCATTTGGCACTCCTGTGGAGGATATAGTAAGCAAAAGTGCATAAATGGAAAAACCTGCACTATAAATTGCATTTCCTTCGTCCCCAAATCCTTCTTTGTTGGTTAAATACCATTTATATACTAAGCCTAGGAGTTTAATTAGCACTTGTGAAAACATAAGAGCCATAACTCCTTGCATAAAACTTTCCCCTTTTAGTTTTCTGCCCTCTTTCTTTTCCCTACTCAATCTTCTTTCCTTCCTTTTTCTATTTTTATTTTCACTATTATATGATTATAGTAATAAATAGAAAAATATTCAAGAGTTTTATTCTTTTTTTCACGAAAGTACTTGTGTTTTTGCCCATTTTGTAGGATAATAGATATGTAGAATTTTAATAAATTGAAAATAGAAAGTGGTGGAATGTTTGAAATACTTAGATAAATTCTTGAAGTTTTTAAAAACAGATAGAAATACATTTTTTACTTATATCTTAACCCTCTTATCTATTTATTTTGTTGTAGATAGATTGGTAGAAATATTATTTTTGATTTTTACAGGAGTATCTGTTTCGTATTGGGGACCATTCATGTATACTTTTGCACTGGCTTGTCCTGTATTTGCTTTTTTATTTTGTTATGGTTCCAAATTTGTTACCTCTAATAAAAAGAAAGAAATGTTTTTCGACTTATATGTTATTGCTCTGTATATTATAGGCATTTCTATGGTGGTACAATGGGTAAATGAGTTAATTTGGTTTGGTTTAATTTCTCTACCTAACTATGGTGTTTTAGCAACACAATTTCCTGAGTTATTTAAACCTGCTTTAACCGCTATCTCTTTATTTATTCCACTTACCACAGCACCAATTATCTTTAACTTCTTATATAAAGGTGTTAACGATACAAGGTTATGGCAAGAATCTATTTGGGATTATGGTGGAATAAAATTAAGCAAAGTAACTACAGGAACTGGTCCATATGCTTGCGAAATGTTTATTTGTATGGATAAAGAGACAGGAAGAAAAGCCATTATTCCTGAAGAAAGTCGTTTTAATCAATTTTTAGTAGTTGGTCCTTCTGGTTCTGGAAAAACATCTCTTGTTTTTGAACCAATGATGGCAAGAGACATTGATAAAAAGTTTTTCTTTAAAAATATAGCAAAAGAGATGGGATTTACTGCTTTAAAAACTGGTATTGCTACTTTAAACTGTCCTTATCATAATGATTATATTAACGAAAACTTTAGCTTAACCATGCTAACACCAAATAGTAGCAAACTTTCCTTATATAAGGCTTTTATGAAAAAGATGATTATAGGTGAAGTAGATGGAAAATTTGTCTATAAAGATTTAGGTATTACTTCTATCTCTCCTGATTATGAATCTATTTCTCATATTATAGAAGTAGCAAATTGTTATCATATGCCTTATAACTTAGTAGACCCTAATAATGTAGACTCAAAAGGCTTAAACCCTTTTGTATACAAAAATGCTTCTCAAACAGCTGATGTCATTAACTATGTAATTAGAAGTATGTATCAATCTACTGCAGATAACATTCAAAAGGTAACAGTAGAAAATAACACCTTCCAAGCAGTAGAAAATGTATGTATTTTGTTAAGAGCTGCTTTTCCTCTATTCCATGGAGGAGATAAAGATTATCTTCCAACATTAGAAGATATCCTTGCTATCTTTACGAATTTTGATTTAGCACAAAAATATTGTGAGAAGTTAGAAGAAATAGAAGAATTAGCCAAGGAATATGCAAGTACGATTCAATATTTTAAAAGATATTTTTATTCAAATGCTCCTAGAAGAGCAGAGACAGAAAAAGATGTACAATATGCTATTTCTGTTATTGACGAATTATTGAAATATCCTGGTGTAAGAAATATTCTTTGTAACAGAACGGAAAATATTAATTATGACGATGCATTAGCCAATGGAGAAATTACTTTAGTTTGCACTAGAAGAGGAGATTTAGGTTCTTCCGTACATAAATCTTTTGGATTATTCTTTATTCTTTTAATGCAAAATGCTGTACTTAGAAGACCTGGTAATGAAAATACAAGAATTCCTCATTTCTTATATATTGATGAATTCCCTGAATTTTTATCACCAGCTACAGAGGCAATATTTACTTTATATCGTAAATATAAAGTAGGTACTACTATTTCTTCACAAACACTTGCTCAATTGGGTGAAGCAGATGCAAAATACAGACAAACCATTGTATCGAACTGCATTAATAAATTAGTATTTGGTAATAATTCTATTGAAGAAAATTCATGGTGGGAAAAAGAATTTGGTAATGTTCGTTACTGGAAATTTGGAAATAGTTATGACACAGATAAAGGAAAATATGACCCTAAATTAAGTGGTATTGATTGGGCATGGAAAGCTAAATTTGCAGCAGATAAAGTACGTTCTTTAGGATTTAAATCTTGTTTATTTAAATGGAAGTCTAATAAAGGTAGCATTGATTTATGTGATGGTAAGTTAGATTTTATGGATGCAAAATATAAAGAGCCAAAAACAGAGAAGAATTTCAATTTTGAAAAATTTACAACAGGTATTGCAGAAGATCCATATGCAAATAAAAAGAAAGCAAAATATACTTCTGATGATATTACTTTTGATGATAATCCTATTCAAACAGATACGTCTGATGCTAACTTTTTATTTAACAATGCAGATGCTATTTCGTTTGAATTTAAGAGAAAAAAATAAGTATAAGTAACGCGGAGATAATTACTATCTCCGCGTTTTTATAATAATGCTGTCATATAAATTGGTAAATACACTACTCTATTTTCTTCTTTGAAATCTCCTGTATGAATAATGTATGGTATATATAGTTGCTCTTTATATTTATTCATAAATTTTTTTAAAGAAGAAAGTGTATAATTCTTTCCTGATTTTACCTCTATAGGCGAAATATTATGCCTGCTACTTATCTTAGACTTTGCAATTAAAAAATCTATTTCCATTCTACTAGCACTATCTTCTCTGGAAGGATTAGAATAAAAATACAATTTATGCCCAGAAGCGACCAACATTTGTGCTACCACATTTTCCATTATCATACCTTCATTAAAGTCTAATTTATCAAATAATATTTTTTTATAAACCTCTTCTGTCACAATTCCATTTTCATCAAAAGAATGGGAGATTAGAAGTCCTGTGTCTGCCATATAGCATTTTAAAGTCATATAATCCATATTTAATTTTAATCCTATACTTGGTTCTGTAGTATTATAACAAGGATTTATAATCATGGCATCCTTTAACCAAAACATGGCATCTTCATACTCTCTAAATCTTGCTTCTTTTTTTAGTGAAGATAATTTAAATTTTTTCTCATGTTTTTGCAATTGTGCTGGTATTTCATCAAATATGCTTTCTACTTTTAATTGATATCCTTCTGCATGCTTGCCTATATCCTGTCTATATAAATCTAAAATATTTCTTTTTATTTGATCCACTTTATGAAAGTCCTTAGTATTTGCATACTCCTCCACCGCCTGTGGCATTCCTCCCACAATCATATATTGCCTAAAATAATCCATGGCTTTTCTATGCATTACTTGACCTAATGGCTTTTTTCCCTCATAACATTTTTTAATGAAATCCATTAATGTTTCATTTCCAAGTGCCCATAAAAATTCTTCAAAATCCATTGGATACATCTCCATATGTTGTTCTTCCGAAGGAATTAAAATATCTTTTACGTTTTTCTTAATAGACATTAAAGAACCTGTTTCTATATAGTCGTAACGTCCATCTTCTACTAGATATTTAATAGCTGACCTTGCTTTTGGATACAATTGAACCTCATCAAATATAATCAAACTCTCTCTTTCATAAAGAGTTACATTAAAGTAATTCGATAAATATAAAAATAATGTATCCACATCATTCAAATAATATTCAAATAAATTTTTTACATCTTTTGAAACCTTGTTAAAATCTATTAAGATAAAACTTTTATAATTTTCTTGTGCAAATTGTTGTACTATATAACTTTTCCCCACTCGCCTTGCTCCATCTATTAGTAATGCCGTTTTTCCATTACTATTTTGTTTCCATTCTATTAATTTATTATATACCTTTCTTTTCATAAGTTTCTCTCCTTTTCCAAAAATCAATTTTTCATTTATACTATTTTACACCAAATCAAGATTTTTATTTGTATTATTTTGCACTAAATTAAGATTTTTATAACTACATTTTAACACATAATCAATATTTTTTCAAGTTTTATTACATTGACTCTATTTTCTATATTTTTATTATTCCTATTAGCAGCTACAACTACATCAAAATATTACCAAAACAACAAGAACAAATACAGAGTAGTTATAATGATAAATACTCTGTATTTTAGATAATTTTTATTTCTATTATTCATCTCACTGCCAGTTAAGAATTGGATAACCATTGTTTATATTATTTGTATCTTGTTTAAATGCATTTTCATCATTTATTATGACAGAAATCTCAGAAAAATCTTTGTTGTTTAATTCCATTAGATTTGAATAACTTCCAATTGTAGAACCATCTCCTTGTAAATCTGCTTCATCTTTCCAATAACAGCACTTAGAAATATTCCCATTTAAGGAATTAGACCCAACAATATACCCACTACTTTCTTTATTTCCATATTCTATTTTTCCTATATTATAGGAATTTATTACTGTTCCTGTATCATTTTTGCCTATTATTCCTCCTAGATTACTTCCTTCACATTGTATTGTTCCTTTATTATAGCAATTTTTTATAAGTACTTGCTCTCCGTTATTTCTTCCTACTATACCTCCTACAGTATTACTTTTACTAGAAACGCACCCTTCATTGTAACAGCTATTAACACTGGCTCCATTTGATTGATACCCTGTAATTCCTCCTATTAATATATTTCCTGTTACTGTGGCCGAGTTCACACATTTTTCTATTATAGAATTACTAACATTGTTTCCTGCTATTCCTCCTGTTATTTGGGAACCCACGCCTTCTATATTTCCATTTACAGAACAACTAATAATTTGTGCCTCATTATAATTATATCCCACTATTCCTCCTGTTGCTATGCCTCCTACTATATTACATTCTGTAATTCGTAAGTTCTTAATAGTTCCTCCAAGGTTCAACCCAAAAAGACCTTGTACTTTATCTGTAGTATTTATATTAATACCACTAATCGAATAATTTCTTCCGTCAAAAACACCTGCAAAGTATCTATTTCTTGTATCTTCTGGCGTACTGGCTTCATTTACATATTTTCCTATAGGTATCCATTGCTCACCTGAATTTAAGTTTATGTCTGCAGTTAAAACTATATATTTTCCTTTATAATCATTACCATTATTTACATCGTCTCTAAATTCTTTTAATTCTTTTGCTGTTTTTATTTCTACTATTTCTTCTTGAATCACTTCCCCTAATTTTCCTATACGATAGACATTGCTTGTTTTGGAAATGTTTACAAAAAAACTATCTCCATTTTCCGTTAATTCATATTCTGTATTTCCTAATTGCTCTTGTAATGCTGTCTCCAACTTTTCTTTATCTATTTCTAATGTTCCTTGTGCTTGCACGGATGCTACAGCTAGTTCTATTGCTTCCTTTTGTCTAGTCTGTGTAGTTAATTCGTCTGCTTTTTGTGCCTGTGTTACAATTCCATTTTGTCCTACTATCATATTAATAGAAACTCCAGCTAATATAATTAAAATAATAATAGTTACAATTAAGACAATTAATGTAATTCCCTTTTGTTTATTCTTTTGTTTCTGCATAAAAATTCCTCCTCGCTTTATTCTTACGAGAAGGATTATACAATTTCTTTATTTTTTCTTACTTTATTATTTTGCTTTCTTCTAACAACTTATTTCCATAATTTTTCGACTTTTTTCTCCTAGTGTCCCATTCAAGTCAGGGTTAAATGAGACATGTCACACTTAATTCCTGGCTTAAATGAGACATTTAAATCCCCAATAATTTTACTTCTACTTCTTGCATTTTGTATTTTTTAGTTGTCTCGTCTAGTTTAAATTCTACTAATGTTTTGTCCAGCGTCTCTTCGTTTTGTCTTAAATCTGTAGTAAAGTATAGTTTAATTTGTGGAATTTCTACTTGGTTCATCACTATTGTTTTAAATGTTTCTGCCATATGCTTTTCATCTTCACAAACGATAATTAACTGTGGCATAGACATAAATCCAGAATCTCCTACTTGAAAATTTCCATAGAAATCTTGATATAATTTCATTTTATCTACTAATTTCTTTTCCCAGTCCTCTTCTCTTCTAATAACTTCAAATAGAAATTGAATTGTCTTTTTATTTTTGGTAAGTTTTACGCTTCCACCTGTTGCTTTAAATACTTTTCCAGCCATTTTCGCATTTAGTGTTGGCTTTGGAACGTAAGAATCAAATGCTTTTACTTTTCTCAAATAAGCAATTAATACTTGATTTCCTGCTAATCTTTTTTTAATCATAGGTACTGGTTTTGTGTTATCTGTTGGTTGCCATTTACACTCTATTCCTCTGGAATTTAGTAAATATTTTCCCTTTTTTTCTAAACAATAGATTCTATAAATTCCTTTTCCATCTTCAGAATTGAAGTAATATCTTGTTAATATTTTAGATTTTACTAATTGCTCCAATTTGTTATTTAATTTATCCTGTGATTTTATTTCTATTCCCTTCCATTGTAACAATTGAAAAATCTGTCTGGATGTAATGAATTCAAATTCATTTACCAATTCTAATATTCTAAAATGAATATCTCCTATATGTCCCATATTAATTTTGTGAATAATTTGATTCATAGAAACATATCCGTCTTTTCCATCAAATGTTTTAATTTCTCCCTCGCGAATCGCAAATGGAGATACTAACGCTTTAATTTCGTTATCTTCTACCATAGTTCATTCCTCCCTATATGATACCTTTTTACTTTAAATTTTTATTTTCTTTTGCATTTATAGAATCATTAGTTTAATTTTTTTCTTTTCAGGGATAATCTTTTTGATAAAGACATTTACCTTTTGCCCATAAGCAATTCCTTCTTTGTACTCTGCCATTCCTACTAAATTTGGTTTTAATTCTACAAAGATTCCATTTTTTGCCTTTTCTACTTCTCTTGCTATTCCAATGACAACAGAACCTTCTTCAAATTCTTTGGCATTTTCTTCCCAGCTACCTAATAGTTCTTTATAGGATAAAAGTACTCTATCTTGCCCTCTATCTATGTATTTTACCACAACTTGCAGTTTTTGTCCAATTTTTAGTCTTTCTAATGGAGATTTTATTCTTGCTACAGAAATATCTTCTATATGTAACAGCCCTACTATGCCTCCTCCAATCTCTATAAATGCTCCATATGGTTGCACACTCTTTACAATTCCATGTACAATATCGCCTTCTTTTAACTCGTTTTTTACCCAATCCATTGCTTCTTTTCCTACTGCTTTTCTGGATAAAATAAATTTATTATCGTAGTTGCCTATTCCCTTTACTTTAAATTGCACATAATGATTGACTTTGCTAATACAGATATTCGGCTTTGGGAAACCAGTTTCGTCTACATTTACCGCTTCTACTTCTTCTCTCGGAATCATTCCCACTAGCTGATTTCCAAAATCTACATAGAGATTATAGGCTGCATCACATTTTTTTACAAGTCCCTGCATCGTTGTACCTGTTTGCATTGCCTTGTACAAATATTCTTTCGACACTGGTCTAAAATTTTCCTCCCATCCTTCTGGGATAAACTTTTGTGTTTCCAACTTTCAATCTCCTTTTTCTTTTGTTTTTAAACTTATACTATTTTAGAATAGTATTTACTTTTTGAGTAACACATAGCTATCAAATGAGCATTTAGAAAACTTATCTTAAAAAAATTTGATACTCTATTGATAGTATAGATTATAACATAATAAGAGTATTTTTCAATAGTTATTGTATTTCAAAAACATTTAGTATTTTGTTTTTCCTAAATTTACTTCAAAAATATTGATAAATTTTATAAAATATCATATAATATAAGTAAGGAAAGTAAGGAAATCGAAAGGAAGTGATTTTATGGAATTAGCAAAAGTAACCACAAAAGGGCAAGTAACTATCCCTAAATCAATTAGAGACTTGTTAGGTTTAAAAGAGGGAAGTAAAATTCTTTTTATTCAAAAAGGTAATGACATAGTTATTCAAAATTCGGCAATGCTTGCATTAGAAAGAATACAAGACGTATTTGATGGAGAGGCAGAAAGACTTGGTTTAGAAACCGAAGAAGATGTTGTAAAAATGATAAAAGAATTTAGAAAAAATAGAAAGAAGCATTAGTATGAAAGTTATGTTAGATACTAACATTCTTACTACAGTAGAAAATAAATTATTTGAAATTAGAGATAAAGATGACTATATTATTTTGCACACTGCAATTATTGAAGATGTCGATATTTTTATAACAGGAGACAAAGATTTTGACGATATTAATATCGATAAACCAGAAATTATGAATGCATCTGAATTTTTAGAAAAGTATTCTTAAAGCTATTCCTACAAAATTCTAGAACTATTTATTTTTAACAATTTTAGAATTTTGTAGGAATAGCTTTTTAATCTATAGGCAAATGTAAATCATTATCCCTTATTTTCTTATTTTCTCTACTTCTTCCCTGCTTAAATAGCGCCATTTTCCTAACGGTAAATCTTTTACACCTATTTCTGCAATTTTACTTCTGTGTAGTGCTAGCACTTTCTTTCCAATTGTCTCACACATTTTTCTTACTTGTCTATTTTTTCCTTCATGTATGGTGATTTCTATTCTAGAAATATTTTTTTCTGTATCGGTTTTTAATATTTTTACTAAAGCTGGTCTTGTTATATAATTCTCTATTTCTACACCTTTTTCTAGTTTTTCTTTTTCTTCTTGTGTAATAATTCCTTTTACTGTAACCGTATAGGTTTTGGTAATTTCATGTTTCGGGTGTGTTACCTCATAAATAAAATCTCCGTCATTACTTAAAATGAGTGCTCCTGATGTATACATATCTAATCTTCCTACTGGAACTACCTTATATTTGCAATCTTTTACTAAGTCCATAACCGTATCTCGTTTAAATTGATCTTGTACTGTAGTAACATATCCTATTGGTTTATTGAGCAAAATATATACTTTTTGCTCTTGTTTTTGGATAACTTTTCCCTCATATGTAACAATATCTTTTGCTCCATCCACTTTTGTTCCCAACTCTGTGACTAATTTGCCATTTACAGTTACCTTTCCCTGCAAAATAGCCTCTTCTGCTTTTCTTCTGGAAAGAATTCCTTGGTTTGCTATCCACTTTTGCAATCGTTCTTCCAAATTTTTATCCCTCCTTTTCCTTCTAAAAAAGTTATCCGTTATTTCCCTAAGAATTCCAACAACTTAGCACTAATTTAAATAAAATATTTTACAGGTAAATGCATGGTTAGAATCCTCTACTTTTCTAGTCTATTCTGTTCTTTTCTAGCTGTTCTAATATTTCTTTTAAATAGTCTGGCAAGGGTGCTTCTAATTTCATTTGTTGTCCTGTAATTGGGTGTTTGAACTCTAATTTTTGCGCATGCAGACATTGTCCTTCTACGCCGAATTCATTTTTCCCATTGGAGTATAACATATCTCCTATTACAGGATGTCCAATTTCTGCCATATGCACTCTTATTTGATGGGTTCTTCCTGTATCTATTTTTATTTCTAATAAAGTATAAGAGGCATTTTGTGTACGAAAGCGACTCAATACACGAAAATGTGTAATTGCTTGTTTTCCGTTTTTAGTTACTGCCATTTTCTTTCTATCTTTACTACTTCTGCCAATTGGCATATCGATGGTTGCTTCTTGTTCTGGTACAATTCCTCTTACTAAGGCAATATACGTTTTCTTTACTTCCCTATTCTTTATCTGCTCACTCATTTTTACATGTGCTACATCATTTTTGGCTACAATAAGTAATCCAGATGTGTCTTTATCTAAACGATGAACAATACCAGGACGAATTTCTCCTCCTATTCCAGATAAACTATCTTTGCATAGAGCAAGAATGGCATTTACCAATGTACCATCTGGGTTTCCATTGGCAGGATGTACCACTAATCCTTTTGGTTTATTGACTACTAAAATATCCTTATCCTCATAAATAATAGAAATAGGGATATTTTGTGCTTTTAATGTGGTTTCTTTTGGTTCTTCTAACTCTATTTGAATGATATCTCCTTGCTGTACAAGATAGGCTGGTTTTACATATTTTTGATTTACTGTAATTTTATTTTCTTCTACTAATCTTTTAACTGTCATTCTAGAAAGTTCTTCTCTTACTGTACTAATATAGCTATCTAATCTTTTTCCTTCGTCTGCTTCTTTTACCACAATCTTAATTTGCATTATTCTTGTCCTTTCTTTGCCTCTTTTTGCTTTTTGGTTTCTATCGACTGTTTTACATTATATACTGCAAACGCTACTATAAATATCAATAGGCCTATGGTAATATACACATCTGCTAAATTAAAAATTGGGAAATTTTCTATTATAGCAGTCACGTCTATATAATTCATTACTCCACCAAATAGTAGTCTATCTATTAAATTACTAAATCCTCCTGCTAAAATAAATCCTAAGCCTATTTTGGTTCCTATGCTCATTCTTTCAAACTGTAACACTAAAAAGCGAATAATAAAGGCTATAATTAAAATATTTAATAGTAATATCATAAATAAATTGTCTTTGATTAGTCCTATCGCTGCTTCTGTATTTTTGTAATAAGTAAGTTGCAATATACCATCTATTATAGACATACTATTGTCTTGTAATGATAAATTTGCGTAGATTTTAGCCCCTTGATCAAGTATTAGTAAAATAACAATTAGTAAGATTACCCATATCCATTTCTTCAAATTTTTCTTTTTCATTTTTTAATTTTTCCCCTTTCTCGTTGCTAGTTATTTATTAACTAATAGCCGTTTCTCTTTCGTAAATAATAAAGTTATTATCTTCATATAATTTCTTATAATCTTCATTTCTAGATAAAAACATATTTAATTTTGCATTTTTTACTATGATAACATGTGTAATATTATATTTTTCAAATTTATCTTCATAATAAGTTCCTATAGAAGAAATGTTCATGTAATCTGAGAAAATATCTCTTCCTTCATATTCTCCCTCTTCGTTTTTGGTACCATTAAATTCTGGAGTATATAAATCTGCTCTTGAGTCAATAAATACTGGTATTCCTCTAAATAGTAGATAACTACCATAGTTATATTCGTTATATAATCGCATGTTCTCTACATCTAAATTTTCTAATATCCAATCTGCGGCTTCCACTGGATAAGAGGCTGTATTAATAAATTTATTATTTCTTTTTGGCATAAATAGTGAAAGCGAAAAAATACAAACAATTAAAATAGTAACTAATCTACCAATCCAAGTTGTCATCAATCTTGTAAGTTCTGCACAACCGTCTGGATCATATTTTTTTACTAATGCGTTTACTAATTTAGCAAAAATAAATCCTCCAATTAATACCAATAACGATATCTGTCTTCTCGACATAAATGCCATAAATACTAAGCCTGCTAACATAAACAAATCGCTTAACTTTATCTTTGTATCTGTAAAAATTAAAATAATTAAAAATAGTGTTAGCACTACCATCGTTGGTTTATCGTTATATAAAGTTAATGGAATGTGTTCACTAATGCTCTCTGTAGTATTGCCTTGCATTGTCTTAATTAAATAAGTATAAGGGGTATCTCCTATTGGCGTTAAAAGACCAGTAAAGGCACAAATTATCGCTACTAATACTAACCATTTTACGGCTTTATTTTTTGTTATTTTTATTTTAAATGGATGTTCCCTTAAATAAGCTGTCTTTTCCTCAGCTGTTTTCTTTTCTGCTTTTTCTACTTGTAATGCTTCTTGTGTTTTTTGTATTTTGCTATCTATGGTTTCAGTATTTTTTCCTTGTTTTTCTAATCTATTTTTTTGGTTTCTTTGTATTTTTAATAAAACTGTATAAAAAATTGTTTTCGCTTTTACAATAAGGTGCATATCCGAAAGGCTTGCAATTACATATTCTGCTATATATGGCAAGAATACAACAAAGAAAAATGGCCATACTGCTACGTGGATATTAGCAAGTACAATAGATAATAGTACTAATCCCACAAGATATCTCTTTTTCTTTGTTTGTAAGAGATTTTCAATAAATAATACTTCCAATACAAAAATAATATAGGAAACTAGCTGTGCTCTTGCAGCAATAAAGTCTTTTAATAAGTAAATTACTGCCAAAGTAAGTAAAAAAGATATGACATCATTTTTTGTTAATTTTCTAGCTGTGTGATATAGTAAAATTCCTAAAATACTAGCCAATATACAGGTAGATAGGTAAATAAAAAGCATTCCTCCATTTTCTATTCCTGTTAATTCTCCCAGGTGATAAATCAAATATATTCCTGTATCATATGCCCAATGAGGGTAGGTATATGGCAAATCTTCGTGCCATGAAAAATGGTCTTGCATGTCTATTCCATTTTGCACAATCCATTCTCCTATTTTTATGGTATAATAGGTATCGTTTTGCATCGTAATAGGTGATATAGCAAAGCAAAACAACACAATACATACAATTGCAATAATATGAAAACTAACTTTTGTTTTTTTCTCTTCTTGGTTCATAAGTTCCTCCCTATTTTTTTCTGTATTATATAATAAAACACCTTGTATAAACAAGGTGTTTTGTATTTTTTTATCCTTTTATTTGTTTTGCAACTTCTTCTGCGAAGTTTTCTTCCTTCTTTTCAATTCCTTCGCCTTTTTCTAATCTTGCAAATCTAATAATTTTTGCTCCTTTTGCTTCTACCATTTTTCCTACTTTTTCATCTGGATTTTTTACAAAATCTTGCTCTACTAAGCAAATTTCTCCGTAGAATTTTCCAATTCTTCCTTGTACCATTTTTTCTGCAATTTCTGCTGGTTTTCCTTCATTCATTGCTTGTGCTTTTAAAATTTCCATTTCTTTTTGCACTCTTTCTTCTGGTACAGAAGCTCTATCTAAGAATTCTGGTCTAGCTGCTGCTATTTGCATACAAATATCTTTTTCTAATTCTTCTGTTGCATTTTCCATTTCTACTAGTACACCAATTTTTCCATCACCATGAATGTATTTTTCGATAGTTCCTGTTGTTGTTTCAAATCTTTCAAATCTTCTAATATGCATATTTTCTCCGATAGTTGCAATTTTTCCTGTTAATACTTCTCCTACAGTCTTTCCTTCTTCTGCAATAGAAGGTTGCTCTAATAATTCTTCTACTGTTTTTGGTGCTTTTTCTGCAATTTGTTTTGCAACATCTGCAACAAAACTTCTAAATTCTTCATTTTTTGCTACGAAGTCTGTCTCCGCATTTACTTCTACCACAGCTCCTACTTTTCTATCTTCAGAAAGATATGCTGCTACTAATCCTTCTGCTGCAATTCTATCTGCTTTTTTAGCTGCTTTTGCAATTCCTCTTTCACGTAATAATTCGATGGCTTTTTCTTCGTCTCCATTTGTTTCTGTTAATACTTTTTTGCAGTCCATCATACCTGCACCTGTTCTTTCTCTTAACTCTTTTACTTGACTTGCAGTAATCATCTTTTTTCCTCCTTCTCTTTTCTAATTAGGTGCAATTTAGGGACGTTCCTTAAATTGCAATTCTTTATGCAGTTTAAAATATTCTGTTCTTTTATTTAATTAAGTGAACTTTAAGGAACGTCCCCAAAGTTCACTTTTTATTTTTCTTATTCTTCTACTGTTTCTTCTTCGTTTGCTACTACTTCTTCCATGCTTTCAGGCTCTTGAACAGTTTCTTCTGCCATCATTTCTTCGCCCATTTCCATAGATTCGCCTTGTTTTCCTTCAATGATTGCATTTGCCATAGTATCTGCAATTAATTTAACTGCACGAATAGCATCATCATTTCCTGGAATTGCATAATCTACGTCTTCTGGATTGCAGTTGGTATCTACTAATCCTACGATTGGAATATTTAATTTTTTAGCTTCTAAAATAGCAATTCTTTCTTTTTTAGGATCTACTACAAATATAACTCCTTATAGTTCTGTCATTTCTTTAATACCACCTAAGTTTTTCGCTAGTTTTTCCATTTCTTTCTTTAAAAGAATAACTTCTTTTTTAGGTAATACATCAAATGTTCCATCTTCTTGCATTGTTTCTAATTCTTTTAATCTGTCTACTCTTTTTCTAATAGTTCCAAAGTTTGTTAGCATTCCACCTAACCATCTTTGGTTAACATAGAACATTCCTGATTTTTCAGCAGCTTCTTTCATGCACTCTTGTGCTTGTTTTTTAGTACCTACAAATAGTACTGTTTTTCCTTCTTCTGCTTGTTCTTTCATAAAGCTATAAGCTTCGTCTAATTTTTTAGATGTTTTTTGTAGATCGATAATGTGAATACCATTTCTTGCTTGGAAAATGTATTCTGCCATTTTTGGATCCCATCTTCTTGTTTGATGTCCAAAATGAACACCTGCTTCTAGTAATTGTTTCATTGCAACTACTGCCATTTTTTATTCCTCCTTTTTGTTTCTACCTCCACTCTACTTCTAGCATTAAAAAAGACTTGTTACTTAGAACAAGCACCCTTTTTTAACTAAGTAAAGTGTGCGTATTTTTTACGTTTACTATTTTACCAAAAAATTCTTAGAATTGCAAGTGTTTTTTCACATTTTTTGCACTTTGGTGCAATTTAAAGAACGTCCCTAAATTGCACTATTGTATCCTAATATTTTTTCTACTACTTTCCATTCTAAAATGCCTTCTTCTATCATATGGCAAATATAGAGAGTTCTTTCCACTGCATATACATTTAATAATGGCTCACTTTTTTTCTCTTCCATTAATGCTTGTATTCCCTCTTCTATATTTTTCTTTAACAGATTTTTCCCTAGTCCCATTTTACATTTATGATTTTTCTTTGCTTCTACTTCTTCTATTCCTCTTATTTCTGCTTCCATTTTTGTGAAATCATTTTGAAACATACATACAATTTTGTCTCTGTATTCTGCAAATGTAAGTAACAATTCCTTTTCTAATCTAGTGGATTCTCCTTTTCTTTTTTGTTCTATTTTTTCCATTAGTTGATTAATACTTTTTTGTATTCTTTTTTGTATCATATCGTCCAATAGAACACTAGTGGGGATATTTCCTCCCTTTTTCACATACCTTTCCACTGCTCTTTGCATAATTTTATCCTCCTTCGTCTTTTGTTATATGGTAATTTTTTCCATATTTTAAAATAGTATAATAAAAAACACTTAAAAAATTAAGTGTTTTTTGTCGAATAGATTAAATTTTTTTATTTTTTATTTTTTGAACTTTAAGGAACGTCCCTAAAGTTCAAAGTTTATTAGTTAAAATATCTTTTTAATAATCCGTCAAATCCTCTTCCGTGTCTTGCTTCGTCTTTGCACATTTCGTGTACAGTATCATGAATAGCATCATATCCTAGTTCTTTTGCTCTTGTTGCTAATTCTTTTTTACCCATGCAAGCACCTTGTTCTGCTTCTGCTCTTAATGTTACATTTTTCTTTGTATCTGGATATACTAATTCTCCTAATAGTTCTGCAAATTTTGCTGCATGTTCTGCTTCTTCCCATGCATATCTTTTAAATGCTTCTGCAATTTCTGGATATCCTTCTCTATCTGCTTGACGGCTCATAGCAAGGTACATTCCTACTTCTGAACATTCTCCATTAAAGTTATCTCTTAATCCTTTTACTACTTCTTCATCTAATCCTTGTGCTACACCAATTCTATGCTCGTCTGCATAATCTTTTTTGTCTGTTTCTTCTTTTAATACAAACATTTCCTTTCCTGCTCCACATTGTGGACATTTTTCTGGAGCTTCTTCTCCAATGTGTACATAACCACATACTTTACATACATATGCTTTCATTCTAAATTCCTCCTTATTAATTATTAATATTTTTTAGCAGTTTGCATTTTTTGCAAAAGCCATAAATCCAAATATTACTACGTTCTGCTTCTGCACCTATGTTTTCTGCTAGTCTTTGTATTTCGTTATCCATTTTTTTGGTTTGTACATCATGAATATAAATATCATATATTTCATGACAACTATCACATTCAAAATGAATATGTGGTTCTGGATTTCCATCAAATCTGTCTGGTCCATTTTTAGACTTTATTTTAACGATTTGACCAGTCTCACATAAGTCTGACAAATTACGATAGACTGTTGCAATTCCAATTTCCGGCATTTTTGCTTTTATATCTTCATATAGTGTTTCTGCCGTTGGATGGTCTACTCGGTTTCTTAATGACTGCAATATCATTTCTCTTTGCCTACTATACTTTTTCATTTTTCCTCCTCAATTTGATAACGATTATCATTATTATATATAGGTTCTTTTTAAAAATCAAGTACTTTTTAAATTTTTTTATTTTTTTGTTTCCTTTTCTGACAAGATGTGATACAATACGTTTTAAATAGTAAACTTTTTTGTTTTAATAGGAGGTTTTTTGTATGGAATTAAAAAGATGTGAACGTTGTGGTGCTTTCTTTGCTTCTAATAGCCTTGTTTGCCCAAAATGTGAAGATAAAGATAGAGTGGATATGAGTAAATTAAAAAGTTTTTTAGCCCAATCGGAAGTGCCTACTTCTTTAGAATCTTTATCCTGCGAAACAGGAATTGCTATGAATGATTTAAATCGTTTTATGCAATCCGATGAACTATATTCTTTTTCTCAAACTCTTATCAAACCGGATAAAGGAAATATTAGCATTCAGTTATAATATATTGTCTGCCTATGCATAAGAGTATAGGTGATAAATAAAGTTCACTTCAGGGGAATAAAAAGGATTCCCCTGAAGTGAACTTTTATTTTTTACTCTATAATATCTAAAATAGTTAACAATTTTTTTGGTTTTTCTTCTTTTATTTCTATAGCTTCTAGCAATTGCTTTTGGGCAATTTCTATCATTTCTTTCTTATTGGTAGAAATTTGTGCTATTTTTTCTCCTTTTTCTATTTTCTCTGCTACTTTTTTATAAAATATAATTCCCGCTTCTTTATCAATTACATCTTCTTTGGTCTGCCTTCCGGCACCTAAACTTCCTACTATTTCTCCTACTGCTCTTGCTTTTATTTTTTGTATATATCCCTCTTTTGGTGCATAAATTTCTAACTGATAATTTGCTTTTTCCCATAAATCTGGATTTTGTAAATAGCGAATATCTCCTCCTTGCGCTTCTATCCATTCTAACCATTTTTGGTATGCTTTTCCAGAATGAATGGCTTCTTCTATTTGTTCTTTATTTTTTGCAATATCCTGCCCTTTTCCTGCTAGTTGCAACATATACGCACCTAAAGTAAAGACCACTTCTTTTAAATCGTTTGCCATGTTTCCTTCTTTTAATGCTTTATTGGCTTCTATTACTTCACAAATATTTCCTACACTGTATCCTAAAGGTTCTTCCATATTAGTAATAACAGCTACTACCTGCTTTTGGCATAGCTTACCTATTTTTTGCATACTTTTTGCCAAGGAAGTGGCGTCTTCTTTTGTCTTCATAAATGCACCATTTCCACAGGTTACTTCTAATACAATAGCACTTGCTCCTGCTGCTATTTTTTTACTCATAATGCTAGAACTAATGAGTGGTATGCTTTCTGTACAAGCAATTATATCTCTTAGTGCATATAGCTTTTTATCTGCTGGTGCTAAGTTACTGGTTTGTCCTATTAAACTAATACCTATTCTTTGTACTTGAGACTCAAACTCTTCCTCTGTCAAATTTACTCTATAACCTGGAATGGATTCTAATTTATCTATGGTTCCCCCTGTATATCCCAAAGCTCTTCCAGACATTTTGGCTACTGGAACTCCTAATGCTGCCATAATGGGCATTAAAATAAGCGTTACTTTATCTCCTACTCCTCCTGTACTATGCTTATCTACTACGTTTCCTAAGCCAGATAAATCTAGTACATCTCCAGAATATGCCATAGCTAATGTAAGGTTTTTCGTTTCTTCTTCATCCATTCCATTTAAATAGATTGCCATAACAAGGGCTGCTGCCTGTTCTTCTGGAATTATACCAGCGGTATAATTCTTTACAAAATATTCTATTTCTTCTTTTGTTAACGTTTCTTTATCCCTTTTCTTTCGAATAATTTCAATCATATCCATAAATTTTCCTCACTACTCACCTATTATATTTTTTACAAAAGATAGACGATGGATTGGTGTTAATCCATATTCTTTAATTGCTTCTATATGTGCTTTTGTTCCATATCCCTTGTGCTTGGCAAATCCATACTGAGGATAAATTTCATCCCATTGGCGCATAATTCTATCCCTTGTTACTTTTGCTATAATGGAGGCTGCCGCTATACTATAACATTTAGCATCTCCTTTTATAATAGAAGTATACGGAATATGGCAAGTATCTATATGTTCTAAGGCATCTACAATAATTCTATCTGGTCTTACTGTTAATGACTGCACCGCAATTGTTAATCCTTTTTTCGTAGCATTTAAAATATTGATATTGTCAATTTCTTTTTGGTCGATAATACCTACCCCATAGCTAATAGCCTCTTGCAAAATTTGCTCATACAAGATTTCTCTCTTTTTTTCTGATACTTTTTTAGAATCGTTCACGCCTTCTATCATAGAATTTCTTGGCATAATAACCGCTGCTACTACAACGGGACCAGCTAGTGGTCCCCTTCCTGCTTCATCTATACCACAAATAGAATTACATCCTTGCTCGTATAAATTTTCTTCTATTTCTTTTAATGCTTTTAATCTTTCTTCTTCTTTTTCTTTCATATTCGTTTCCTTACTCTTCTTCGTTATTTTGTGGAGCTTGCTCCTCTGCGTTGTTTTCTGTACTTTCTTCATTTTCTGTTGTTTCTGCTACATTTTCGTCTGCCACATTTTCTGTGCTTGTTCCAGCCTCTGCATTTAATTTTTCATCTCTTTCTCTAATACTAGATAATGTATAATACTCTGTATTTTCTATGGTAACAGGTACTGTCATCATAACTTCTCCTGTTTTATAATTCACTACATAAACTTCCCCTTCTTTTAATTCTAATTGAGAAAGTCCTAAAGCATCTAAATCTTCTTTTTCTAATAAATAATAACTATCAAAATTTTCCTCATTTTCTGCAATAATTCCTTTTTCTAATAAAGTTTTTATTTGTTCATTTTCTTTATTGTCTACTACTTTCTTTCCTATATAAGCTGCTCCTTCTCTTTTGGCTACTACCATTTCTTCTAACATGGTTACTTTTCCTTGTACAAGTAATAAATCTGTTTTTCTATTTTCTATGGTTTCTTGCTGATATTCTCCTTTTATAAAAAATACAATTGCTACAATTACTACAGCCAAAATTACTAATATAATTAATAGCGTTAAATAGGTCATTCCTTTTTCATTCTTCATTTTATCCATCATTCCTTCCTTTATTTTTTCATTATATAAGTTCTCCCTCATAAAATCAAGATTTTTTCACACAATTTTCACAAACCTATTGTATGATAAATTTAAATTGAGGTAAGATATAAAGTAAATAAAAAGTTTATGGGTAACTTTTTCAAAACCCAAATTTATTTTGCGAGGGAGTATTATGGAAGAAAATAAAGAAAACATAAAAGAAACAAATGACAAAAAAACAATCATAGAAGGAGAAAAAGTAGAAAACATAAATTCTACAGCGAATACTTATACGACTGTAAAAGAAATAAAATCTAAAAAAGAAAGCCATTTTGGAAAAAATGTTGTTTTGCCTTTCTTTAGTGGAATTGTTGGTACTGCTGTAGTACTTGGTACTTGCTTTGGAGTTCCAAGTATTAGAGAAAGTATTTTAGGAAATAACAATACATCTACTCCTACCACGGATACACGGGTCTTCTAGTGTTGCTGCAAATGCTAATACTAACCTTGTTTCTTTAGCTAATTATTCTGAAACAGGTGTTGGTGTAGCTGCCAAAGTTCGTCCATCTGTAGTAGGTATTAAAGTAGAATATTCTGTAAGTTCTCCATTTTATAATGGTACTTCTACTGCTTCTGCAGAAGGTTCTGGTATAATTATGACAGAAGATGGGTATATTTTAACTAATAACCACATTGTAAATTCTACTTCTTCCTCTTCTTTCTATGAGTTAGGAGAAGCATCTAAAGTTACCGTTTACTTATATAACGATGAAACAGCTTACGATGCTACTATTATTGGAACAGATGACCAAACAGATTTAGCTGTACTTAAAATTGATAAAACTGGTTTAACTGCTGCCGATATAGGAGATTCTGATAGTGTTCAAGTCGGAGAATTTGCTATGGCTATAGGTAACCCACTAGGTATGGAAAATAGTGTTTCTGGAGGTATTATTAGTGCCGTTAATAGAGAAGTTACTACCGACGGTGTTACTTATACTTTAATTCAAACAGATGCTGCTATCAACTCTGGAAATAGTGGTGGCGCTTTGGTAAATAGTAATGGAGAAGTAATTGGTATTAATACTTTGAAACTTTCTGGTGAAGGTGTAGAAGGTTTAGGATTTGCTATTCCAATGAATATTGCTAAACCAGTTTATGAGCAATTGGTAGAATATCAAAAAGTAAAAAGACCATATATTGGTATTACTGGACAAGACTTAACACAGCAACTTGCTGAAGCCAATAATTTAGTAGTAGGTATTTACGTAAAAGCAGTAGATGACTTTTCTGCAGCAGAAAAAGCTGGTATTAAACCAGGAGATGTAATTATCGCTGCTGATGGAAAATCTATTACCACAATGGATGAACTAAATGAAATAAAGAATTCGCACAATATAGGCGACCAAATGACCATTAAAGTAAATAGAAATGGTACTGAAAAAGAATTAACCGTTACGCTTCAAGAGCAATAACTTAAAAAATAAATAAAATAAACTTTCTCCTCGGAGGCAATCTAAAAAAATTTAGATTGTCTCCTTATTTTAATGTCTCACTTATCCCTGATATTTTGGGGACATGTTTTCACAATGTTTCCTTTTTGTTCACAAAATGGACAAAAAACATTGGTATATTATACTTGTAGTTAGTAAATAGATTTATACCCTTTCTATTTACAACTAATTTAGAAAAACATCCCCTTTTATTTTCGAAAGCGACCTATGAGAGAAGGTCGCTTTTTTTAGTTCTTATATACAAAAAAGCCAATGTTTTTGTTCATTGACTTTTTTCTTTTTACTGATATACATATGTTTGTGGATTTACCTGTTTTCCATTTTTTCTAATCTCAAAATGCAAATGGTTTCCTGTTGAGTTTCCGGTTGATCCCACTGCTGCAATTGTATCTCCTGCCTCTACGGTATCACCTTTTGAGACATATAATTTACTACAATGTCCATAATAGGTTTCTATTCCATTTCCATGAGAAATTCTTACCAAATAACCATATCCACTCATCCAACCAGCATACGTTATGGTACCACTAGCTGCTGCCTTAATAGGTGTTCCTTTTGGTGCTGCAATATCCATTCCCTTATGGGTATGATCTCTAATGCTTTCATTTGCACCAAATCTGGAAGTAATATGACCAGATACGGGTTGTACACTAAAATATACACCATCTAATGTACAAGATTTTATTTTTTCCTGCTCTGCATAAGTAACTTCTATTTGTTGTTCTGCTGTATTTATAGCAGATGCTAACTCTACTGTTTCTCCTACTGAATTTAAATCCTGCGTATATATTTCATTAACAGTAATTTCAATTTCTTCTATTTTTTCTGCATTTTCTTCTTTTAATTTTGCTACTACTTCTTCTGCTTCCTTTTGTGTATTTACAAATGTGGTGTTTTCTCCATTTAAAGCAATCGCATATACCCTATAGGTAGTAACTGCAGTTTGTTCAATTTCAGCATAAATTTCTTGTTCATTTGTTTCTTTTGTATTGTCAATCAGCATTAGTTGATACTGTGGTGTAGCTTCTATATCTACATAAGCTACATTTACTTCATCCGGATTTACTATTTCTTCTTGTATTAAATTTTCAAATTCTGTTTTATTCGTTACATAGCCCACCTCTTTACCATCTATGGTAACAGCATAAGCTACTTTGTATTTTAAAAATGTTATCGCTAGTGCAATGATAAGTGCAATCATAAGAACTTTGAATAATCGCATGATATCTTTCGTACAGTTTCTTATTTTTTTGCTTAAAATAAAATTTCACTCTCCTTTTTTTCTACGCGACAATATCTATTATACTACATATTTTAAGCTTTTGCAAATAATATATACATAAAATCTCTAAATTTAGCAAAATTATGTATACAAAAGGAGGTTTTATTCCATTTTAAGCTATATTTTCCTTTTATTTCCTCCGTTTTTCTCTTGTTTTCTCGTTTTTTCGCCAAGCTTACATTTTACATTAACTTCATAGCAAATTTATAGGCTAATATCTTTTTAACAGACTCTTCTATTCTTTTTTCCGTAATTTCTTTATTTTCTACTGCTTTTACAATAGCATCTCTTTGCTTCACAAAATCGGAACTAAGAAGTACATCATTTCCTGCTTTCACTGCTAGTATTGCTACCTCTTCTAAACTTGCATATTGTGCTACAGCTTCCATCGCTAAATCATCTGTTAATATCAATCCTGAAAAGTGTAATTCTTCTTTTAAGATTTTATGCACTTTGGTAGACAAAGATGCTGGTACATTTGCTTCTATATTTTCCACTATATTATGGCAAACTAATATGGTAGGTGCTCCTGTTTCTATTCCTGCTTTAAAAGGAAGAAAATCTGACGTTTGAAATTCTTCTAAACTACGATTATCATAAGTTACGGCATTATGGCTATCTTTATTATTTCCATATCCAGGGAAATGTTTCAATGTACATGCCATATTTTGTGACTGCATAGCTTCTACTACTGTTCTTACATAATCTGCTGTTTCTATTGCTTCTTTTCCAAAACTTCTATCGTAAATAAAGTCCTTTGGATTTGTAGATACATCTGCTACTGGTGCTAAATTTAAATTAATACCTAAACTCTTTAACCTCTGGGACTTTTCAATGGCATCCTCTCTTATTTTGCTTAATCCTCCTTGTGCATACAATTGTTGCGGACTTTTATATTTTTGTGCTACTAATTTTTTATTTCTACTTACTCTTACTACACTTCCTCCTTCTTCATCTACACCTATTATCATAGGTATTTTACTTGCATTTTGGAATTCCTGTATCATATCTATTACTTGCTTTTCTGTTTTATTTTCAAAATCTCTCCCAAACAGAATATAGCCTCCTGGTTGTTCTTCCATTACTTGCTTTGTGCTATCATTTGCTGGGCACCTTGCTAAAAACATTTGGCTAACTTTTTCTTCTAATGTCATTTCTTGCATTTTTAAAATAGCTTTATCATAATACTCCTCAAATAATTCGTTAGCACTTTCTTCTTGTTCTATTTGCTCTTGTAATACATTTTGTGTAATTACTTTCCCTATCGTTTCTTGATTGCTAACTATATTTAGTTTATGATTTTGTTCTATAAATTGCCAATAAGTAACTCCTAATACGCAAAGAAGTACTATGCAAATACATAGCACTATTTTTAATAGAATTCCCTCTCTTTTCTTTCTCATATTTTCCCTTTCTACATACTTTTTAGTTCTGCTTTTTGTTTGCTTGTAGAAATCTTATTTTTCTACATTAAACTATTACTATATTAAATAGAAAATCTTAAAAAATCAAATAATTTTTCCATCTTCTATTTGTATAATTCGGTCTGCCAATTTTGCAATTTCTAAATTATGTGTAATCATGATAATGGTTTGATTATATTCTTTATTGGCTTTTTTTAATAATTGTATAATTTCATTACTTGATTTAGAATCCAGGTTACCAGTTGGTTCATCCGCTAAAATAATATTTGGATTTATCATCAATGCTCTACCTATTGCTACTTTTTGTTGTTCGCCTCCTGATAATTCATTCGGTAAATGTTTTCTTCTATTATCTATACCTAAAAATTTCATTATTTCTTCTAACTTTACTTTATCTATTTTTTTCTTATCCAGTTCGATAGGTAATGTTATATTTTCTTCTACATTTAAAGTAGGTATTAAATTATAAAATTGATATATAATTCCTATTTTTTGCCTTCTTAGTATTGTTAAATCTTTTTTATTCATTTCATACATATTTTTACCATAAAAATATACGTTCCCACTAGTTGGTCTTCCTAATCCCGCAACTGTATGTAAAAGAGTGGATTTTCCACTTCCAGAAGGTCCTATTATTGCAAGAAATTCTCCTTCTTCTACTTCAAAAGAAATGTTATTTAGAGCAATCACTTTTGTATCGCCTTTTCCATAAATTTTACTCAAATTTTCCACCTTTAAAATTTTCATTACAATTTTTCTCCTATCATTTTTATTCTTCTTTTATAAATTTTGTTGAATATATTGCTATAACCAAAAATATTATAAATAGTAATAAAATAAATGTACCTATATTAGTAAATGGGATTAATAATTTATCTAATATAATTGTTTTTTCCATATATTGTATAATCTTATATAAAATAGGAATTGACAAAATAATAGATATGATTGTTGCTTTTATAAACATATAAATATTTTCATATATTAGTATTTTATTCATATTTTCTTTGGTAGCACCTAATCTTGATAGTGCTTTAAATTCTTCTTCTCTTTCATATAAACTAGCATTTATTATATTTATAGAATTTATTATTCCTATCATTATAATTGTTAAAATAATAGTTCGTAATATTAATTCTAAAATATTCATATAAATTATTTTCTCTTTATTTTCTAAAGAATAGTAATTTACAAAAATGTCCATATTTTGTTTTTGAATCATGTTTTCTATATAATTTGAAAAGTTAATGATATTGCCACATTTGATTTTAACAAAACTATTATTTTCATAATGCAGCCATATATTTTGTTGATATCTATCTTTTTTTGGATGAATATTTATTTTTTCTTCTATATGATTAAATGTGTCCATATTTGTAAAAATTGTTATTTTCTCTGTATTATTTACTTCTTTATATCCATTAGGAAGCTCTTTGGTTAAAGTAAAATTTTCTCTTAAAGTTTCATCATCAATTATTTCATATTCTGCCACTTCATTATTATTACTATAATTACAATAAACTATTTTTAAATTAAAATTATAATTTGTTTTAAATGCAGTATAATATTTATATATATATTCTTCTTGGTCTCTTTCTACTTGTGTAAGATTATTATAAATAATATAATCTCCATAATTAGCATTTAAATCAGTTATATAACCATTATAAGATTTATCATCTAAGCCAATTATTTGTATTGGAAAATGCATTACGCCCCAATATCTACATTCTGCTATAAGAGCATCTTCTGGTTCTACTAGAGCATATAATCCCATTACCTTATATTCTAAATATTCCATTTTATCCCCCGAAGTATTAACATAGTTATCCAGTATGGATTTATAATATTTATTTGAATTTTCACTAAGTCGTAATTCAGCATCAACATCATATTCATCTATTAAATTTGCAGCTACTTTTTCATAATGGATATAGGTAGAAATTGTTATATACGAAGTCATACATATTATAAGTAAAATTGTTATAATTCTATATTTATTTTTATTTCTTTTGAAATTCTTAAAAGCTAATTTTCCTTCTATAGGAAGATATTTTTCAAAAATAGAATTATTTTTTTTGTATTTTATTTGTTTGTTATTTTTTATTCCTTGTATAACTGATGTGCTATTTGCTCTTATACTAGAAATTAATGAAGATATATATATATTCATCATTATTATCACAAAGGATACAATTATATATTTAATATCTAATATTAATTTAAAATTGTATATCGTGGAATCTGCTATATGATTTAACACTTTTAATAAAAGATATGAACCAAGAATGGAAATGAAAAATCCTATCATTATTCCTATTATTCCTATAATAGTATTTTCTAAAAAAGTCATCTTTAATATTTGACTTTCTGTTGCCCCTATACTATTTAATACTGCATATTCTTTTTTTCTTTCATTCATAGTTATTAAAAACGCATTATATAATATTATAATGGATAAAATGGAGAAGATGAATAATATAATTATAATCATTACATCTAAACTGTATGTAAAGTTTAATCTAACTTGACATATTGGAACATTGTCTACATATTGTTTTGTATTGATAGATACATCGATTAGCCCACAGGAATTTAGTAATCTAGTGTTTAATTCACATTTTTTTTCTGCCTCAACGTATGTTAGATTTAAGGTTTCAAATATATTATTTGTATATGTACAAACTTTTTTGTAATTATCATATTTAATATATATATTTATCCCATTAGTAATTTGAAAAGAAGCAGGTAAATTATCTATTTCATATAATTGCCCCTCATCATTTTCTTGTAAATAAATTTGAGCAATATATTCTTTATCTTTTATTTTATTAAAACTGTCCAAATCTATATTTCTTATTACAAAATGATAGTCATTATATTTACTAGAAATATTTTCATTAAGACTATTACTAATACTAGTTGTTACCAAAAGTGTTGTTATGATAAGAAATGCACATAACGCTATTGAAATTGTAGTATATATTGTTCTTTTTATATTTTTTTTCATATTATTAAAAGTTAATTTTGTTTCTATTTTCATATATTTTTCTCCTATTTTCATTATCTACATATGAAATTTTCTCTTTAGTTCTGCTTTCATATCTTTACTACATAATGCCACACAAAGGATAAAATTGACTATAGATATCCAAATAGCAATTCTAGAAAGCATACTATCTGCAATGTAATGTTCTGTAATTAATAACATAGGTGTCATACTAATCAATATTAAAATAAGCTGATACACTACATAACGAATATATTTTTTATAGCTAATGAGTGTTAAAATTGTCATAATCAAATTAGCTGTGATAATGATAATAGGCATTGCTATTTCTAAGGACCATTTTTCAAATCCTAATGCATAATCTATAGCAATTAATAGCAGAGAAATTGCCACTACTTGCACTAATATATGTGCTGCTATATTCTTATTTTTCTTTAAAGCATACAATACCGTTACCCAAATATATACAATACAAGCTACTGCTAAAACTCCCCAATGCATATGAGGTGTTGTTATTTTATTAAGAAATATTAACAAAATACTTAGGCACGCTGATATGATTAGTAATATTTTAACTAATTTACTACCTTTTTTGGCATCAATTTTTTTCGGATATAACATCTAAAACACCATTACTTTCTATTCGAATTGGAATATTTTGTTTTTGTATTAATTCATAAAATTTTTTCTCTATGCTCGCATCATTTAAAATAGTAGTAAAGGTAAATACTAATTCGTTATTAAATGTACATGCAGAACACTTTATCCTCTCTACAGGATCTGGCGCTATTAAAAATAGAAATTCCTCTATATAATCTTGATATTTTCCTATCATACCAATTCTACCAATATTAGAGAAGGTAATCGTTGTATATTTTCGTATTTCTAAATAAGCCGCTCTTACTACTATTTTCTTTAAAAATAAAGGTATAATTTTTACAAATGGATTCGTTCCTAGCTTTACATTCCCAGACATTGTTTTTAAAATTTCTTCTTCGGTTAATCTTTTTTGAAAATCTTCTTTTACAAATGCTAAAATTTTTTCAAAGGTATCTAAGTTATCTTTTCTCATATTAGCCTCTAGGGTGATATAAGAGAAGAAATTGCTTAAGGTATCAGAATGAAAATACTTTTTTAAGTTTACTGGTATGCATACTTTAATAGGCTTTTTTCCTTTATTGGGTAAATAATTTTCTTCGTAAATGGCTTGTATTAATGTGGCTGTCAAATATTGTGTAATACTGCAATCCTTCTCTTTACACTTTTTCTTTAAAGCTTCTAATCCTATTATTTCATGAATGACGGCAATTGCTCCTAATGGAATATTTTCTCCCTTTAATACATAAGCCTTTTGGCTAGAATTATTATTACCAGCATGTTTATCATAATTTACCATATAACTATCTTCTGTATTATAGCGATAGGTCCTTTTTGTTCTATATTCTTTAGTAAATTCCTTTTTATGAGCTAGCTCTATATAGCAATAGATAATTTCTTTAAAAAAGTTAGTTGCATTATTTCCATCTGTTAGAGCATGGTTGACATCCATATTAATTTTTTTATCAAAATACGTTACCTGAAATAGATAGTCCTGATTAGTATATGGTTCTATATATTTACATGGATAGTTTTTTTCTTCTTCTATATGAATTTCTTTGTTGTTCTCCTCAAAATAGTACCAAAATACACCTTGTTTCATTTTTACCTTAAAATCGTGAAAGCGATTTAAAGCTTGTTTTACTGCCTTTTTTAATAGATACGGTTGTATGGTCTCTTTCATAACAGCCGATATACGAAAAACGGTACTATAACGCTTTCCTGTGGATACAGGGAAAATTTTTGCAGAATTATCTAGTCTTCTCCATGTTGGAATTGTATTTTCTTTCATTCTTTCTTCCTCTTTTCTTTTTTACCATCCTCTGTTTTTTATATTCTTATATCAGGCATTTATTCCCCTATACTTTCTAATAATGCCTGATAAGCTTCTTCTGCTTGTTCAGTTTTATTTTCGCTCCTATCTAATAACCAAATATGGGTAGCACCTTCATATTCTTTTAAATCTATTTGCAGAGTGTTTCCTACTTTTTCAAGCCATGTATGTACATCTGGATTTAAAATATCATAAGTTCCTGTAAATATAGTAATAGAAATGTCTTTTAAGGTTTCTGGATTTCCTAAAATAGGATTCACCAGAAAACTTTCCATTCCATCTTTCCCTGCATAACTAATTCCTGCTACCTTTAGTGCTTCTCTATTTAGTTGTTTATCTTTTTCTTCTACTGCATCAATGGCTTTGTTTTCTAGCCTTACATCTAGCCATGGGGAAATTAATATAAGCTTATCTGGCTTTTGTTTGCCTTCTTCTCCTAATTTTTCACATAAAGCAAGTGCCATTCCTCCGCCTGCTGAATCTCCCATTACAATAAAATTTTCTGTATTTTCTTGTGCTATGATTTCTTCATATAAAGGTTCTATCATAGCAAATACATCTTTATAATTGTATTTTGGCGTTAAAGGATAATCTGGCATGATGATGGTTGCCTTTGTGTCTTCTACTAAATCTGCTAAAAAATACCAATGCTCCCTGCTTGCTTCTGCCACATAGGAACCTCCATGTAAATAAAAAATGACGGTACTTTCTGTCTCTTTCTCTTTTGGTGTAAGAGAAAATACTTTCCTTCCCTCATAAGTTTCTTCTGTAATTTCTATTCTTTTCTTTATTTCTTCTGGTGGCACAGATTCAATATCAGCAATAAAAAGATAGGCTACTACACCTCCTGCTACCACAAGAAGCAAGATGAGAAAAAAAAGTATAATTTTTATAATTGTTTTTGTCTTATTCTTCATATAAATCCTCTCTTTTTCTAGCCTCATTGTAGCATGTTTTTGGTCAGTATGCAATGCTATTTATATGAATGTTTTCTTAATGCACTGGTACAAAAAATATGGCGTGCTACTTTTCATTTCACATACCATATTCTACACTTTTTTACTTATTTGCTTTGCTACTAATAATTTATTTTCATAATTTTTTCATTATATTACTTCCATTTTGCATTCTTTTCCTTTGAATGCAAATATCATTTTTGTAATGTTGGTAAATCCTCTTTCTCTTAAGTTGCTTTCATAATCCCTTTCTTCTATTTGTTTTTTTGCATTAGCAACTACTTCTTCTATCGTCTTTTCTTCTAAATCGTCTGCTACTTTAAATTCTATAATAAAACTATTCTTACTTTTGTCTTGTGGTTCTAGCATGATATCATATCTACCAAACCCAGACTCTCTATTAGAATTTACAAAGTAGCTATCTCTAAGCCCTACTAACATTCCTAATACAAACGCATGATAAAAGTTTTCTGCTGTATTTTCTCCTACATCCATATAGCTAAACATTTCTTTTACCAATACTCTAAACTTTTTCTCGAATTCGGATAGGTTTAAGTCTACTAAATCTTTTAGCAAGCTTCTTAGGTCATTTCCCGGTACTTTATCTGCAAACCAATTTCTTACAATATCATAAAATAGAGTCTTTATCTCATAATTTGGTATCTTTACTTTGTAAATTCCTTCTGCTAAATTTACTACTTCTGCTACTTTTAAATAGCCTGTTCCTAACATTAGTCCCCATATATTATCTTCTTTATCTTCTATTCCTACAATTTCTGTTTCTAAATTAATCGGTACTTCTATGTTCTCTCCTTTTAATAATCTCTCTATTTTTTCTTTTACAGTCATAGATTTTTTTAGTGTTAGCTTGATTAAATCATTAGAACTGGTATTTACCCAGTAAGGTACTAATTCTTTTTTGCTTAAATAGTTTAAAATACTCCACGGATTATAGATGCCTTCTACATCACCTATACGATAACCATCATACCATTTTTTAATTTCTTCTTTTTCTTCTTCTACTTTAAAATCCTGTATTACTTTCTCCATTTCTTCGCTAGTGATTCCAAAATCTTCTGAAAATTCATTATTTAATACAGTATATACGTCAAAATTGTTGGCTCCGCTAAAAATACTTTCTTTTGCTACTCTACTTACTCCTGTAAGCACAGTTTTTTCCAAGTAAGAATTATCTTTAAAGGTGGTTCCATAAAAAGCTTTTAGGAATTTTATGGCTTGGTCATAATACCCTTCAATATAGGCTGATTGAATTGGTACATCATATTCGTCGATAAATAACATGACTGGTTTTTCAAAATATCTATATAAATAACCACTTAATTCTTTTATACTTGTTTTTAAAGCTGTTTCATCTTCTCTTGTATAAAGGATATCCATTATTTTTTCTTTCTCAAACGGATAGATTTTATCACTATCTAATAAATACATATGCTCTCTATACATTTCTAATATTGCTGTTTTTAAGTTTAGCAACATATTTTCATAACTTACGTCACTCACATCTTTTAATGTTAAATAGATACATGGATATGCTCCTAGTTTGGAGGTATATTTTTCTCCTTGTTCCATAATTTTTAAACCTTCAAACAATTCTTTTCCATCTTTTACGTCGCAATCGAAAAAATATCTTAACATACTCATATTGAGCGTTTTTCCAAATCTTCTTGGACGTGTAACTAATACCACACCGGATTGATTATCTATGATGTTTTTGATGTACATGGTCTTATCTAGAAAATAATTTTTCCTTAATCTTAATGCCTTAAAATCGCTTATTCCTATTCCTATGCCTGTCCATTCTTCCATCAGGGTTACCTCCTCTTACTTTATTTTTCTTTGTTTATTTTACTATAGAAATAGATGGAAAGCAATATGTATTTTCAGTCTTTCCCATACTTTAAGAGAGTAAACTTCAATAGTTTTACTCTCTTTACATACTTTTTTAATTTAGCACAGTTAATTTTTAACTTTTATTCTTTTAGTACTACGACACAACTACGACCGCACGGAAACCAAAGGTGTAATAGCTAGCCCCATCATTACGAGCGAAATAAAACAGACCGGCACTAGAACCATCGCCGAAACTTCCACCACGATCAGTAAACGGAGCGTAAAGCCCAGGGAAGCCAGAGCCGTCGTTATACCATGAATGGCTACCGGTTCCCTGTGTAGATATCTCTCGGATGGCATCACCATAGATTAATGTATTTGCTAACCAATTATTCGTACTTGCTGTATTTAAGTTGCTTTCTGTATCTGATATACTTGTACTATCATATGTGCTATTATGTGGATATACCGTTGCATATTTTGTACTTACTGTTTTTAAACTATCTCCATCATAGGTTAGAGATGCTCCATAGGTTTTTAACTGACTCTTGCCATTTGCTACATAACCTGCTGTTCTTTCCCATGTACCTCCACTCATATCATACACTCCATATATTGTTCCTGTACAACTTGCCTTTGTTCCATTTAATTGATCCCATGTATACACTCCATCTTTTGCTTCATTAGCTGTTGTTGCATTAATATTTTCTATCGTTGTTTGCTTTTCTCCTGAACTTGTACTTCCTGTGGTACAACCTGTTACTACATATACACTATCTACCTCATTTTGTCCTGTTGACTCTGTTCTTTGTTTTGCTCCACTATTTAAAGTTATATTATTTACTGTGATATCTGTTGTTCCTAATCCATATTGACTTTTTGATAGGTACGCTACTGCTCCCCATTCACTATTTTTCATTAAATGGCTATCTGCTCCTCCATTAAAACCATAAATATTTCCATTCTCATTTAAGGCCTTAGCAATATTATAAGCATCATTCATATTAATATAATTCATACTATAGGTTGTTGGTTGGAATACTGGGTATTTTATTGCTGTGGTTGTTTTTCCATAGATTCCATCTAACCAATTTCTTGCATCTCCATTTCCATCACCTGTTGTAGTATCACCATGTAATTCTATACTTCTGATCCATGCATTACTTTGACTATAATTCACACTACTTGCTTTTACTTCTGTCTCATTATTTCCACTTGCATATCCAGCTTCGAATTTAGCTACCCAGATTCCTGTTATTTCTTTATCCCATCCACCATTTCTGTAATTGATGCTGGTTTCGTCTGTAAAAGCTGGATGTACGGTATATCCTGTTGTAGTATCTACTATTTCGTCTTCACTTGTGCATCTTTTTGCTGTTTGCAATACACCATTCTCATCATAGTATTGATCTGTTGTTCCTACTAAAAATACAATATCAAATGTGTTATTCATACTATTTACTCTATATGCAAATCTTGGTATCCATACCCACATACTTCCATCTTCGGTTTGTGCATTTGCCCATTTCTTTTCATCGTAACTATACCAATCTGCATCTTCACTTGTTGTTTCTACTACAGTTCCTTTTTCTGTACTACTTGGCTCTGTGAATTTAATTGGTGTCATTCCAGCAGTTAATCTTGGAGCATTTACTTTTTTCTCTGTATTGTATCCTCCCCCTGTTTCTTGTTCTAATATGCCCACTAATTCTGATATTTGTTTTTCTTCTTCTGCCTGGGCTAATTCTGTGTTTTCTTTTGCTCTCTGTGCCTGTGTAATAATTCCATTATCTCCTACTAACATGTTAATGGATACACCAGCTAAAATAATTAACGCGATGATGGTTACCACAAGGGCCACTAGCGTAACACCTTTTTGATGTTTTTCTTTACTCCTCGTCACGTTTTTTCCTCCTCTTTTTTCTTATGTTTCCCTTTTTTGTTTTCACTTATTCATTTTCGTTGTACTTGTTTATGTTAATAAGTTATTACAATTATGTTTTTTATTTTACTCTTTCCTTATATAAAAGTACAGTGAATATTATTCATGGTTACACAAAAACAAGAAGAAAATCAAGGCTAATTATATTGAATATGCAAGTTCTTAAATTCCATTCACTTTGTTCATTGGATTTTGTATTTTTTCTCCATACACTATTTTTCCAAACTTCATTTCATTCCATTTTTTCTGTAATTCCATAATTGGAATTGGTAGGAAGGAAATTCCTATAGTATATAGCCATTGCACTCCATTTAATGGCACTACATTAAAGATTTGTGCAAGTGGTGGAATAACGACAACTCCTATTTGTAACACCGCTCCTAATAAAAAGGCTCCCAATAGATATTTATTTTCTAAAAATCCGCATTTTGAAAATACTTTCTTCACTTTTTATATTAAAGCTGTGGATTAATTCTAGCATTCCTAGTGATACAAAAGCCATGGTTCTACCTACCTCTAAGCCAAATAGATAGTTTCCTATACTAAAAGCAAATAATGTAAGCATACCTAGCATGATGCCCTCTACAAAAATTTTACTCCATAATCCATCTGCAAAAATACCTTTTTTGGCATCTCTAGGCTTTTTGCTCATAATATCTTTTTCCGGTTTTTCTAGCCCTAATGCAATGGCTGGAAAAGAATCTGTTACTAAATTAATCCATAATAACTGAATGGCAAGAAGAGGTGTTTTTAGACCCAATACTAATCCCATAAAAATAGTTACAATTTCTCCAATATTGGTAGCAATTAAGAAATGGATTGCCTTTTTGATATTATCATAAATATTTCTTCCTTGTTTTACCGCTCCTACTATTGTCACAAAATTGTCATCTACTAATATCATATCTGCTGCATTTTTTGCTACATCTGTACCATTTTGTCCCATAGCAATACCGATATCTGCATTTTTTAATGCTGGCGCATCATTTACTCCATCCCCTGTCATAGCTACTACTGCTCCTGTACTCTGAAATGCTTTTACAATTCTTACTTTATGTTCTGGCGATACTCTTGCAAAAACAGAATATCCCATAATATTTTTTTCTAGTTCCTTTTGGCTTAATTTTTCTAATTCCGCTCCTGTAATACTTTTATCTCCACTCTTCAAAATGCCTAATTCTTTGGCAATAGCTTTGGCTGTAATAATATGGTCTCCTGTTATCATTACGGTTTTAATTCCTGCTTTTCTACAAGTAGCTACCGCTTCTTTTACACCTTCCCTTGGAGGATCTATCATACCTATTAATCCTACGAAAATAAGCTGATTCTCTATTTCTTCACTTTCTATTGTGTTTGGTAATCGGCTTTGCATTTTATAAGCGACTGCAATGACTCTAAGCGCATTTTCTGCCATTTTTTCATTCTGTTTTTCTATTTGTTCCTTTATGTGAGGAGTAAGGCTACTTACTTGTTCTCCGTCTTGGTAATAAGAGCATCTTTCTAATAGGACATCTGGTGCTCCTTTGCATAAAATTTGATATTGCCCTGCTTTTTGGTGAATGGTACTCATTCTTTTTCTGTTAGAGTCAAATGGAATATCGGCTACTCTTGGTGTTTCTTTCTCTAATCTTTCTTTTTGAATACCTTTTTCTATGGCTCCTCTTACAATGGCAATTTCTGTTGCTTCTCCCACTAGCTCTTGTTTGCCTTCTTTTTCTTCTATTCCTACATCACTACACATAGCTCCAAACTGAAGGGCTAGTTCTTCTTTTGTACTTCCTATAGTAAACACTTCTCTTACTGTCATTTTATTTTGAGTTAATGTCCCTGTCTTATCTGAACAAATAACGCTACTACTACCTAATGTTTCTACTGCTGGTAGATGTCTAATAATGCTATTTTTCTTTGCCATTTTTGTTACCCCTATCGATAATACTATGGTAACAATGGCTGGCAAGCCTTCTGGAATAGCTGCTACAGCAAGTCCCACAGAGGTCATAAACATTTCTATTGGAGATATTTGTTTAAAGAGCCCTATTACAAAGATAAGGGCGCATATTACTAAACAGGCTATTCCTAAGGCTTTTCCTACTTCTGCTAACTTTTTTTGAATTGGTGTTTGTGGAGCTTTTTCTTCTATAATCATATTAGCAATTTGTCCTACTTTTGTATGCATTCCAGTTTGGGTTACAATTGCCTCACCATGTCCGTTCACCACTATAGTAGAGGCGAATACCATATTATACATATCCCCTATGCTTATTGTTTCTTCCTGAATGATTCCTTCTTGCTTTTCTACTGCTACCGTTTCTCCTGTAAGGCTAGCTTCTTCTATTTTTAGATTGGATGCTTTTATAATTCTAGCATCTGCTGGCACGTAATTTCCTGCTTCTAAAAGAATAACGTCTCCCGGTACTACTTCTATCCCCGGTATGGTTTGCACTTTTCCCTCTCTTTTTACTTTTGCCGTAGGTGCTGTCATATTCTTTAATGCCTCTAATGCTTTTTCTGCCTTTGCTTCTTGCAAAACTCCCATCATCGCATTCACTATTACGATGGCTATAATAATAATGGAATCCATATAGTCTCCGCTTCCCTCTATGCTTGCTACTACTGCTGAAATAATGGATGCTATAATTAAAATAATAATCATAAAGTCGTTAAATTGTTTTAAGAAACGTACTAGTATCGATTCTTTCTTCTTGTTTGCCAGTTCATTTGGTCCCTCCTTTTGTAGTCTTTCTTTTGCTTCTTTTCCAGATAAGCCCTGCCTAATACTTGTCTCAAGCTCTTCTTCTACTTTAGAAATACCTTTTGTATGCCACATATTTATCCTCTCCTTTGTATATGATTTATCCTATATATATGCAAGGCTTATCCCATAATATTCTTTTTTCACTTATTTTTTAAGTTTACATATATTATTAACAAAGGAGGACTTAGATAACTATGTATTGCAGTTTTATTTTACTTGCTATTTGTGTTAGTATCGATTCTCTTGGTATTGGCATGACCTATGGCTTAAAAAATACCAAAATTACTTTTTGGGCTAAATGGATTTTGTTTCTCGTTTCTTTTTTTATTACGGGCCTGTCTTTATTAGCTGGAAAAGCCATTTCTGCTTTTTTGCCCTCTAGTGTTACAAACCTTATAGGAACGCTACTTCTTATTCTTTTAGGAATATGGATGATAGTGCAGCCTTCTAATGCTGATTTTGACCATTCTAATCACATTGATAGTAAAGAAGCTATTTTTCTAGGAGTAGCCCTTTCTTTGGATGCCATTGGTATTGGAATAGGAAGCAGTATGATTGGGTTTCATTCCTTTATTTTCCCTTTATTAGTTGCTCTTTTCCAACTGATTTTTTTAAGTTTTGGTAGCCTCATTGGCAGAAAAATACAAAAAAATTCCCGACTGCCTGAAAACATCTGGAATTTAATCTCCGGTATTCTATTAATTGGTATTGCTGTTACTAAATTATTTTTTTAGTTGATTTTTATGTTAAGTTGTGATATAATCACTAGTATGCAACTTTTGTTTTGTATGTATAAAAGGAGGAATTCATATGAATAGCACTAGCAGTATTCGATTTAACTTTGTAGGAAATAACTCTCGGTCCATCTTATTAACCGATGAGCCCGCATTAATAGATGCTATTAGCCAAGAGATTGACTCACTGATTTATAGAAATGTGAAAGTCTCTCCCGCCTGTCTTTCTCAGCCTTACATTGAGAAAACAGGTGCTACAACCTACAAGGTAAACTATCACGGCTATATGAAAATTATGGCCGCAATTGCCTATCATATGAAATCTTAATGCCAAAGCCCCAGTAGACTTCTGGGGCTTTTGGCTTTCTTTTTTTTAGTAGCAATAGCATTTTTTCATCATATATGATATACTATATGCATGGAAGGAAAGTAAGGAAAATGAAGGATAAATATAACATAACCAAAGAGCAAAATATATTTTTAGCCAAAAGATGTATTGTAGATAGTATTTGGAAAAGTTCTCACATAGAAGGAATAGATGTTACTTACTCAGAAACGCAACGATTATATGATGGTGGAAATGTTGCAAGACTTAGATTAGACGAAATCCAAACGATTAATAATTTAAAACATGCTTGGTTATTCATTTTAAGTTCTATTGATGCAGAAAATGATTTAAATATGCTAAAATCTATTAACAGTCTAGTTGGTAGTAATTTGGTAGATAGACCTGGACAAATTAGAATTTATGACGTTTCCATAGGAGGAACAACATGGAAACCTGAATTACCTAGTGAAGATAAAACCATGAAAGATTTAGAGGACTTTCATAAAATAGAATGTATCACCCAAAGAGCTATTACCATTATGTGTTATTTAATGAGAACGCAATTTTTTGCAGATGGTAATAAGAGGACAGCAATGCTATTTGCCAATAAAATCATGATTCAAAACGGTAAAGGTGTTATCAGTATCCCTGTTGAGGAAGATATTACCTTTGGAGAAAAACTAACAAAATATTACGAAACAAATGATATGGAAGATTTAAAGCAATTTATTTATGATAAATGTATTAGTGGAATTGTGTACCCAAGCTAACAAAAACACTTCGTGTATTTTTAGTCACGAAGTGATTTTGTGATACACTTATTTAAATGATTCATACACTTAGGGTTAAAATCTATCTTAAAAGTTGATTTCATGTTTCCGGATTGGTATAATAATTATAAATAGTTATATAGGAGAAAAAAATGGAAGTAAAAATTAATTTTAATATAGATAGTTCTTTAACTTCAGATGACATCATTATACATATTACTGCTGCAAAAGATTCAGCACAATTACAAAAGCTATTAGATGATATCCAAAAATTATCAAAAACAAAAAGTTCTCTTATTGGCTTTAAAAATAATGAAATATATATCCTACCAGTTCAAGATATTACTTTATTTTATTCTCACGACAAAAAATGTTATTGCCAAGCACATAATGATGTTTATACTATCAAAAAAAAGTTATATGAATTGGAAGAAATTTTAGATAAGAATCAATTTATTAGAATATCTAATTCGCATATTATAAACATTTCCTTTATAAAGAACTTTGATTTAAACTATACAGGAAATATTTTAATTAAATTATTAAATGGTGATACTTTAAATGTCTCTAAGCGAAGAATTAGCAGTATATTAAAATTTTTAAAAGAAAGGTAGTGTGATATTATGAAGAAAACATTAGTTTATATTTTTGTCTCTATTTCAATACTATTTTTTATTCTCACTTTTACCTATACAATATATCAATTCTTTAGTATAAGTAAAATCAGTGATAGTTTAGTAGGCACTTCTAATAACATACAAGAAGTTACTATCACAAGTAATATGAGTTACCCAGATTCTCTTAAATTGTCCTATTGTAATGGTATGCTTACTATTTTACACCATTTATTTACTTTACTAATTATCTCTTGTATTTTTGGTACATTATTTGGGTTTATCCTTTCTGCCTCAGAATTCTCTAAAATAAAATATTTACTGTATTTGATTTTTATTAATATTTTGTACAATACAATTATGGGAGCTATTATTCAATATATTTACCAGCAACAAGGAATAGAATTCACTTTTTTTGAAAGTTTTCTTCAAAGTTTTATAACAACTTTTCCAATCTATTTTATTCTTTCTCTCGTATTTATTCTAATTATATACTTAATCAATAAGAAAAAAGTAAATACATTAAATAAAGAGTTACAAAAATAAATCTAGAAGTGTGTATAAAAAAATACACACTTCTAGAAAAGGATAAGGATAAAATTAAATATTACTTAACAAGTGCTGAAATTAATAATCTAAGGAATATACACTTCCAGCCGATACATATTCCTTTGCAACGTCATTCGGCCAGAGCATTATCTGATAATTTCCAGCAGGTAAATTTTGCGTATAACTATCTCCTTTAAACTGAATGCTATAGGCATTCCCATCCATATTTATACTATATTCCTGCCATGTATTTGGTCCTTCCAAGGTAACAGATAATGTTCCTGTTGTTCCGTCCATATATTTTCCGGCCCACATCATTTTCATTTTACAAGCATGTTCTGTTTTAAAGGAATATGTTTGTACTCCTCTGAAATTTCCAGATGTGAATCTTAAAAAAGTATAATAACCAGATTTCTGATTTTCATTAGAAATCTGCACCTCCATATATTCGTCATCTTGTACCACATGCGTGTTTTTTCCCGAAGGCATTGTTTCCTTTGCACAAATAGGAATTGTTGCCGTCACACAAAGTAAACAAGTTAATAACACTGCTATAATTTTCTTGTTCCGTTTTGTTTTTTTCATTATTTACCTCCTAATTTGTGTCTCTCCTTACCCTTTTCTTTCACTAGTATACAAATTGTATACTGGAAAAATTATACAATATATTATAACTATATCGTCAATATTTCTTTGCAAAATTACGTAAAAACATTGTTCTTAACTTTTATTTTAATGCTTTCGATTATTGTCCTAATCTCATAGATAACAATTTACTAATGCCATTTTCCTCCATGGTTACACCATATACGGCATCTGCAGATTCCATAGTTCCTTTTCTATGGGTAATTACTAAGAATTGTGTTTCTTTGCTGAATTTTTTTAAGTATTCTGCAAAGCGATACACGTTGACATCGTCTAATGCTGCTTCTATCTCATCTAGGATACAGAAAGGTGCTGGATTAATTTTTAAAATAGCAAATAACAAGGCAATTGCTGTAAAGGCTCTTTCTCCACCTGATAATA
>CALXBX010000034.1 GCA_944386655.1 uncultured Clostridia bacterium | reverse complement strand
TTGTATTTTTTCACCTATATTCTATCATATTTGTGCGAAAAAATATTTTTAACAAGAAAAAACATAGCACTTTTTTCTTGTTTTTGCTATGTTTTTTGATTTATTCTTTTTTATTCGTTATTACTGTGTAAAATTTTAATTTTTGTCATGAAAATAATATATTTTTGTTATATATTTGTCATATTTTGTCAAAAAAATAGTTACCCTTATTTTAAGTAACTATTCTTCACTCTTTCTCTATGAAACTTAATTTTCTATTCAAATTTTACATGAGATAGACATTCTAGTGCTCTATCTGCTAATTTGGTATATCTTTGTTTTTTGTCTTTTATTTTTTCTTCTAAAGATGGTAAGATACCAAAGTTTGCATTCATTGGCTGAAAATTTTCTTTTGGCGTAGCTATATAATCTGCTAATGCTCCTATCATAGTTTCTTTTGGAAATTTTATTTTTTCTTTTCCTTGTAATTGTGCCACTACATTTAAAGCTGCTATCATTCCGGAGCTAATGGATTCTACATATCCCTCTACTCCTGTTATTTGTCCTGCAAAGTATATATTAGCATTCTTTTGAAATTGATAAGTAGCATCTAATAGTTTGGGTGCATTTAAGAATGTATTTCTATGCATTACTCCATATTTACTAAACTCGGCATTTTCTAATCCTGGAATAAGGCGAAATACTCTTTTTTGTTCTCCGTATTTTAAATTGGTTTGAAATCCTACCATATTAAACATTGTGCCTTCTGTATTGTCTTGTCTTAATTGTACTATGGCATATGGTCTTTTTTCTGTTCGATGGTCTGTAAAACCTACTGGTTTTAGTGGTCCAAAGCGCAATGTATCTATTCCTCTTTTGGCCATTACTTCTACGGGCATACAACCTTCAAAAATTTCTCTTTTTTCAAATTCGTGTAGTTCTACTACTTCCGCTTCTACCAAAGCCTTCCAAAAGCCTTCATACTCTTCTTTTGTCATAGGAAGATTAATATAATCCTGTGCTTGATTTTGTATCCTACTTTTCCATTCTTCTATATCTTCTTCTCTTTTTCTTTCTTGCTCATATCTTTCACCCCAAAAAGCAATAGAAAAATCGATACTTTCTTTCTCTACAATAGGTGCTGCTGCATCATAAAAATGCAAATCTTCTTCTCCTGTTAGTTTTGCAATTTGTTTCGATAATTTTTCTGACGTAAGTGGTCCTGTAGCAATCACAACGATTCCTTCTTTTGGAATTTCCCCTATTTCTTCATGAATGATTTCTATATTGGTCATATCTTCTATCGCTTTGGTTACTTTCCCAGAAAATTTTTCTCTATCTACTGCTAATGCCTGTCCTGCTGGTACTGCTGTTTCATCTGCTATTTTTATCAATAAACTATCTAACTGTCTTAATTCCTCTTTTAATAGCCCACAAGCGTTGGTATGCAAATTAGACTTAAAAGAATTGCTACAAACAATTTCTGCTAAATCTGTACTATGATGGGCAGGAGAAAATTTGATGGGTTTCATTTCATATAATTTTACAGGGATTCCTCTTTTCGCAATTTGATAAGCTGCTTCTGTTCCTGCTAAACCTCCACCTATCACGGTAATCATTTTTCTATTTCCTCCTCTCATTGTTATCTTTTTTATTTTTATTCGTCTACATCACTTGAGTAAAGCAGATAATATCTAGAACCTCCAGATTTTTAATTTTAATAGGTTTTGGTTCTTTATTCTCTTTCGCTTTCTTCTTTTGCATCCGCCATTTGTTCTTCTTCTCTGTATTCTGTCCAAGATACTTCCTCTAGTTCTTGTCTTTGTCTCTCTTGTAATAAATAGTATCTTCTGTCTGCAAGTTCTTTGCAAGTAGCCATATAATCTTGTTCATCATATTCTATACCTTCTCTTTGCATGGCCTGATAAATTCCTACTTTTCTTTCTAAGAATTGCACAATTCTTTTTTCTTCTATGGTTATTCTTTCCTTTGCCTGTTCTAATTGACTATCACAATTTCTTAGTTGTTGCTTTCTTTGTCTTTCTTCCCAATTTTCTTGTTTGTCTTCATATTGCTTTGCCCAGTTACTTCTTTTTTCATCCATTCTTACTACACTCCTTCTTCACTTTCCATCCTTTTAACTAAATAATTGCATAATTTCTTCTTTTGATAATTTATTAATAAAGGTTTGATTGGTAGATAACATACTGTCTATTAATTTTGCTTTTCTCTGCTGTAGTTCATAAATTCTTTCTTCTATAGAATTTTTGGTAATTAATTTGTATACTTGTACATTCTTTTTCTGCCCTATACGGTAAGTTCTATCTGTTGCTTGATTTTCTGCTGACAAATTCCACCATGGGTCATAGTGAATAACCATGTCTGCTCCTATTAGGTTTAGCCCTGTTCCCCCTGCTTTTAAAGAAATTAAGAATACTTTTATTTCTTCGTTTTGGTTAAACTCTTCTACCATTCCTATTCTTTCTCCTACTTTTGTTTGTCCTGTTAATTTAAAATAGGAAATGTTTTCTTTCTGCAATGCTTTTTCTATAAATGGGAACATGCCTGTATAGCCAGAAAATAGCAATATTTTATGTCCTGCTGCTACTGCATCTTTTACAATTTCTATACATTGATTTAATTTGCTACTTTCTCCTTTATAATTATCAATAAACAATCCTGGATGGCAACAAATTTGTCTTAAACGCATTAACAAAGCTAATATTTTAATTTGACTTTTCTCCACTCCATTTTGTTGTAATTCCTGCATTGCTTCTTGTTTTGCATTTGCTAAATAGGATAAATAAATTTTTAATTGTTCTTCTTGCATTTCGTTATTTAATACAGAAATAGTTTTATCTGGTAGTTCTGTTAGTACTTCTTTCTTTACTCTACGAAGGATAAACGGTTCTATCAACATTTTTAATTTTTTCATAGCAATTTCGTCTTGGTCTTTTACGATAGGAGTCTCATACATTTCCTTAAATTTGTGGTAATTAAACAAATAACCTGGCATAATAAAATCAAAAATGGACCATAACTCTGATAACGAATTTTCAATAGGGGTTCCTGTTAGGGCATATCTTGTTTTAGCCTCGATGACTTTTATTGCTTTTGCATTTTGTGTATTATTATTCTTGATATACTGTGCTTCGTCTGCAATAATGTACTGAAATTCGTAGGCCAGTTCTTCGTAAATTTCTTTGTCTCTTTTTAATAAATCATAAGAAGTAACTACCACATGATACTTTGGTATTTGTTTTAATTGTTTTTCTCTTTCTTTGGCATTTCCGTGTATCACCAATGTTTTTAAACTTGGTGCAAATTTTTTTATCTCATTTTGCCAATTTAAGGCAAGAGAACTTGGACAAACCACAATACTTGCTTTTGGATTTTCTTGTGTTTCCACATAAAGTAGTAACAATGTGATTAATTGCAAAGTTTTTCCGAAGTCCCATGTCATCTGCTAGTATTCCACCAAAACCATATTCATCTAGTACTTTAAGCCATTCTACTCCTACTTTTTGATAACTTCTTAAATCTGCCTGCAACCCTTGTGGTAATTCTATTGGAGTAGCATTTTCTTTTTCTTCTACTTTTTGTACCAATGTTTTGTAATTCTGCTCTCTGGTAATAGTAGTGGTTTTCATGTTTTGCAAAAGTCTCTCTAAGTACATGCTTCTATAAATAGGTAGCTTTAATTCTCCTGACTGCATTTGCTCAAAGTTAACACCCATGTTTTCTGTCATGCTATCTAGAAAATCCATAGTTTCGTTTTCTTCTAAGCTTAAAAAACTGCCATCTTTTAATCTATGAAACTTTTTCTTTAGTTTATACTGTTTCATAATGTCTTTTAATTCTGCTACATCAAAGTCTAATCCAGAAAAATCAATTTGTAAAAGATTGTTCTCAATTCTAACTCCTAATGCTCCTACTTTTGGTTGCCTAATTTCTTTTTCTTTAAAATTTTGTGTTGCCAAAATTTCAAATTTTTTCATATATTCTTCTATCTCTTCTGATAGGAAAGAATATATTTGCTCTTCTTTTACTAAAACAAGCCTTCTATTGGCGGTATCTAGCATAAATCCAGTATTTCTAAACATTTCTAGTACTTCGTCTTCTTTTACAATATCTCTTGCTATAGATGGCGTTGTTTCCTCTAGTGGATTAAACTCTGTTTCTCCATAGACAAATACAATGTCTGCCGTAATATATTGATGGTCATCATAATCCAAGTATACTTTTACATATAGGTCTTGTGGTATATATTGTTCTTTATCTTCCTCTTTTAATTTAGAAATATCCATTTGTTTTTTTACTTTTGGAAATACTATCGAAAAGAGTTGTGGCAATTCTTGTTTTGGCATTGTAATTTCATTGGTAAAGTTTTTACGAAATACTTCCAATAACATTAATGTTGTGTTTTTAAATTGTTCTGTACAACGATATAGGGTGTCTCCTTGTAAAAAGTAAATATAGTCTTTTCCTTCTAGTATTTCGTAGCGATAAATGTCTATGTTTGGCTTTAATACATATTCATCCTTTTGTTTTTCTTGCAAACTAAAGGTAATCTTAGGCTCTTTATCTTCGAAATAGATATCCTTTTCGTCATATTCTTCTTCCATTACAACGGATTTTTCTTTTAAGATTTCAAATAATTCATCCAATCCTGTATTGGAAACAGTAATATAATTATCTGCAATTGTTCTTCCGTAATAGTTATATTCCGATGTTGCCTCATTGGCATATTTGATAATTTCTGCATATTTTAGTACATATTCTAATAAAGGAATACTTTCCTGTGTAAAAGCTTCCTTTGTATGTACAAAATTTAATTTGGCACCATAACGATATTCTTCTTTACGTTGCATTCTTTCATAAAATTCCGGTAAATTTTTTAATTTATATAGTTGCTTATCTCCTATTTTGCATTCTAATTTTAACGTTTTATGATAGCTATCATAGATTAGCTTTGGCTCTATACGAATGCTGTGCATTGGTGATTTGGTTTCTTTTTTCTCTTCTTGTTTTTTTGCTGTTGGATAAAAGGTAAGTAGTAATTGTTTAAAGTTTCTATATTTTTCTTCTTGCTTTTTGTGATAGTAATCCTGATACATATCCATATCATTTTTTTGTTCTACTTGTTTTCCTGTAAAAATGCGAACATAATCGCTATTTTTAGCAAATTCCATTGCAGTTGCTAAAATATGCTTGCAGGCTGCGTACCTTCCTTGATAGTCTGGGCAGTCGCAACTAACATCTTCTATTTCTCCATTTTGTACTTGGATGTATACGTCATAGTTATCTGTATTTCCATTTACAACGGCCTTTAATTCAAAATTAGATGCGTCTTCGTAAATGACTTTACGAATATTTACTTTTTTCTGGCTGACATATCTTTGCGCTCTCTGTTTTCTATCTTCTCCTGCCTCTTCATACAATTCTTTCAACACTTCTGGATTTACTATCATTTTTTCTCTCCTGCCTTATTTTTTCTAATGCTATATTATATCGTAGTTTTAGCTAAAAAACAAGAAAAACCCGCAAAAACTTATAAAAAGCATTCTGAAAAACAAACTGAACTTTAAGGAACGTCCCTAAAGTTCAGTTTGTTTATTTTTTCTTCTTTGCCATTTTTTTCTTTTTAGCAGGTTTCTTTTTTTCTTCTACTTCTGCTTTTTCTTCTGGATTCCACTTTTCTCCTAGTTTTGGTTTATTCCATGAAATGTAGTTACAGCTTTCTGGGTTATTTTCGCAAATATAATAGGTTCTTTTCTTTTTGGTTTTTCTTATTTGTACTTTTCCCCCACAATTTGGGCATGGTACATCTATGGTTTCTACCCATGGTTTTGCATTTTTACATTCTGGATATCCTGGACAAGCTAGGAATTTACCATATCTTCCATATTTGATTACCATCATTCTACCACATTTTTCACATGGTATATCGGTTACTTCATCTTCTAATTTTACATGTTCTAATTCTTTTTCTACTCTTTCTACATTCTGTTCAAATGGACCATAAAATTCTCGAATAACTTGTTTCCAATTTTCTTTTCCGTTCTGCTACTTCGTCAAATTCTTCTTCTATTTTGGCAGTAAATGTAACATTGATGATATCTGGAAAATTTTCTGTTAATAGTTTATTTACAATTTTTCCCAAGTCTGTTGGCACTAGTTGTTTTTGCTCTTTCTCTATATATCTTCTTTCTAAGATAGTAGTAATAGTTGGAGAATAAGTACTTGGTCTTCCTATTCCTTTTTCTTCTAATGCTTTTACTAAACTTGCCTCTGTATAACGTGGAGGTGGTTCTGTAAAACTTTGCTTTGGCTCTATTTTTTTCTCTATTACTCTCTCTCCTACTTGTAATTCTGGAAGTGCCATATCTGTTTCTTCTTTTTTATTCTTTTTTTCTTGTTCTCCATCTTCTGACTCTACATATAAAGTCATAAAGCCTTTAAATTTTAGTGTTTGTCCGCTTGCTTTAAAACGATATTCTCCTGCATCTATATCTACTGCTACTGTATCATATACTGCTGCTGCCATTTGACTAGCCATAAAGCGATGATAAATTAGACGATACAATTTGTATTGGTCTGGCGTTAGTGCCTCTTTTATTTGTTCTGGTTCTAAATCTATATAAGTAGGTCTAATGGCTTCGTGCGCATCTTGTGCATCTTTTTTGGTTTTATAGTATCTATTTTCATAATATTCTTTGCCATAATGCTTTTCTATCTGCTTTTTAGCAGCCTCTCTTGCCTCTTCTGAAATTCTGGTAGAGTCTGTTCTCATGTAAGTAATTAAACCAACAGAACCTTTTTGGGGTACTTTTACTCCTTCATACAATCCTTGGGCTACAGACATGGTTTTCTTTAAAGTAAAACCTAATTTTCTGGATGCTTCTTGTTGCATGGTACTAGTAGTAAATGGTGGAGCAGGTGTTCTTTTCTTCTCACTTTTTTTGATATCTTTTACGATATAGTCCTGATTTTTTATTGCCCCTAAAATGGTATCCACTTCTTCTTTTGTATGAATTTCTTGTTTTTTTCCATCTTTTCCATAAAAATGTGCTTCAAATGTTTTTTGAGATTTTTCTTCTAACAGTGTGACATATATATTCCAATATTCTTCTGGAATAAATTTTTCTATTTCATTTTCTCTATCTACAATTAGTTTTACTGCTACCGATTGCACTCTACCAGCAGATAATCCTCTTTTTACTTTTTTCCAAAGGACAGGGCTCATTTTATAACCTACAATCCTATCCATCACACGACGAGCCTGCTGTGCATCTGTTAAATTCTTATCTATTTTTCTAGGATGTTTCATAGATTCTTGTACTGTTTCTTTGGTAATTTCATTAAAAGTTACTCTGCACACGCTATCTTCTGGTATATCTAACAAATAAGCTAAATGCCATGCAATTGCTTCTCCTTCACGATCAGGGTCAGTTGCTAAGTAAACTTTTTTACTAGCTTTTGCATCTTTTTTTAAGCTTTTTATTAAATCTCCTTTTCCTCTAATGTTAATATATTCTGGTTCGAAATCGTGTTCTATATCAATACCTAGTTTTGATTTTGGTAAATCGCGAATATGCCCCATAGAAGCTACTACTTTTGTATTGCCTCCTAAAAATTTTTTGATGGTATTTGCCTTTGCAGGTGATTCCACTATAATTAATTTATCTGGCATCTTCTCATTCCCTTCTTTTTTAAATTCTCATTTCTGTATTCTAAAATATTTTCTGCAAGAATGCAAGTATTTTTGAAAAAAAGCAGATGAAATCACTCCATCTGCTTTTTAAGTAAAAAATTCACGTCATCCATTTCCAGTTGTTTCTAAGTTCTTGCTTAAAGCAAGCTTTTATTTCCTCTGTTATACTCCTACCCTGTTCATCTACAATTTCTGACTTACCGGTGATTTTATCCACTGCTATTGTCAGGTTATAGTTGTGTCCTCTATCAAGCTGGAAATAAACCTCAAAATAAGTTTTCCCTCCTTTTGCTTGGTGAGATCTTTCCCAGTAGGTACTGTATCCTGGTAAACTTTTTACCAATGCATCTACTTGTCTCCGATAACGTGCTACTTTTTGGCTCATAGTATGCCTCCTTTTTCTATCTGGCAATTGCCAGTGACCAATCAACAAGTATTATGTAATCGCATTATATCAAAAGTCCTAGGTTATGTCAATTTATTTTGCATTTAAGTTTCGGGATTTTTTTAAAATTTAGAAAAAAGTTATCCACAGAATTATTACATTTCTGTTAAAATGAAGAAAAAACCTCTTTTGTTTGGTATAATTTATTAGACAATCAAAAACTTTTACT
>CALXBX010000033.1 GCA_944386655.1 uncultured Clostridia bacterium | reverse complement strand
TCGGAATATAAAAAATATCAAGTTAAAACTATAAGCCCTGTTGAAGAGGAATATTTAAAATCTTTGAAAGAAATAAATAATAAGATTGCAAAGAAAGATAAAAAATAAGTATATTGTATAAAAAAGGTAATATGGATTCACAAAAAAACATATTTGATAATGTTTCAAAAATTTCAATAATTGGCGGTTTTGGAAGTGGTAAAAGTATAAGAATTGTTACGGGGAAAACGCATAAAATTGATAAAATAATGATAAGATAGGGAGATTAATTTATGAAGTTAGAAAATGAAATAACGGTTGAAGTGTTAGAATCAAAAGAAAATATTATTAAAGCAATTTCTAAGAATGGTTTTAGATTAAAAGAAGAATATGATATAAACGATATTTATTTGGTCAAAAAAGAATTTGAAAATTGTAAAAATTACAACGAATTATTAAATAATTCTATTTTAATAAGAGATATTTCAGAAAAACCTAATACTAGAAAATTGATAACATACAAACAAAAGCATATAGATGATAACGGAAATATTTTAAATCAAATAAATGCCGATGTTGAGATTAACAATATAGAGGATGCTTACAATATATTTAAATTAATAGGTTATATAGATCTTATGAAAATTAGCGACCATATTAGTATATATCAAAAAGATAATGGAGATGAGTTTGCTTTACAGTTTGTTAATAATAGAATTTATATAGAAATTGAAGAAAAATGTGAGCACACTGGCAAAAGGTATGAATCATTAGATTATATGAAAAGCATAATTAAAAATTTGAATTTACCAATAAAAGATGAAAATTATTATGCTAAAAAGGCTGAAGATGTTTTAAATGATAAAAAAGAAAAATAGTTATAGATTAAAAAATGAAATGGAGATAAAAATATTTAATAAAACATGCCTACAAGAGAATTACTCTTTGTAAGCATGTTTTTCTTTACCAAATCAATTTCCAATTCAAAAATTTATATTTTGCGTATTTTGCAGCGGCTACTTTTAATAGTTCCCTAGTACTTGGATCTATGAAACATATGGGTCTCACATACATATTGTATCTCCCCAAAATATCATGAAAACAAAATTTATCAATATCTTCAGAGATATTACTCTTTACGATATATTGGGGTTTTATAATGCCGCCGTCTATATAGAATATATCAGGTCTTAGCATACACAACATGGAACGAATATCAGGTACTATATGAGAATATAATTTTTCCTTATTTTTCTGATAGTATTCATCATATTCTTCACCTTTCAATTCAAATAATCTTTGCATGACTTCATCGTTTTCGTCTTTAAAATGTGGTAATATTCCATAATATTCATCATATGTTCTTTCTTTTAATTGATTATCTTCTATTATAGAAAATTGTTTAAGCCTAAGATTATAATACAAAAGGTTTTTTTTGGTAGTTATAAATTGCCTTATATAAATTATTTTTATAATAGTTGAATTTACGACTACACAATCTTGCGCACTTAGAAGGTCAGGACAAGTGAATATATTATATGAGTCCGTTCCAAATTCAATTTGCTCTCCATCTTTTACTGCGGAATCTACTACTACAGCAGCATATAAAAATTGGTATTCTTTTTTTGTTTCCATAAAAGCATCTATAATTTCATGCTTTTGAAATTTTCCATGTCTCTCTTTAAATTTAAAACCAATTTCATTAAATCTGGAATCGAATATTCCAATTTCAATGCCTTTATCTGTTACATAAATTCCAGCAAAATTACCAATGTTTTCAAAGAAAACATTTTTTCCTTCTTTTTTTATTACTCCATATTTTACTCCGCTTTCAAGAAAACTATAAACAGCTGGTACGCTTACACCGACGTTTTTTCCTATATTAGATATTTTTTTCTCCTTTCCCATTGATTCAAAATAAAGTTGATGGTTTCCTATAAATTCCCGAATTTCAGGTTTCATAGATACTCCTCCTTACAAATTTTATGGGAAAATTATATCACTTAATTGGTATTACGTCAATTGTAGATAGTTTTTATCAAATTTTTCAGTAATTGCGTTGAATTTATAAAAAATTTATAAATTGAGAAAAAAGTATTGACCGGTAGTAGCAACCGGAATATATAATGAGAATGTATAAAAAAGAGAAGGAGGAAAAAGAAATGAGTAAGAAAACGATAATAGGAATTATTGCTATTATTATACTGGTTGCTATTATAGGGGTTATTTATTTTTTAGGAGGAAATAGTAATACAGGAGACGAGACGAGTCAAACAATTAGTGATTCTAATGTTCGTTTCAGCAATGCAGAAGAAAATAATGCAGGAGCTAATACAGAAAATCAAACAGAACCAACTACAACAAATGAAGGATTAAAAACTTTAATCGTATATTTTTCAGTTCCAGAGACAGATAGTCCTGATAATATGACACAAGACGAAGAAAATAGTACTGTTGTAGTGAATGGCGAAGTATTAGGAAATACGCAATATGTGGCACAATTAATTAGCAGATATACAGGAGGAGACTTGTTTAGGTTAGAGCCAGTAGATGCTTACCCAACCAACCATGAGGAATTACTTCAAAGAGCAGCAGATGAAATGAGAAGTGATGTTAGACCAGAAATCAATAGTACCATAGAGAACTTTGAGGAATATGATGTCATTTTTGTTGGTTATCCAATTTGGAATGCAGATTTACCACCAATTATTAATACTTTTTTAGAACAATACAATTTTGAAGGGAAAACAGTGGTACCATTTTGTACACACGGAGGATCAGGCTTAGCAGGAACACCACGAACAATAGCAAACAAATTGTCTAATAGCAATGTGATTCAAAATGGATTTTCTTTATCAAGAAGCAATATGGAAAGTGCTGAAACGGAAGTAGAAAGTTGGTTACAAGAAATTTATAATTAGTAAAAACCTATTCCTAAAAGAGGATGAAGTATCTATTTATACTTTATTCTCTTTTTTTATGTTATAGAAAAAATTTTTTTATGTTACTTGACAAATACAAAATAAAATAATAGAATAACACATTGTTAGCTACCTAACAAATTAGCGGAGGTGGTCAAAATAGAAAAAAATGATATAGGTAGATGTATACACATATTGTCAAGGCAGACAAAAAGGAAAATTGATGAAGCTGTATCTAGTTATCATGTAACAGCAGTGCAATGTGACTTTATTGGATTTATTGCTAAGAAGAATAAGACAGGGAAAGTATATGCAAAAGACATAGAAAGACGATTTAATATGAGAAGAGCAACAGTGGCAGAGATTTTAAGTTTAATGGAAAAAAATGGGCTAATAGAAAGAAAATCTAGGAGTGAAGATGCACGATTAAAAGAAATTCTATTAACTGATAAATCTTTAGAGATAAAAAAGAATATTGATAAAGAAATTAAAAAAGTAGAAAAAACTTTAAGAAAAGGATTAACAGAGGAAGAACTAAAAAATTTTAAAAACATTCTAGACAAAATGTCAAAAAATTTAGAAGAGTAGAAAAAATCATGTAAAATTATGATAATAAGTAAAAGGAGGAAAGAAAAAATGATAAAAAAACTAGCGAGTTACATCCAAGACTATAAAAAAGAATCTATTCTAACACCTATTTTTGTTATTTTTGAGGTAATCATGGAAATTCTTATTCCTTTTTTGATGGCAAAAATTATAGATGTTGGTATACAAAATAATGATGTGAAATATATCCTAGAAATAGGAGTCTTTTTAATTGTGTCTGCTATACTTTCTTTGCTATTTGGCATGTTATCAGGAAGATTTGCAGCAAAGGCATCAGCTGGATATGCTAAAAACTTAAGAAAGGCTATGTTTGAAAAAATTCAAACTTATGCATTCGAAAATATAGACAAATTTTCAACCTCTAGTTTAATCACAAGACTTACAACCGATGTTACTAATGTGCAACAAGCTTTCCAAATGATTATAAGAATTTTAGTAAGAGGTCCTATTATGATGATATTCGCACTAATTATGTGTTTTACCATTAGTGCAAAACTTGCCTGTATCTTTTTAGTAGCTATTCCTGTGCTAGGATTTCTTTTAATTTTTATTGTTACAAAGGCACATCCTAATTTTGAAACCGTTTTTAAAAAGTATGATACATTAAACAGAGTAGTACAAGAAGATTTAAATGGCATAAGAGTGGTAAAAGCTTATGCGAAAGAAGATTTTGAAAAACAAAAATTTAAAAATATAAATGATGAAGTATATTATTTCTTTAAAAAAGCGGAAAAAATTGTAGCTTTTAATAGTCCAGTAATGCAAATTACTATCTATACTTGCATTTTGTTAATTTCTTGGTTTGGTGCACAGCTAATTGTTGGGGGAGAAATGCAAACAGGACAGCTTTCTAGTATTATTACCTATGCATGGCAGATTTTAATGAGCTTAATGATGCTATCTATGGTATTTGTTATGATTATTATTTCTCAATCTTCCGCAGAAAGAATTATAGAAGTATTGGAAGAAGAACCAGCTATCCAAAATAAAGAGAAAAACCTAAAAGAAGTAAAAGATGGTTCTATTGTATTTGAAAATGTAAGTTTTTGTTATAGTGATGAAAAAGATAAAGAAAAGTTTGCTCTGCGTGATATTAATTTAAGCATAAAAGCAGGAGAAACGGTAGGAATTATTGGAGAAACAGGAAGTTCTAAATCTACTTTAGTGCAGTTAATTCCAAGGTTATATGAGGCAACTAAGGGAAGCGTAAAAGTAGGAGGAGTAGATGTAAGAGATTACGACTTAGAAACATTAAGAGACAGTGTAGCTATGGTATTACAAAAAAATGTATTATTTTCTGGAACGATTAGTGAAAACTTGAGATGGGGAAATAAAGAGGCAACAGATGAAGAATTAGAAAGAGTTTGCAAACTAGCACAAGCAGACGAATTTATACAACAATTCCCAGCAAAATATGAGACAATATTAGACCAGGGTGGTACGAATGTATCTGGTGGACAAAAACAAAGAATTTGTATTGCAAGAGCTTTATTAAAAAAACCAAAAATATTAATTTTGGATGATTCTACTAGTGCAGTAGATACAAAAACAGATGCCTTAATCAGAAAAGCATTTAGAGAAGAAATACCAAATACTACAAAAATTATTATTGCACAACGTATTACTTCTATAGAAGATGCTGATAAAATTATTGTACTAAATAATGGAAAAATCAATGGAATTGGTACATCTGAGGAATTGTTAAAAACAAATCAAATATATAGAGAAGTATACGAATCTCAAATGAAAGGAGAGGAAGATAATGGGTAAGAAAACAAAAAAATCAAAAACCGTTTTTCGACTTTTAAAATATATGTTTACTACTTATAAGTTACAATTTTTTATTGTATGTGTAGCCATTATTGTTAGCTCCATTGCCAGTGTTGTAGGAATTCAATTTATTCAACAATTAATTGATAATTATATTGTTCCATTAATAGGACAGCAAAATCCAAATTTCAGTTCTTTATTACAAGCAATATTAGGCATGGCTGTTGTATACTTCGTTGGAATTGTGGCTACCTATATTTACAATCGATTAATGATTAATATATCACAAGGAATATTAAACAGAATTCGTACAGAAATGTTCAATCATATGCAAACTTTGCCAATAGGCTATTTTGATAGCCATCCACATGGAGAAACGATGAGTACTTATACAAACGACGTAGATGCTTTAAGAGAATGTTTAAGTCAAAGTATCCCACAAGTATTTGCAGCGGTCATTACTATGGTAACAGTACTGGTTTCTATGCTTACAACTAATATTTATTTAACTTTAGTCGTTGTGGCAATGGTTATTATTATGGCATTTGTAGCTAAATATTTAGGTGGAAATAGTTCTAGATTTTTTATTAAACAACAAGAAGATTTAGGAAGAGTAAATGGCTATATAGAAGAAATGATAGAAGGACAAAAAGTAGTGAAAGTATTCTGCTATGAAGAAGAAAATAAGAAAAAATTTGATGAACTAAACGAAGAATTATGCGATAGTGCAACAAGTGCGAATGCTTATGCCAATATTTTAATGCCATGTATTTTAAATATTGGTAATTTAGGTTATGTATTAGTTGCTGTAATTGGAGGTGTTTTGTCTGTTAATGGAATATTATCCATTGGTAGTATTGCAGCCTTTCTACAATATGTAAAATCCTTTACAAACCCACTAGGGCAAGTATCACAACAAATGAACTTTATAGCTATGGCTTTAGCAGGAGCAGAACGAATTTTCAAATTAATTGATGAAAAATCAGAAGAAGATGATGGATATGTAACGCTTGTCAATGCTAAAATGGAAAATGGAAAGTTAGTAGAAACAGAAGAAAGAACAGGCTTATGGGCGTGGAAACATCCGCATCATGATGGAAGAATTACATATGCTAGATTAAGAGGACATGTTAAATTTGAAAATGTAGTGTTTGGTTATACGGATAAAAAAGTAGTATTACATGATATTTCTTTAGAGGCAAAAGAAGGACAAAAAGTTTCTTTTGTAGGGGCAACAGGAGCAGGAAAAACAACTATTACAAATTTAGTTAATCGCTTCTATGATATACAAAGTGGAAAAATAAGATATGATGGCATTAACATTCAAAAAATTAAGAAAAATGATTTAAGAAGGTCTTTAGGAATGGTGTTGCAAGATACTAGTTTATTTACAGGAAGTATAAAAGACAACATTCGTTATGCAAGACCAACAGCTGGCGACGAAGAAGTAATTGCAGCTGCAAAACTAGCAAATGCAGACCAATTTATTAGGCATTTACCACAAGGATACGATACACAAATTACAGGAAGTGGAGAAGGATTATCACAAGGACAAAGACAACTACTATCTATTGCAAGAGCAGCATTAGATAATGCACCAGTACTAATATTAGATGAGGCAACCTCGAGTATCGATACACGTACAGAAAAAATTGTGCAAGATGGTATGGATAAATTAATGAAAGGAAGAACCGTTTTTGTTATTGCTCACAGATTATCTACCATTCGAAATTCAGATTTAATTATGGTATTAGACCATGGTAGAATTATAGAAAGAGGAAATCATGAAGAGTTAATTAGCAAAAAAGGCATGTATTATGGACTATATACTGGTGCTATTGAAATAGATTGAACTTTAGGGACGTTCCTTAAAGTTCATTTTTTGAAATGTAATGCTATTAGGATAAATAAATTTATCTCATATAAAAATTTATTATGGGACTTGTTTTTTTCTACAAAGTAATGATATAGTAATAACAAAAGGGGACAAACTTAAAAATTCTTTTTCCATTAGATTATGTCTCACTCAAGAAAGGTATGGGATGTATCATGAAAAGAATAGCCAAAATAATTGGAATAATTTTCGTTTTATTCATTATAATAGGACTTGTATTTTTTTGTATTGATTATACTAGAGTAAAGCAAGGCGAAAAGCCAATATTTTGCATTGCAAATCCAGCAGGAGCTTATTTAGATGGTGGAACAGTAGAATATTTTGGATTAGGTTATAAAGTGATTGATTTTCATCAATTAAGTGGTTATGATAAAATAAAAATAGGCACTTGGTTGATGCAATATGAAGATTTTGCAGAAGAATACGAAAACTATGTAGAGCCTTTAGAGGCTGTTATGCGTGCAGTGGTAGTAAGAGCAGATAATGGTTTAATGGTTATGGGCATAGAGGAAAACCATACAGGATTATATAGTGTTGGTTATAAAAATCCTGAAAACCTAGAATTTAAACCAGAGCAAGAGATATTAATTTACTTTGATGGAGGTATTTTGGAAAGTTATCCTGCCCAAATTTCCCATGTGACGAGAATAGAAGTTGTAAAGGAAAAAAGTGATGTAGCCATACCAGAGGAGGAATGGAAATTTTGCTATAATTCACGAGAGAAAGTTAGTGTAGTAATCTCTAAATTAACGAATACAGGAATTGCGTTAGAAATAACAGATGATAATGAAAAGCCCTATAGCTACTCTAACGAATACACTCTGTATCAGAAAGTAAAAAATGAAGATTACACAGGAATGAACTATGAAATAAAGGAGGCTACTGGAAATACTACTTCCGCATATACTCGGAACAGGCAGTGAATATATTTGGCAAGAAGCTACAAAGCAAGATAATACTATTGCTCTAGAAAGTACTACCCAAACAACTATGAAAGAAAATGTAATTAGAAAAAAATGTGATTGGGCAAGGACATATGGAAAGTTACAAACAGGAGAATACGAATTTGTATTAAGTGCAGATTTATTTTCTATAAGAATAAAATTTACCATAGATCAGAATGGAAATTTAGCTTATAACAATCCAGAACTAGCCACTTAAGAAATTTTTGAACTTTAAGGAACGTCCCTAAAGTTCAAAATAAAAAAGGAGAGTGAAAAAAGTAATGTTAGATTTTGATGAAATGGAGCAAAAGACAAAGGAATTACAAATAAAATTACAAAGTGTAGGTGAGTCCCTTTGATGTAATTCATTTGGAAGAAAAATTACAGAAATTAGAGCAAAAAACATTAGAACAAGGTTTTTGGGAAAATGCAAAAGATTCTAGTAAAATTTTAAAAGAGATTACAAGTCTAAAAAGTAAATTAGAAGAATACAAAAAGGTTAAAGAAAATCTAGAAAATATACTGGAAGTAGTTACTTTTCTAAAAGAAGAAAAAGATGAGCAAATGGAACAAGAATTGCAAGAAAGTGTAAAAAAACTAGAAAAAAGCGTAGAAAAATTAGAAATAAATACTTTATTGTCCGGTAAATATGATGTGAATAATGCGATGATAACTCTACATCCAGGAGCTGGTGGAACAGAAGCACAAGATTGGGTAGAAATGTTATATCGTATGTATACAAGATGGGCAAATGACAATGGTTATCAAGTAGAAGAACTAGATTATTTAGAGGGCGAAGAAGCAGGCATAAAAAGTGTGACAGCACTGATAAAAGGAGATTATGCTTATGGCTATTTAAAAGGAGAAATGGGAGTTCACAGGCTAGTGCGAATTTCTCCTTTTGATAGTGGTGGAAGAAGGCATACTTCTTTTGCTTCTGTAGAAGTATTGCCAGAAATTACAGATGACATAGAGATGCAGATTAATCCAGATGATTTGAGAGTGGATACGTACCGTGCATCAGGAGCAGGAGGACAGCATATTAACAAAACGTCATCTGCAGTGAGAATTACCCATATTCCTACCAATATTGTGGTAGCATGCCAATCAGAACGTTCTCAAATACAAAATAGAGAAACTGCCATGAAAATGCTAAAAACAAAATTGTTAGACCTAAAAGAAAAAGAACAGAAAGAAAAAATAGAAGATTTAAAGGGTAATCAAATGGAGATTGCATGGGGAAGTCAAATACGCTCTTATGTGTTTTGCCCTTATACGATGGTAAAAGATCATCGCACAGGATATGAAGTAGGAAATGTACAAGCAGTAATGGATGGAGATTTGAATGGTTTTATGGAAGCCTATTTAAAATATCTTCAAAAACTATAGCATTCTGCAATACTATCGCATATAATAGTAATAGCCATATTTATAATTAAATGGGAATTTAAAAAATAATAAAGAGGTGCCAATGAATATGGACACAGTAACAGTATTAAAATTTGGAGGAAGTAGTGTTGCAGACAATATTCGATTGAATATGGTGGCAGAAAAAATTATTCACATAAAGGAGGAAGAAAAAAATATAGTTGTTGTGGTTTCTGCACAAGGAAAAACCACAGATCAGCTTATAAAAGAAGCAAAAGAGTTATCCGCAGTTCCAGACGATAGAGAAATGGATGTGCTTTTAAGTACAGGGGAACAAATATCTATGTCTAAACTTGCTATATTGCTGAAAAGAATGGGATATGATGCTATATCTCTTACTGGTTGGCAAGCTGGTATGTATACAAACCAAACAAATCAAAATGCTAAAATTGAAACAATAGATACTACTAGAATAGAAGAAGAACTGAAAAAAGGAAAAATTGTAATTGTAGCTGGTTTTCAAGGTGTTAATGAAAAAGGAGACATCACCACGTTGGGAAGAGGAGGTTCAGATACAACAGCAGTAGCTATTGCAGCGGCGCTAAAAGCAAAACATTGTTATATTTTTTCCGATGTAGACGGTGTGTATACTACAGATCCTAAGAAAATACCAGATGCACAAAAATTACCTACACTTTCTTATACAGAAATGTTAGAAATTGCAAATGAAGGCGCTCGTGTACTTCATAATCGTTGTATAGAAGTGGGAGAAAAATATCATATTCCTATCATTACCAAATCTACTTTTAATAACAAACCAGGCAGTGTAGTACAAGATAAAATAGAAGATACTAGTGTAAAAAGCATTGTAAAAAATGATGATATTATTTTAGTAGATATATGTGATGAAGAAAATCCTCAAAAATGGATTCCTTTTCTATGGGAATTAAGAATAGAAGCAAATCATTTTATGATAAAAGAAAAGCATTTATATTTTACGATAAAAAATAGTGTTCTCAATAAATTTCAAGAAGTTTTAGAAGAAAATTTACAAGACAAAGAAGTAAAATATCATAGTATTTCTAAAATTGCTATTGTAGGACATGGTATTAAAAACGACACTACTGTTATGGAAAAGGTTTTAAAAATAATAGAAAAAAATCATTTAGAAATATTTACTTTAGAGGAAAGCGAATCTAAAATTGTGATTATGTTTACAAAGCAAGTAGAACCATCTATATTGGAACAATTACATGAAGATTTATGCACACAAAATACATTTTTACAAAAACAAAGTTAAATTTTTTTAGAATAAAAAATACTTAAAGGGCTATGTTATATTACATGGCCTTTTGTAATGTGTTATTGGTATTCTAGAACACTCCAAAATAGATAGGCAAAAAACTCCTATAAAAATAGTTCTAAAATAGACAAGACCTGAATAAGATATATTGTGCAGACAAGAAGAAAAAAGAGAGGAGAGGGGAGCATGGCAACAATAGAAGACAGAAAAAGTGGGGGACATAATACCAATACGAACATTATTCAAAATTTAGTATTAGAAAATAGAGAAAAGCTTAGTATTTCTGGAGTATTAGACGTTTTAAGTTTTGATGACCAAGTAGTTATTGTAGAAACAGAATTACGGATTACTTACAATTAAAGGAGAAAATTTACATATTAATAAATTAAGCATTGATACATCAGAAGTAATTGTAGAAGGAGAAATTTATCATTTATCTTATAGTGAAAACGACTTAAATCAAAAGACCACTGGTTTTTTAGGAAAAATATTTAAATAAAAGGTGAGACAATTTGGAAAATACGATTGGTATGCAATTATATTCTTTATTCCTATTTATCATAGCAGGCATCCTAATAGGTATTTTTTTCGATATTTTTCGTATTTTAAGACGAACATTTAAAACTCCTGATTGGATAACCTATTTAGAAGATATTCTATTTTGGATTTTAACAGGCAGCTTTTTATTATTCTTACTATTCTATTTTCAGAATGGAGAAATTAGAGGCTATGTAATATTAGGGCTGTTTTTAGGAATTTTAATTTATATGCTAACAATAAGTAAACATTTTATCAAAATTAGTGTTAACATATTGAAAACCATAAAAGACATAGTCAAACAAGTAATTTTATGGTGCTTAAAACCATTTTCAATTGTATGGAAAATACTACATAGAGTGGTTATGAAACCAATTTCCTTTATGGTAATTAATGTGAGAAAAATTTTTTCAAGCTTTTATAAAAAACATATTTCTGCAATAAAAAACAAAAAAATGAAAAATAAAAGAAGGAATCTACCAAAAAATGTAGAAAAATATAATTAGGATAAAATGGGAATCTAATGATGTCAAAATTGGAGAGATTTACGTATGAAATTATTAAAAAAACATTATAAAAAAATATTATTAGGAATTTTAGGAATTTATGTAATTAGCATCTTTGTTTCACAACAGGAGACTTTAAACTCTTATCGAGCAGAAGTCAAGTCCTATGATGAAAAAATTACAGAAGCAAAGGAAGAGCAAGCTTCTTTGCAAGATATGAAAAATAATGTAGATTCTGACGAATATATAGAAGAAATAGCAAGAGAAAAATTAGGGATGTATTTACCAAATGAGAGAGTATATATAGATGCAGGAAAATAAAACAGATAGCAAGATATCTGTTTTTTTCTTATCTTTCTCTGTCAATAATTTTTGAATATTTCACTAAAAAATAGCTTTATTTTATTAGCGAATATTTCACCATATGTATAATCTTGAGTTCCGCTCGCGGCGGAGGCAGGCTCAAGATTTATTTTTTTGTTTAT
>CALXBX010000032.1 GCA_944386655.1 uncultured Clostridia bacterium | reverse complement strand
ATTATTTTATAACTAAGCCTAATTTTACAACTGGATTTTTCTTTGCTAAGAAAACTCCTTTAATTTCAATACTTTTTGGAATTATGTGTAATTTATTTCTACCGTTCTGGAATGTTACTTCGGTGTGTACGGTTGATTTAGAAACACCGAATTTTTTAGCTGCTCCCCTCACTGTATCTTTTGAATCTATAATATAATGTGCCAAATCCACAGCACGCTGTTCTATAGAAACACCCTTCATATATGAAAACCTCCAGTGTGTATACTTTTGTTTAATTGTATTCTCATATTTGGGGTATTAGAACTTTTTTGTTTTCTTTAATCAAATGCTTTTATTTTAAAAATACTCTTCCCAAAAGTTTATTACGTGTTTGCATCCCTCTCCATTGTTATAATTTGTACAACCATAGAAATACTCTTCTTTATCCAACTTTTTCTTTACTATCATATAGCCATCTTTGCAAACATCACATTTAAAAATATCTTTTCTACATTCTTTACTATTAGTCATAAAATCACACACTTCTGGTTCATTTGTACAAATATAAAGAGGTAAGCCATAGGTTTTATTTACCTCGTATTTCAGCGGTCTACCACATACAGGGCATTTTAGTTCATAATAATTTACCACTGTTTTATTTAAAAGTCCTTCATAAGCTAGGTGATAATTTTCTATTAATTCTATCACAAACCTAGACGGTCTATTAAGAGGAGTGGCAATATATACCCTATTTTTCGTTCTTGTTAATGCTACATATAGCAGTCTTCTTTCTTCTGCAAATGGTATTTGATTATCTTCTTGTATGACTAATTTCATAATAGGGTCTTCTTCTACTTGAGAAGGAAAACCAAATTTCGTCTCTAACATATTTAAAATAATCACGTTGTCATATCCTAATCCTTTAGAGCTATGTGCTGTTAAAAAGGATAAATTTGCCTGCGGAAATTTGATACTCTTTACTTTATTTTCTCTTTTTAAATCCTCAAATTTTCCTGTTTTTTCTAATTTGTGAAGGTCAAAATTATATCTTCCTATTAACAAAATAGAAGATTGCATTCCAAATTCTTTTATAATTTTCTCTATGATATTTTCTATGCAATCCGCTAAATTGGCATAAAAGCCATTCGCATCATCATATGTTTCTATCATAATAGGATTTTGCAAATGTTTATTAGAAATTAATTTCTTTTTTATTTGCGATTGATTCTTTTGTATAAAATCTCCTGCTATATCAATTAACTCCTGCGAATTTCTATAGGTATGCGTAATTTGCAGTTCTTTTCCAGAACCCATCAATTCTAGAAATCTCGTAAATAAAGTAATATCCGAACCTGCAAAAGCAAAAATAGATTGCCAATCGTCACCTACTGCTACTACTTTTGCATCAGAAACTTGTGATAATTTTTTTGTAAAATCAAATCTTTGTCTTGCTATGTCTTGAAATTCGTCTATAATAATATACTGGTAAGGTAATTTTATTCCCTGTCTTTCTATTTCAGAAAGATAAAATATTCCTTCGTTTATCATATCTGCATAATCTATTTGATTATTCTTCTTTAATGTTTCTTGGTAATGTGTATATACTTTTTGTGCAATCTCTAAGAACAAAAGTGTCCTTGCATTATCTGTTCTTTTACGCAGAATTTCAAATCCATTACTATCATACCCCATTGTTTTATAATGCTCGATAAATGTCATTAAAAATTCAATAAATTTATAAACATATTTGTCTTTTCCTGTCGTTACTATTTTTTGATATACTTCTTTTTCTTCACGTGGTTTTAAGATAAATCCATGCTTTTCTAATTCTTCTTTTAAATGTTCTCTTAAAGTTCTTCCATCGTTATAAGCACTCCAAGTTTCTATTAAAGTGGTTTTTCTGGCAAAGTGTAACACTTCTTTTTGTGCAATATTTTGGATATATCTAGCTAATTCTTTTGCATTATATAAATGGCTCGTTTTATTTTCATGAATTCCAAAATGCTCAATATAAGCTTCGTTTTCTCCTTGTTTGATATAAAAATCTGGCGTATATTGTTTACGTGATTTTCCCAAAGTAGCCCCATATACTTTTTCATACTCGTACTCTATTCCATTTAAGTATAGGAAATTGGCTATTTCTACTTCTTGCATGGACCTTAAATATTCTCCTGTAATGGTTCTCTTACTTTTACTTCTAGCAAGTTCTATTGTTTGTATATATTCTCCTAAATTACTTTTCAAAGTAGAGTAATCTTGCATTGCTTTAAATTTATGATATTCTTCTAAATTTCGAAAATTCCATGCTTCTACTGGTATATTTAAATAATATCCTAAAAAAAGCACCACATTTTTCATCAATTGTTTATCTTCAAAAATTGTTTTTTCTAGCATCTCTAATATAATTCTATAGGAAGAAAAATTTACTTCTGGTGTTTGGTCATAAAATTGTTTAATAATTTCATAACCAAATGCATGAAATGTAATAATTTTAGCTGGAATATCTAGCTTTTTATTAATTCTATCTTTTAATTCATTAATGGCTTTATTGGTATACGAAATAACAATAATCTCTTCTGGCCTGACATGTTTCTTTTCTACCAAATATCTTACCTTTGCTGCCATTGTAGTGGTTTTTCCCGCACCTGCTCCCGCTATTAAAAGGCAATATTTTTCATCTGTTAAAACCGCTCTTCTTTGTTCTTCGTCTAACATAATATTAGGGTCTATTTCCTTTAAAATATTGTCAAAATAGGGTTTTAGCACTTGCAATTGCTCTTCTATAAATCTATGGTTATGTTCTTCCACTTTTTCTGGTATTTGTTCCATTTCTTTTATAAAACTTTGCAATTCTTCTTGATTTACCGTAGCTGACTCTTGTATTACTGTTTCTGGCTTGTTTTTGCAAGTTTGGTAATAAGGTGCATATATTTGCATTTTTTTCTTCAATTCTTGCATAGATATATACTCCTTATTTTGAAATATATTGCTACAATCCTTTTGAAAAGATAAGATAACGTTTTTTATATCCATTTATTTTCTCCATTTTCTTTTGTTTTCTACGTTATCTTTTTTATATCATACTCTAAGTTACTTAGCAAGACTTCTTTTTTATCTTACCTGCTCTTTCCATTTTCATAATTCTATCAATCACATAATTCCATACACCAAAATTAATCACATCCATTAATAGAACAACTGGCACATGCCTCCACATATCTGGCGTTTCAACAATCGAAAACCACCAATCTAACCTTGTAAATCCTCCGATAAATAAAAGGGTTACTATAATGCTAAGTACTAGTCGGAAAATAGAAAATGGTAATTTACTATGCTCTGATTTTTTGCTTTTGGCTAAGGTAAATAGCAATAAAATACCAGCAAAGGCAGTAACTACTACACACAAAGTAGAATAAATATCATCTTGTACTCTGCCTAGTTTATGTCCCACTGCAAGTGCAAATACACCTATAATCACCGTAAGTGCTGTTGGCAATGCTTTTGCTATTACATTTTTCAAAAACTCTCCTTTTATTCTCTCCTTGTTTGGCTCTAGTGCTAAACAAAAAGAAGGTATTCCTATGGTTACTATACTAATTAAACTTAATTGTATTGGCATAAAAGGATATTCTGCCCCCATTAAAATGAATAATACTGCTAATACACTAGAATAAATTGTTTTTACTAAGAATAACGATGCAGAACGCGTAATATTGTTAATCGTTTTTCTTCCTTCTGCTACTACTTTTGGCATAGAAGCAAAATTAGAATCTAATAATACTAATTGTGACACGCTCTTACTTGCATCACTACCATTTGCCATAGCAATGCTACAATCTGCTTCTTTTAAGGCTAATACATCATTTACGCCATCCCCTGTCATAGCTACTGTTTTTCCCGCTTCTTTTAAGGCTTGAATAAGCCATTTTTTCTGCATAGGGCTTACTCTGCCAAATACGGTATACTTCGTTGCTACCTTTTTTACCTCTTCTTCTGATGGCATGGTAGACAAATCTATATAACTATCATACCCTTCCACTCCTGTTAATTTTGCAATTTTAGAAACAGTAACGGGGTTATCGCCTGATATAATTTTTATAGCTACTCCTTGTTCTTTAAAATAGCGAAGTGTATCTTTTGCTTCTTTTCTTACTTTATCAATAATACCAATAAAGCCAATTACTTGTAGTTCTTCTGGCAACTCTCTTCCTACAAAATCCCTATCGCTATGTGCTAATACCATTACTCTATAATTTTCTATATAAGATTTTAAATCTTTCTCATATTCTTGTATTTTATCTTTTAAAACAAACTCTGGTGCTCCAATTACATAGGTTCCTTTTCCTTCAAAAGAAACTCCAGACCATTTTGTTTTAGAGGAAAATGGCACTATTTGTTTCTTTTTCCAATTTTCTTTTGGCTTTTTTGCATAGTCTCTTAAAGCCATAATGGTAGCATTATTATCCTCAGAAGTATTTGCTACATGAGAAAGCACCTCTTTCATTTCTGCTTCTGTCCCTTGCAAACATAGAATTTCTTTTACTTCCATTTTTCCTTCTGTTAAAGTTCCTGTTTTATCTAAACAAAGGGTATCTACTCTTGCCAGTGTCTCTATACAATACAATTCTTGCACTAATACTTTATTTCTAGACAAACGAATAACACTTACTGCCAAAACAGTACTTGTTAATAACACAAGTCCCTCTGGTATCATACCAATAATAGCTGCCACAGATTTTACTACAGCTTCTGCAAAAGTATTGCCTGGTAGTTGCATTTGGTTCCAGAATAGAATAAGCCCAATGGGTACAATGGCGATAGAAAGAATTTTAATAATTTTATTTAGAGAATTCATTATTTCAGAATTCACTTTTTTGATGTATTTTGCTCCTAAAGAAATTTGCGCCGTATAATTTTCTTCTGTAATATGCTCTACTTTTGCTCTTGCTCTGCCGCTAGATATAAAACTTCCTGATAAAAGCATTTCTCCTTTTTTCTTTAAAATAGTATCTGTCTCTCCCGTAATAAAAGACTCGTCTACTTCTACTTCTCCCTCTTGCAAAATGCTATCTGCCACTACTTGATTCCCAGTTTCTAAAAGGATAATATCGTCTAACACTATCTCATTTATCCCTATTTCTTTTTCTTTTCCTTCTCGTATAACCTTTTGCTTATGGCTTGCAAGAATGGCTAATTTATCTACTACCTTTTTAGAGTGTATCTCTTGAATAGTACTAATAGCTGTATTTAAAATTACAATACATAAAAAAAACATATTCTTATAAGAGCCAACTGCAAAAATGGCGATGGCTAATATGACATTGATTATATTAAATAAGGTAACAAAATTATCTTTAATAATTTGCTTTATACTTTTTGTAGGTACAGAAGTATCTTGATTTACTAAATTTTCTTTTTTTCTCTCTTCTACTTGTTCCTCAGTTAAACCATATTCTATATTGGGTTCATAACGTTTCATTTCTTTGCCTCTCTTTACTTTTTTCCTCTTTTCTATTCTAACATACTATAGGAAAAGTTCCAATAAAAAATGCCATATTCATAAAAATTTAAGAGATTTTTGCGAATTTTTGTTTGACTTTTTAAAAATCATATGTTATACTATCATCAAACATAAGTTCTAAAATGCTTACAACCTGTTTTGTATTTGTGGAAAGGAATGGAATGAAAAATGGAGATAGAAAAGAAACTAAAAATTTTAGCAGACAGTGCCAAATACGATGCTTCGTGTAGTTCTTCTGGTAGTAGAAGAACCAATCATAGAGATGGTTTTGGAAATGCCGATGTTTCTGGTATTTGCCATAGTTGGGGTGCTGATGGAAGGTGTATTTCTCTTTTAAAAATTTTGCTATCTAACGCATGTATCTATGATTGCAAGTATTGTGTCAATCGTTGTAGCAATAGTATACCTAGAGCTACTTTTACTCCTAGAGAAGTAGCCGAGCTTACCATGAACTTTTATAAAAGAAATTACATAGAAGGTCTTTTCTTAAGTTCTGCTGTCATAAAAAATCCAGACTATACCATGGAAAGACTCTATGAAACAGTGTTTCTTTTACGTCAAGAATATCATTTTCATGGCTACATTCATGTAAAAACCATTCCTGGTTGTAGCAAAGAATTAATTGATAAATTAGGAAAATTAGTAGATAGAACTAGCATTAATATTGAACTTCCTTCCCAAACTAGTTTAAAATTACTTGCTCCTCAAAAAGAAAAGGCTGGCATTATTGCTCCTATGCAATATATTTCCCAACAAATTCATACTTCCAGTCAGGAAAAATCAAAATGGAAAGAAAAGTTTGTGCCAGCAGGTCAAACTACACAACTTATGATTGGAGCCTCTCCTGAAACAGACTACACGATTATGACATTATCAGAAAGTTTGTATAAAAAAATGCATTTAAAAAGAGTATATTATTCTGCCTACGTTTCTATTAATCAAGATGCCCTACTCCCTGCTCTGCCACAGCCACCTTTATTAAGAGAAAATAGACTTTACCAGGCAGATTGGCTATTACGTTTTTACGGTTTTACAGTGGATGAATTATTAGACCAAAATCACCCTAATTTTAATACTCTACTTGATCCAAAATGTGATTGGGCATTAAGACATTTAGAAAAATTTCCTGTTGAAGTAAATACTGCCGATTACGCTACGCTTTTAAGAGTGCCAGGCATTGGGGTTATTTCCGCTAAACGCATTATTACGGCTAGGCGTGAATTTCATTTAAATTTTGAAAATTTAAAGAAGTTAGGTATTGTTTTAAAACGTGCCCGCTATTTTATTACCTGTGACGGAAAATATTTTGATAAAATTTCTTCTTTTCAAGAAAGTTTTATCGAAGAAAATTTACTCTATTTAGAAAGAACTTCTACCCCTGCTAGCACTTATATACAAACTTCTCTTTTCGACACGCTTCTTCCTACAAAAGAAGATAAAATCAAAAGTTTAACAGGTGCTTTTTAAAAGTTCCTAAATTAGAAAGGAGTTTTCCTATTATGGCATTATCTTTTTCTTGTAATCAAAAAGTTTATCTCTATGATGGCAGTTTCGAGGGTCTGCTTAGCATTGTTTTTGATTGCTATGTTCAAAAGCAGATACCTTCTCATATTATAGAAGAAAAGCAATATATTCCTAATTTATTAGATACCGTAGAAACATACCACACAGATTATACAAAAGCAGAGCGTATTTTTCATGGCATTTTAAAATCTATTTCCTATCAAACTTTGTATGAAAATTACTATGCTTTTTTAGCCAATGTTCCAGAAAAAGAAATGTCTATTTTACTTTACCTATTAAATGGTTTTTCCATTGGTCCTAAAATTAGCACCATGCTCTCTCTCGACTTTGTTTTTCAGGTACATTCGCTTCGCAAAAAAATGCTTAGTGAAGCACATAAATTAAAAGGGCTGCTACGTTTTAAGGAAGTAGGAGATAATCTATTTTATGCCTGTATTCACCCTACCCATAATGTTATTGAAAATGTAGGACAACATTTTGTAAGAAGGCTTCCCCATCAAAATTTTATCATTCATGATGCTACAGATAGAGGTTTGTTATTTTTATATGATACCCATCAATATCAAATACAATCCGATAAAGATTTTATCGTTCCCTCTATTTCAGAAAGAGAAAAAGAATATCAGCAATTATGGAAAACGTTTTTTCAAACAATAGCTATAGAAGAACGAAAAAATCCACGCCTTCAAATGCAATTCATGCCGAAAAAATATTGGAAAGATTTAGTGGAATTATCTTAAACTAAAAAAATTTATTTTCATTGTCTCCTATCAGTTTATTTTTACTAATAGAATTCTGTAAATTTCACCTTATAAATGCTATTATATTCAAAATAATTCTATATTCGTAAAATTAAAGGAGAAATGATACATGGCATTATCACTGGATTATAAAATTATCGGGGAAAGATTACAAAAAGCACGTAAATCTCAAAAAATGACACAAGCACAATTAGCAGAAAGTTTAGGCATTTCCAATGCCTCTATTAGTCGTATAGAACGTGGTGACTTAAAGGTAGGACTTCCTAGGCTATATAAAATTTGTGAAAAATTAAATATCTCAGCCGGTAGTATCCTAACAGGTTCTCCTACTATGCAATCTGCTATTCCTTTGAAATCTGAATTTCAAGAGTTGCTAAGTAATAGCTCTTTTTCAGAACAAAAAATGATTTATGAAATTGCAAAAACGGTTATTAAAGTAAATAAAGAATTTAACTCATAGCTCCTTTTTTACTTATAATTATCTGTAAAATTCACCTTTTTAGTGCTATATTATGGTGAGGTTTAAGGAAAGGTGATACTATGGCTGTGGATTTTAATATTATTGGTAAGAGACTAAAAATGGCTCGCAAGCAAAAAGCATATACCCAGGAAATGTTAGCAGAAAAAATGGGAGTTTCTGTGGCTTATTTAAGTAAAATAGAAACTGGAAAGCTACATATTAATATTGAGAGGCTAACGCAAATTTGCAAATTATTAGATGTTACAGAAGGAGAAATTTTAAATGGTGTTTCTCACCAATCTAAACAATATTTACAAGCAGAATTCAATGATTTACTCTCTCAATGTTCCTCCCAAAAACAAAAATTGATTTATAAGCTTGCTAAAGTCATTTGCGAAGAAGATTTTTAGCTATCCCAATTCTGACTAAAAATGATAATTTTTATCATTTTTCTACAATTTCCCATTGAAAATTTTTCTTGTATATGGTATGATAGAAAAGCACAGTGTAATTGGAATAATTACGTGAAAATGATAGATACTATATTTAAGGAGGTTTATTTATGGAATTCAAACAATGGGATGGATTTGACAAAACAGGAGAATGGACAAAAGAAATTGATGTAAGAGGATTCATTCAAGCAAATTACACACCTTATGAAGGAGATGATTCTTTTTTAGCAGGTGCTACAGAAAGAACAAAAAAATTATGGGACAAAGTGTTAAAACTTTATGAAAAAGAAAGAGAAAATGGTGTTTTAGATGTAGATACCAAAACACCATCTGGAGTAGACCGCTACGAAGCTGGATACTTAGATAAGGATTTAGAACAAATTGTAGGTTTTCAAACAGATGCTCCTTTAAAAAGAGCTATTATGCCTAATGGTGGTATTAAAATTGTAGAAAAATCTTGTGAATCTTATGGATACCATGTAGATGAAGAAGTAGATTATATCTACAATCATTTAAGAAGAACACATAATGATGGTGTTTTTGCAGTATATACTCCAGATATTAGAGCAGCTAGAAGCTCTCACTTAATTACAGGTCTTCCAGATGGATATGGTCGTGGAAGAATTATTGGTGATTATAGAAGAGTAGCTCTTTATGGTGTAGATGTATTAATCGCTGAGAAAAAACAAGAATTAGATATTCTAAATGTGGATGAATTCACAGAAGAAGTAATCAGAGAACGTGAAGAAATTCATGATCAAATTATTGCTTTAGAAGATTTAAAGAAAATGGCTGCAAAATATGGTTTTGATATTTCTGTTCCAGCACAAAATGCAAAAGAAGCTATTCAATGGTTATATTTTGCTTACCTTGGTGCTGTAAAAGACCAAAATGGTGCTGCTATGAGTTTAGGTAGAACTTCTACTTTCTTAGATATTTATATTGAAAGAGATATGAAAAATGGTTCTTTAACAGAAGAAGAAGCACAAGAATTAATGGATCATTTTGTTATGAAATTACGTATGATTCGTTTCCTTCGTGCTCCTGAATATAACGAACTATTTAGTGGAGATCCTGTATGGGTAACAGAAAGTGTTGGTGGTATGGGAGTTGATGGAAGAACTTTAGTTACAAAAAATTCTTACAGAATGCTTCATACTTTAACTACTTTAGGACCTGCACCAGAGCCAAACTTAACGGTATTATGGTCTAAAAATTTACCAGAAGGATTTAAAAAATTCACTAGCAAAATTTCTATACAAACATCTTCTATTCAATATGAAAATGACGATTTAATGAGAGTAACACTAGGAGATGATTACGGAATTGCTTGTTGTGTATCTGCTATGAAGATTGGTAAACAAATGCAATTCTTTGGTGCAAGAGCTAACCTTGCCAAAACACTTCTTTATGCTATTAATGGTGGTAGAGATGAAAAAACAGGAAAACAAATTACTCCTAAATTTGCACCTATCACTTCTGAATATTTAGATTATGACGAAGTAATGGACAAATTTGATAATATGATGGAATATGTTGCAAAAATTTACATTAAAGCATTAAATGCTATCCATTATATGCATGATAAATATTCTTACGAAGCATTAGAAATGGCACTACATGATAGAGAAATTTTAAGAACTATGGCATGTGGTATTGCAGGTTTATCTGTTGTAGCAGATTCTTTATCCGCTATTAAATATGCCAAAGTAAAAGTCATTCGTGATGAAACTGGACTTGCTTATGATTATGAAATAGAAGGAGATTTTCCAAAATACGGAAATGATGACGATAGAGTAGACCAAATTGCAGTAGATATTGTAAAAACTTTCTTAAGAAAATTACAAAAACATCAAACTTATAGACATTCAAAACATACTCTATCTATTCTAACCATTACTTCTAACGTAGTATATGGTAAAGCAACCGGAAATACACCAGATGGTAGAAGAGCTGGAGAACCATTCGGACCAGGAGCTAACCCTCTACATGGTAGAGATACCAATGGAGCAGTTGCTGTTATGAACACCATTGCAAAACTTCCATATGAGTATTCAGAAGACGGTATTTCTTATACATTCTCTATTACTCCAGGAACGCTTGGAAAAGATTTAGAGACACAAGAAAAGAACCTAGTTAGCTTATTAGACGGTTACTTTAAACAAACAGGACATCACATTAACGTAAACGTATTTGATAGAGCATTATTAGAAGATGCTATGGAACATCCAGAAAAATATCCACAACTTACCGTTCGTGTATCTGGATATGCCGTTAACTTTATTAAACTAACAAGAGAACAACAATTAGACGTTATCAACAGAACTATTCAAGAAAAATTCTAAGATAACAAAATATATTTTCGAAATTGTCCAAAAGAGAAATTTTCTTTGGGCAATTTCCTTCTTATTTTATAGGACAGGTTATGCTACTTTTTTTATTTTCTTATAAAAAAATTTGGTAGCAAGAAATAACCTAGATAGGAGAAAAAAATGGTACAAGGAAGAATACACTCATTTGAATCTTTAGGAGCAGTAGATGGTCCTGGCGTGCGCTTTGTTATTTTTATGCAAGGTTGCTCTTTGCAATGCAAGTATTGCCAAAATAGGGATACTTGGGACTTACATGCAGGCAATGTATATACAGTAGAAGAAATTGTACAAAAAGTGCTAAAATACAAAAACTATATTACTCCAAATGGTGGTGTTACCATTAGTGGTGGTGAACCATTATTACAACTTACCTTTTTATCTGAATTATTAAGGGCCTTAAAAAAAGAAGGATTGCATACAGCAGTAGATACTTCTGGCTGTTTTTCCTTGACAGACAAAATCAAAGAAGTAATTGATTTAGCTGATTTGTTTTTGTTAGATATCAAATGTATTAATGATACAAAATGTATTGATTTAACTAGTGTATCGAATCAAAACGAACTACAATTTGCCCGCTATTTAAATAGCATTGGTAAACCAATGTGGATTAGACAAGTACTTGTTCCTGGCTATACAGATGACGAGCAGGATTTAAAAGAATTAAAAAAATTTATAGATTCTCTTTCTTCTGTGCAAAAAGTAGAAGTTCTTCCTTATCATGATTTAGGAAAATTTAAATGGCAGGAACTAGATTTAAACTACCCATTAGAAGGTGTTCGAACTGCCAATGCGGAAGACGTAAAAAGAGCAAAACAAATTTTAGGGATAAATTAAAAAAAAGATATCTTGCAAATTATTGCATTGTAAGATATCTTTTTTTCATAAAATACTTTACGATTTTACTGCACTTTCATCTGTTCATATTCTATTGTTATTTGCATTTTTACTTTTTCCATTTGTTTTATAATTCCTTTTAATGTTGCCATTACAACCAGAATTTTTTCGTTATTCTTTCTCTTGATATCTTTAATATACTCCATTTGATAATTTTCTAGGAATTTCCTATATTTACTTTTCCCTGAAATTCTATTAAAGACAAATCTTCTTAATTTATCGATAATGCTTTCCTCATATATTTGTAATTGATGTACGTGATGTCTAAAAACTTCATTGATATCTCGCTGAGCATTTTCTCTACACCATTTAAGTCTTTCCCTACATTCATCTACTATGACTGCATAATTTAATTTCTTTTGTGCTAAAGCTATTATGGTAGAGCTTACATCTTTATTTTCTTTTTCTGCTACTAATGTTACTATATTCGCTATCGCAATCTTTTGATTATTAATAGCACTTTGCATAATTTTAAATGTAGTAATGTATAATTTATCATAAGCATTCATTAATTTTTCTATTTGTCTTTCATACATTTTTATATTCTTATCAATTTCAATCTGATATTTATCAGTTTTTTGATAATAATATTTTGCTTGTTGCTCGAAAAATTCTTTTATTTCTTGCAATTTTTGTTCTTTGACACCTTCTATACTTTTTTGATATATAGCTAATTCTATCATTGCCATTTCATTTTCTATTATTTCTAAATCTTCTATATTTTCATTTATCTTTTGAAATAATTGTTCTTTTTCCATAGTATCTCCCCAATTTTTTATCTAAACATATCATCTATTTTATTCTGATATTTTTTTCCTAGTTTATACATTCCTATGTCTGCTTTATATAATGCTGGACTTAATATTCTATTACTTACATTTCTAGTAACTGTATTTCCTGCTCGTAATATATCATTAACTTCATTTAATATTCCCTTATTCTTCCCTAACAAAGAATTATCAAACATATACTTTAACCCTAATGTGCTTATTAAACCAACTCCAACTCCTGGTACCATCACACTTGCTGCTAATATTCCTGCTCCAGTAGCAATTTTTTGTAGCTGAGGATTTCTCACCAATGCATTTACTGTGTTTATTCCCCCTCTTCCAACTAATTCTACACCCTTACCTAATCCTTTTAAAGTATATTTTCCCGTTGTTTTAGCAACGCCTTTTATTACCCTTTTTACATTCATCTTTTGACTCCCTTTTATCCAATTATTTGTGACAAATATTCATTTTGTTCTTCTATTAGCTGATTACGTTTTCCTTCCATCTCTTGCAAATACCCTTCTAATTCTTTCATATCTAGTTTATCAATATCTAAACACTTGCCCTGTATATGAAGCTTTCCATATTTTTCATTTATATTAAGCATTTTGAGATTCTCCTTATTTATTAATCTTAAAAATTTACTTTATTATATAAAAAAAAGATGATTTTGTAAATATAGTAAATCATCTTTTTGAAATTCCTGCTAATATAAAGTACTTGATGACTATAAGATTTTTTCCTTTTCTATTGGTTACTTATTTCCATAATTTTTACTATTTTTATAGGTGTCCCACTTACCCCTGACATTTTTGTGACATGTCACAAAAATGACTGACTTAAATGAGACATTATTCTTCTATATACCCTAACTCAATTAGTTTATTATATACTTGTTCTGCTACTATGGTATAACCCTTTTCATTTAAATGGACATCATCTGATCTTAGTGACGTTGGTATTTCTCCATTTGATATATCTATTGTATCTTGTGCTGTTGGACTGATTTCAGCATCTTTCAAGCCATTCTCTAATAAATAGGTTCTTATATCTAAAAAGTGACTTGAATAAGTTTCTTTTAATATATTATTAACTTCTTCTACCTCCGGTATATATGCTTTTGCTGTTAATCCTATTACTATATATCTATCATTATTGCTATATTCTATCATTCTATTTATATAATTTATTACATTTTGTATTGATGAAGAATCTGGTTTATTATTCGTTCCAGCCCATATTATCATTAAATCATCTCTATTGTTTTTCATTCCACTTGTAATAATTTGTGTATTATTTTCAACTATTACTTCATTTCCAGTTGTAGTTCTAGTAAAGTAGTACTTAGTATCATTGGTATCATAACTTATATTTCCTTCTATTCCATTTATAGATACTGGATTTAAAGCACTTGTTCCTTGCCTAGCTAGAACAATTGTATTATCATTTTCATCATTTATGCTAATTTCAGTAGCAATATTATCTGCTGGAATAACAAATTCATTCACATAAATTGGGTTTCCACCTTGCCTTGCTGCTATACTTTGTACAGATTCGCCACCTACTCCACCATTTGAAATAAAATGAATTTCTTTTATCAAAGAATCTAAAACATTTCTATAAGATGTTCCATTTCCACCCGCTCCTGCAGTTAAACTATCTCCCCATGCTATGATTCTTGTTATTTCTGCTTGCTCCTTCTTTTCATTTATTGATCCATAAGCTGTTAAAGCATTAGATAAAGTTTCATAACTGGTTGTATTTTCATCAACATAAATTGTATAGTAATTTCCTATTCCATAAAAAGCATCTGTTGCATTAGATATATTATCCGAATATACATATAAATCTCCACTAATAGAGCTACATCCATAAAAAGCTGTATTCATTCTTGTAACTGTACTAGATATTTTTGGAAAGCTCTTTATTGTTTCTACATTATAAAGGATGCTAGCTATAGAAGTAACTCCCTCTGGAATATCTGCTATTTTCTTTACTTTAGTACCTCCAAACATTGAAGTCATACTAGTTATTCCTTTTGGATAATTATATACTCTTTCTAAATTTGAACTTCTATTAAATAATGCATACCCATCATTATCCTTTACAGTTACATTATCGCCAAATTTAACTTTAGTAATTGTAGTATTATTAGCCAATGGTCCTGATGCAGTTTCATTAGTATAGTTTTCTAATACTGTATTATATGTAAGTCCGTTTATAGTAAATGTATCAGGCACCAATATTTCTTTATCTTCCCCTATGTATTTTGTTAAAATTACATTTGTTTCCGAAATTGTATATTCCCAACTTTCTATCGGCGTTGTAACTAATACAGGCTCTACTTCTCCACTATAAATATCAGCAATTGCTATTTTATAATTTCCTTCTGTTGTAGTCAAAATAGTTTCATCAGCCGAAACAGTTCCATATTTTCCTAATATCTCATAAAATTCTTCTTCATAAATTGTCCCTAAATTTTCTGTTTGTTTATCTGCTATTTCCAACTGTATTTTTTCAATAATTTCTGCCCTTCCATTCTCTTCTTTTGCTATTTGTGCCTGTGTAATAATCCCATTCTCTCCTACCAACATATTAATACTAACAGCAGCTAGTATGATTAGTACGATGATAGTTACTACTAATGCTATCAGTGTAATTCCGTTTTGCCTTTGCTTACTCTTTTGTTCTTCCATTAATTTATCCTCCCCGTTTTTTATTCTTACGAGGAGGATTATATCCTTTTTTGTTTTTTCTTGTTCTACATTTTTCCTTTTCTAGTGGTTACTTATTTCCATAATTTTTTCATAAAATATTCGTGCTATATATTTTATAGATTTTCGTGCTCCCATTTTAAAATCGGATATCCTTGATTAATATTTTCTGAATCATTTTCAAAATCTTCTCCTATAACTTCTAAGATATTAGAAATTCCATTTTTTTCTATTAATACAACATTATTTATTGTATTTTCAGTTTCAACACTTCCGATTACCGTAATATTTTTTTCTATTATTCCAAAACAATCATTAAATATTGAAGAATGTGCCCTTCCTGCAATTTGTCCTATTTTTTGTATATCTATATAATTTAATTTTATCTCTCCTACATTATAACAATTGCTTATATTTCCTCGATAAGTATCTCCCACTATATTTCCAATATAAATTGTTTCATTATCATTTAGTAAATTAAGATTGATTTGTCCAATATTAAAACAATTATTGGTTTCTGCATTTGCATTAGTAAGTCCCACTATATTCCCTATTTGCATCAATTTTGTCGTCTGAGAAGTAGATATTAAATTAATATTTCCTGTATTATAACAATACTCCACTTTTTTACTATTGTTTCCAGATATGCCTCCTACTACTATACTAATATCTGCATTTAGATTGATATTCATCGTACCAATATTATAGCATGCTTTTATATAGCCTTCTGTTAACGCTCCTGCTATTCCGGCAATATTTATACTAGAACTATTATTAGATGATATATCTATATTCGTTTTAGAAAAGCATCTCTCTACTATTCCCATTGCTTGACCTGTTATTCCAGCACCATAATTAGATTTAACTCCGTTGTCCGTTATGTTTAAATTTCCACTACTTCCACAGTTTATAATATTCCCTTTATTTCTACCACATATTACACC
>CALXBX010000031.1 GCA_944386655.1 uncultured Clostridia bacterium | reverse complement strand
GATTTAATGAATAATTTCCTTTTCTTGTTAAATCTCTTTGATAAAATCTTTTCTCATCTTCTGTTAGCATACTATATTCTTTTTCACTAATTTCTTGTTTTCTTGTTTGAACTGCAAAATATGTTTGTGCAAGAGCAATTACTTTTTTTCTGCTATCTCCATTTTGTGCTATTAAATAACATGCATAACGAGTTAACTTGTAATCACTAATTTTAACTTCCGCATTATTAGCACGTTTTGACAACTTATTGATGTCAATAAAATGTTCAAACACACTAATATCACTATTTCGACATGACATTTTAGCTTTATTAATTGTTTTTTCAAAATTCTGCCAATTTGAGTATTGTAGAACAGGCATAAGTTCTCTAGCATACCAAAATTCAACACCATTTTCGTCAATATGCTTTATATCTTCAAATGATTTGTTGTTCTTATCTATCTTTTTCAATAATATCATCTCCATTTCATAATATTTTATTTTTATATCCTAGTTATTGTTATAAAACAATTGTTTGTAAAAGTCAATTACATTTTTCTGTTTTTTTAATTTTTATATACATAGTATTTTACAGGATTTTAACTCTGACATAATTCCTGACTCCTATGAGTTTTAACATATTATCAAAACAATTGACATTCCGCTATTTTTTTTTCAAAAGAAAAATCAACCAGATTTTATTTTCTGATTGATTTGTATCTACCGTTCTAATAAGTTCGAACAGAAACATTATTGGAGCTTTCAACGGGAATTGAACCCGTGACCTCTACCTTACCAAGGTAGCACTCTACCTACTGAGCTATGAAAGCATTTATGAATGGGGAATTTTAGTCTTCCCCTATTTTTTTAATTGCTTTTTTTCTAATACGTTGAATTGCATTATCAATAGATTTTACAGGAGTATCTAGCTTTTCTGCAATTTGTATATAGCTTTCTCCTTGCATATATCGGTTTAATACTTGTTTTTCAAAATCACTTAAACTCTCATTAATCGCTTCTTCTACGTCTTTATAGTATTCTTTTTTCGTTATTGTTTCTAATGGGTCTTCTGTTTGATGTGCATTAAATGTATCAAATAAAGTAGTATCCTCATCTTCTTCATAAGCTGCCGTATTGAGTGATAAATAAGAATTAAGAGGTATATGTTTTTGCCTATTGGATGATTTGATGGCCGTAATTAATTGTCTTTCAATACACATATTCGCAAAAGTTTTAAAAGAGTTTTGTTTTTCAGGATTATAACTTTGTACTGCCTTAAATAAGCCAATTAGCCCTTCTTGTATAATATCTTCTTTTTCAGCTCCTATCAAAAAATATTTGCTTACTTTCATATTCACAATTTCTTTATATTTTGTCATTAAAAAGTCAAGAGCGTCTTTATCTCCTGCTTTAATGATTTGAATTAGCTCTTCATCACTTTTGTTTTGATAGTCCTTCTCATTTAAAGAAAAATAGGCATTCGTCTCTTTCATATAAGTCTCTTCGTTACCTCCTGCTGAATACTATGCTTGTATTATAAGGCAGAAATCCCAGATATGTCAATACTATTTTTCGTTTTTTCTTAAATAAATCTGCAATTTAGGGACGTTCCTTATGCAATTTAGGGACGTTCCTTAAGTTGCAAATCTATGCAACTTAAGGAACGTCCCTAAATTGCACTTAACAAATTCGCAAAACTATGATATACTTTTATCTGCAAAATAAAAAAAGAAAGGAAGGCTATAGATTATGGCTTTTGATGGTATCGTTGCAAAACAAGTAGTAAGAGAACTACAATCCTATTTAGCAGGAGGAAAAGTAAATAAAGTAATGGAGCCAAATAAAAATGAAATTTATTTGGATATTTATTCTCATGGAAAAAATTATATTTTGGATTGTTCTATTGCCTCTGGCAATTATCGTGTTCATTTAACCAATTTTCCTAAAAGCAATCCAATAACTCCGCCTCATTTTTGTATGGTTCTTAGAAAGCATTTAAGCCGGTTTTAAAATAGATTCTATCACTATGAAAGGATTGGAACGTATTATTTATATTTCTTTTATTGGCTATAATGAATTAAATGACTTAATTCATAAAACTTTAGTCATTGAGTTAATGGGAAAACACAGTAATATTATTTTATTAAATGAATCTGGTTCTGTAATAGATAGCATGCGTCACCTAGAAATAACCTCTGGAGCTACTAGAGATATTATGCCAGCTAGGAAATATGTCCTTCCTCCTTCTCATGGCAAGGATTTCTTAAGTACTTCTTTGGAAGATTTTGAAAAAGTATTGCAAGAAGAAGAAATGATTTCAGACTGTATCTCTCACCATTATACTGGTATTAGCAAGTGCTTTATAGATTCTTTTTTATCTTCTAAGCATTTGCCAAAAAACTACAAAGATTTTTCTTACGACCAAATAAAACAATTATATGCTTCTTTGCAGGAGTTTTTCGCTCAATTAGATACCTCTTCTTTTTCTTGTCAAAAAATAGAAAAAGATTATTGCTTATCTCTTACACCTGTTTCTGACGATTTAGCAACGAATCACTTTTTGGATACTTATTACACACAAAAAGAAGAGCAAGAAGCTTATACCAATTATCGCAATCAACTTTTAAAATCTGTATTGCAGGTTCTAAAAAAGACACAAAAAAAATTATCTGGTATTACAGAAAAAATTCAAGAATGCAAAGATATGGACACTTATCGCATTTATGGTGAGTTAATTACTGCTAATCTTTATCGTATTGATGACAGTAAAAATAGAAAAGAAATTTCTCTTGAAAATTATTATGATAATAACCAAATGATTTCTATCCCTTTGGATGAAACCATTTCTCCCTCTTACAACGCAAAAAAATATTTTAAAAAATATCATAAATTAAAAAACACACTTATCTTTGTAGATAAGCAGAAAAAAGAAGTAGAAATGGAATTAGATTATTTGGAAAGTGTAGCTTATGAGGTTGAAAACGCAGAAGATTTAGAAACATTGGAAGATATTGAAACAGAAATACAAGAAAATGTGCTTTTTCAAAATACATCTAAAATGCAAGCCACTATTACCAAAAAGAGACCTAATAAAAGAAAAGTTCATGAAACTTATGAACCTCTTCTTTATCATATTGATGGATTTTCCTTCTATATTGGTAAAAACAATAAACAAAATGATTATATTAGCACAAAATTAGGTAAAAATGAAGATTTATGGTTTCATACCAAGGATATTCGTAGTAGTCATGGCATTTTAAAATGTAATGGAAGCAAAGTAGAAGAAAAAACAATTTTAGCTTGTGCACAATTGATTGCTCTTCATAGCAGGGCAAAACTATCTTCTAATGTTCCTGTTGATTATTGTTTTGCCAAGTTTGTAAAAAAGCCTTCTGGCAGCAAACCTGGTATGGTAATTTATACAAACTACAAAACTGTTTATGTGAATCCTAAAGGCATTTAAAAAGAGGGAAATTCCCTCTTTTTTGCTACTACTTGACTATATATTAAAACTAATGCTTTCTTAGGTCAAAAATTGGAACATTTTCCACATCGAATACAGCATTAAAAATGTTTTCCCTTTTTACGTTTAGGTTTTTCCTCTACCTCTTCTTCGTTCTCTACTACATCTGTATATCCTTGTGGTATAGAATTCTGATATACTATATCTTCTGGTTCTTCTTGTTCTTCCTCAGTATTTTCAAAATGATTGTTATAGAAATCAGGATTTTCTTCGTCTCCACTTCCAAAATCGTATTCTTCTTCTATTTTTCTTTTATGTCTTTTATATAAAAGAATACTAGCAACAATAACAATTACTACTACAATACCTACAAACAAACAAATAAATATTAAATTTTGTGTTTGATTACTGCTTTCCGTTGCAGCTACTAAATTTTTATTAATTGTTAATTGATAGGTTACTGTCTCTTCTCCATCTGCGGATCTCACAATGATATTAACTATATTTTCTCCTTCTTGAAAATCTTGATTTCCTACTATTTCCACAGTTGCACCTTCTTCATTTGCTTCTGCTGTGATATCTAACTGTGTTACATCTTGATTTACTTCTATTGTATATTCATAGGTAGTAGGTGAAAATACGTTTTCCATATCAATTCCATCAATAGTTAATGTGCTAAGTCCCAAGGATGCTACTTGCTCTACATTTCCTTTATTGACTGTAATAGTATATACTTTTGTAGTTCCATCTTCTGCTGTAACAGTAATAGTAACTGTATTTTCTCCTTCTTGTAAATTCTCATTTCCTTGTACTTGTACTGTTGCCTTTTCATCCTCTGGCGTTGCAGTTATTTGTATTGCCTCTACATCACTTCCTACTTGCAAAGTATAAGCATCTGTATCTTTATTAAATTCTGGAGATATTCCCTCTACATCTAATGTTAATGCACTTAGCATTGTATTAGAAGATTTTTCCTCTTCTTCTGGTTTTGTAGTTGTTAAATAAGAAGATGATATGTAAGCTGTTTGTCCATTATAGCTTACTCTACTCCATCCATTACTTCCTATACCTGTTCTTGTTATAGCAGTATTTTTAGCTAATCTTCCCAAACTCGAATAACTTGTTCCAGGTCCAGACCTTACATTTACAGACTCTGTATTATGCACATACACTGTTTGATTAGTTTCGGTAAAGGTTGGCTCATTTTTAGTAGTACTCGTATTTGGTTCTGTACTAGTTGTATTATTTGGTTGTTCAGGTGTTTGTGTATTATTATTTCCTGTAGTAGAACCTCCACCTGATGAGGTTTGTTTAGCTTTTACTGTTACTGTTGCAGTTGCAGATGAAGATGGTGCTAGTGAATTAGCTGTCGAATCTAAAATAATGCCCTCTCCCAGAAATGTAACTGTATAAGTAGTATCTTGTGTTACTTCTGGTGCTGTAAAAGTATAGGTTGCTAGACTTTGTGTACCAGAAAGACTAACATTAGAAACTGTACTTCCCTTTGGTTCTCCTCCACTCACACTATTAAAAGTTAAGCCGGAATTAGAACTAATAGAAATTTTATAGCCATATACCACCTCTTGCGATGTAACATTAATAGTAACTGTTCCACCCGATTCAACTGTAGGGTCATTTGTTACAATTCTAGCTTGAGACGAAATAGTTCCTAGCAACAATAATAAAATGATTATCCCTAGTCCTGTTAATATTTTCTTTTTCATATTCTCTCGTTCCTTTCTCAAAATATCCTTATATAAAAAGTTACATTAAAAACTATTTTTTATTACTTTTAGTCCGATATTTCTATATTCTCGGAACCTACATATTGCCTTAATATTTTTAATGAATCTAATGTATCTACTGTTCCGTCATTATTTATGTCTGCCGCTTTTAAATTTTCATTTTCTAGATTTTCAGAACCTACATAATTTCTTAAAACTTTTAAGGAATCCAATGTATCTATAGAAGCATCTCCATTTATATCTCCCATCTTCACAACTGTATAAGTCTTATCTCCTACTGTAATGGAATAACCTGTTCCTAAATTTCCGCTTTCTACTACTGTGCCATCTGCTTTTTTCACTACCACTGTTGTATCTGTGTACTTATCTTGAATCGTTTCTACCGTTGTTGCTGGTTCACAAACTAAATTTCCTTCTTCTATTTTGCAATTATCATTGGTTCCAGTAGGGGTTGTTGGATTTGTACTTGGTGTTTCCCCACTAGATACTACTTCTATATAGGTTTCTGAAGCATTTCCGCTTGCTATATATCCTTCTACACCTTCTGCTGTTACAATTTTATCCCAGTTATATCCGTTATTGGTAGATACATTTTTCTCTACTCTCGTTAGTGTATCTCCTTTATCTAGATAAGTAAGTACTCTCTTATCAGTTCCCGGCTCTTCTCTTACTTTTAGTCCAGATGGACAAATTACTTTAATAATTTCTCCTGTAGTTGTTCCTCCTGAACTTCCATTATCCACTATATCGATATAATTTTGTGCAATATATCCTTTTCTTCCGTCTGCAAGTACTACTCTATCCCATTTGTATCCATCTAATTCATATTTACCTGTCTCTATTCTCGTTACCATTTGACCTTTCATTAATGTGGTAATTACTGTTGTTCCTGTTGTTCCCGGTCCGTTTCTTAAATTAACCGATGTATTCGTCATTGCTGTATCATTACAATTTGTAATATCTGCTATTTCTACAATATAGTTACGTGCTAAATATCCTTTTCTTCCGTCTGGTAATACTACTTTATCCCAATAATATCCATTTTCTATTTGAGATGCTATCTCTATACGAAGAAGTACATCTCCTGTATTTACTGTTGCAAGCACATTAGAACTTGTACTTTTTCCTTCTCTTACATTTACCTTGGTTCCTTTTATTTTAATATCTTGTGTTACAATATTTTCTGTTCCAGGTTCCTTGCAAGCTTCTGTTGGCATATTTTCATATACTGGAATGATAAAGTTAATACTGCTATTTAATAGTCCCATATTGCTGTAAGATTGTTTTACGCTGTATCCTTCTGATTTAGCTGCTGCAATATTTTGCATATATTGATAAGAATATAAGGAGCCGTCGGAATCATCTACATCGTATTTTTGCAAGTATAGTGTATCTTGTCCATTAGAAATGTAATCTTTTGCTAAAAAATTTGCACCACCTTTAATGGCTTTTTCTGGATCTGTCCATCCTTGTGATTTTGCATAATTTAATCCATTTTGAATAATTTGTGTGCTTCCAGAACCACTTGCTCTAATATTAAAGAAATTATAATAACCTGTATAGCCACTATAAGTTCCCGATGCTAAAGCACTAGGTGATGAACCAGTTCCTTGCTCTTGTCTAATTCTAGATGCTAAATGATAAGGACTTACATTAGCTTCCTGTGCTGCTTCCATAATTACTTGTGCATAAGATTTATTAATCGTCCCCTGTGTTCCATCTGTTTTGGTATAAGTAATGGTACTACCTTGCATATATCCTACATCTTTAATAATCTGGTTGACACCATCTATCGTTTGAATATCTGCATTATAAGATAATGCTTCAAATTGGAAAATATAATCCTCATTTAAAGAATTACGTGGATCCATATAATAAGAAACCGCAGCTTCAGACGCACATCTCCATGAACCATTATCATATGCTTTATTTCCACAAACAGAGCAAAACCAAGAACTTGGCTTGCTAGCAGTTACTAAACTTCTTCCATGTCTTGCAACCGTTTCATTTTTGATGACATTATTCCAATCTAATCCTGTATATAATAATGTAAAGTTCCAGCTAGGATGTGCTGCTTTTAAATTGTCTAATAATTCCTTATATCCTGGATATTTACTACTATCGAATGTACTACTATTATAGGTTTGTCTTGACTGCGCTGCATATACTGTATGAGGAATCATTCCATATAATACAACATACAAAATAAGACAAATCATAAACCAAATGCTTACTTTTTTTATTAAAATGCTATTTTTCTTTGGTGCTTTTTTCGTCTTTTTCAACATTTTTTCCTCCTTATTTTTCTCTATCCTTCTTCTGTAATTTTCCGACATTTTTATTCAAAAAAATTATATCATTCGATAAAAAACTCGTCAACCAATTTCAAAAATATTTCATAAATGTAATATTTCGGTAATCTCTGTCATATATCTTTAACCATGAAAAAAAAGAAGGTATTTCACCTTCTTTCTTCCTTGCTGACTATGCGATTGTGGTTCTCACCGTAGCAGCCGCAATCTTATCGTCGAGTGTAGATTCATTCTCCACACTTCCCTGTTCTTTCAAGTTGTTTTTGTGGTACGCAAAATCTTGGACGTTTCTGTCCAGTTGCTGCCCTCTTCTTATAGCCTGCCATTGTTTCCTTGTAACGAAAACTTTTTCTTTGTGGCTTTCTCTGGTAAAAATTTTCACCATTTCTTCTAAAGAAAGCCATGGATTTACTAACGGCAGTTCCAATAAAGCATATTCTCTCCTTCTGTGATTTTCACAAGAGTAGAGAACCAAATAACCACCTTCTACCTGCATATACGAAATATTCTCTGCTTTAGGCAGCCTCCGTACAACTTTTACATTCTTCATTTCTAGTCTTTCCTCCTTAGCAAATTAAAATACTACACCCACTTTGGGCATAGTATTTATTCTATCACTTTTTACATTTTTTGTAAAGTGTTTTGGAATATTTTCCCTATTCATGTATTTAGTTGCATCCTCTACCACAACCGCAGCCACAATTTGTGAATAATAGTAAGAATATAATAATAAAGAATAATATTTCACTATCTCCACAACCACAGCCACAGCCATTTCTACCAAATAGTCCTCCTAAAAAGCCATTATTGTTGTTATTACATCCACAACCACAATTTCTTACTTCTTCTTGCATATGTTATCCCTCCCTTTTTTCTTTATAACTCATAGTATGCAATTTTCTATTTTTGTGTTACAATAGAATAGAAAATAAAATAATCATAGAAAAGAGGAAATGTAGCCATGAAACGTTCTAGTACACATGCAATAGAATTACTAGCTCCTGTAGGAGATTTTACTTGTTTAAAAGCTGCTGTTCAAAACGGTGCTGATAGTGTTTATTTTGGTGCTTCTCAGTTTAATGCAAGGGCTTCTGCTACCAATTTTGACTTAAGCCAATTAAAAGAAGCAACCCAATATGCAAAATTACGAGGAGTAAAAACACATCTCACTTTAAATATTTTAATGAAAGAAGAAGAGTTAGAAGATGCTATCCTTTTAGCAACAAAAGCTTATGAATTTGGTATTGATGCTATTATTGTACAAGATTTAGGTTTGGCAAAATTCTTAATCTCTCATTTTCCAGATTTACCAATTCATGCTAGCACACAAATGACCATTCATAATTTAGAAGGTGCTTTAGCTGCAGAAAAGCTTGGTTTCAAAAGAGTAGTGCTTGCTAGGGAACTTTCTTTAGAAGAAATTACCTATATTTGTCACAATACACATTTAGAAATAGAAACCTTTATTCATGGTGCTTTGTGTATTTCTTATTCTGGTCAATGTTTATTTTCCAGCTTAGTAGGTGGACGTTCTGGTAACCGTGGAAAATGTGCACAACCTTGCCGTCTATCTTATGAACTACTAAAAGAAAATAACCATAAAAGAATAAACTTAGATAAAGGTTATTTGCTTAGTACAAGGGATTTATGCGGACTAGAATATATTCCTTCCCTTATAGAAGCTGGCGTTATGTGCTTTAAAATAGAAGGAAGAATGAAATCTCCTGAATATGTAGCTACGGTTACTCGTATTTATCGAAAATATATAGACCTTGCTTTATCTAACGAACCTTATATCATTAATGAAGAAGATAAAAGAGAACTAGCATTAGTATTTAATCGTGGTGGATTTTCTACTGGGCATTATAGTAATTCTCCTAATAAAGATTTAGTATTTAAAGAAAAACAAAATCATATGGGATTATATATTGGAAATGTAGCTAGTATGAAAGAATCAAAATCTCATGTTTTTGTAAATTTAAAAGACTCTATTTATTTGGGAGATAGTATTCAATTTGAAAATGAAACTAGTACTTATACTATCTCTGAATTAATGGTAAAAGGTCAGAATAAAGAAAAAGCTACTACTGGTTTGGTAGAACTTGGTAGAATGAAAGGAAACATTCATGTTGGTGATAAGGTCTTCCGCGTGAATAGTAAAGCTTTGCAATCTTTTGCGACAGAAAGCTACCAAAAAGAAAATATCAAAATTCCATTAGTTGCTTCCATAACAATACAAAAAGGAAAACCTATGCTATTGGAGGTAAAAACACATACGAAACTTCCTATTTATCAAAATATAAAAGTACAAGTAACCTCCTGTGTTATTCCAACAGAAGCTACCTCTAAACCAATTGAAAAAGAGCGCATTCTAGCACAATTACAAAAAACAAATCATACACATTATGTATTTGAGAAAATAGATGTTGCCTTAGAAGAGAATACTTTTCTTCCTTCCATTGGAGCTATTAATGAGTTACGTAGAAATGCTTTAGACAAAATTACCACAGAGGCAATTCAAAATATGAGTAGAAAAATTCCTACTTTTACGGAAGAAAAACAAGTGGTAGAAAAAACTTCACCTTGCCTATCTTCTCCCAATAGCAAACCACAAATTGCTTTATTACTAAATAAACTTCTTCCTTCCGAGGACTATATGCAATTAGATGAGGTAAATGTTTTATATATTCCTTTACGTTTCTTTTCTCATAAAAAGAGAGAGGCTCAGCTTTTGGAATTAACAAAAAAATGTAAAGTATTTATTTATATGCCAACCATTATTAAAGCAAACTACAAAAATATTTTAAATAATTTAGTAGAAACTTCTATTGATAAGTTCCATATTAGTGGCTTTGTATTATCTAATCTTTCTAGTGCTATATTAATGAAAGAATTGGAGAAAAAATATCCTAATCGCTTTACTTATGTTGCTAACTATACTTTAAACACCTATAATTCTTATACATTACAAGAACTTGCTGACTTGGGATTTCATAGAGTTACGCTTTCTCCTGAATTAGACAAGAATAGCTTACTTTCCCTATGTCAAATACCAAATTTCTCTAAAGAAATAGTTATTTATGGAAGGCTTCCTATTATGTCCATGAATTATTGTTTATTAGGAAGAACGAACCATTGCTATCCCACTTGCGGAACACAATGCCAAGAAAAAGATTCCTTCTTTTATTTAAAAGACCGATTAGGATTTCTTTTTCCTGTTATCCCAGATAACATACAAACTGTCACTACTATTTTTAATAGCAAAATCTTCTCTGGTAACCCTAGCGACTTTTCTTCTTGCGATTGTTTGAGAATTTGCATTTTAAATGAACCTGTTACAGAAATAAATGATATTATTCGACATATAAAGGAAGGTAAACGTTTGCAAGGAAAAGATTTTACAAGCGGTAATTTAAATCGTATCATTTAATGACCTTATTTGTATTATTTTGTATTATAAAGAAGAAAGTTTCAAAGAAGAATTTTTATATAAGTCTTCTCCTTCGAAACTTTCTTTTTTACCATTGTTTTGTACTTAATTCTATTATTTTTTCCATATTATCATCTTTTGCTGCCTTATTTTTACGAATAGCTCCACATTTTTTGCATCGAAATATGATCACATATCCTTTTTTGCTATCCATTTCTAAACCAACAGGCTCTAATTCTCCATGGCATTGTTCGCTTCTATCCCCTGGATTTTTATCTACATGCTTAGAATATAAACAATAAGGGCAATGATTTCTACAAGAGTATCCTAATGGTTCTACTTTTTTACCACAATGCTCACAAATAAAAGCTTCGTCTATTTCTGTAAATTTTCTTTCCATATTTTTTTCTCTCCTATTTTTCCGTTTTTTCTCTATCAAATTCCTTTTCTTCCTGAATAGCCTGCCTAATCTTACTACATACTGGAGAATCAAAATCTATACTATCCTGAAAATAAGCTGCTGCATTCTGCGCCCATGTACATTTATGTATTTTCCCTTGTGACACAATCGTATATTTAGGAACACTGTCTCTAATATCTTTATAAAATTGTTGTAGATTATGAAACTCCGGTAAATTTCTTTTTTTACCAGCTCTCTTGCAATGTGCTGCCTGTCCTACTTGTGCTACTTCTTCTCGATAAATGCTCCTTAACTGCAATTCAAAAATTTGCTCTGGGTGTTCTTTAAAATAGAACTTAAAATGTTCTGCTACATAGCCATTTTGTTTCGTTTTGTGCTTATAAGCATTTGGTAATAATGCTATTCCCAAACTATCTAGGAAAGTGGTATCTTCTAGTAAATCTTTCGAAAATTGCCTTGTAAATTGAATAATATTCTCATCTTTCTCTGACACCTTCGTTTGCTTTTTTTGCATCTGCCCTTCTTTTGGTACTTCTGTAAAAACAAAACGCATTGCTAATAAATCTTTCGCTTTTAAATATTCTTCTGGCTTATGCAGTCTTTCTATTTCTGTCGGATTATTTTTTATTTCCTCTAAGTTCTCTGAACGCAATTTATTTGCTTCTGGATTTTTTTCGCGAATGGCTGCCTCTTCTCCATATTCTTCTTCCAGTTGCCTTAATACTTCTTCTTTATCGTTTCTATTACTTTGCTCTATTCTTGTTTTTAAAATACGTAAAAAAGCGGTTTGTGAATGCTCATTAATCTCTGATGTAATCAGTGTTTGTGTTAAATTAGATATATCTATATTTTCTATAGGCTCATATAATAATTTTTTTACCATTTGGCCCATCTTTTTTGGATTTTCTACTTTATCCTCTTTAATCAATTTTTGCGTAATACTTAAAAAACTCTGCTGTTGCCTTTTTGAAATACCTTCTATTGCATATAATTTTGCTAATCTTTCTAGTTCTAATCTTCTAATTTTCCCTCTAATACTCTTAGGTGATTTCTCTCTTAATTTTGGTGTATCTATTTTTACATCTGGATAGTTTTCTTTGATATAATTGGTAAATGCCAGAAACACCTTATCTGTATTTTTTTCAAAATCTATATTGTTTTTTAATGCTATTGCATATTCATACGCTTCTCTTGCTGGTCCCTTCTGTACCACAAGCCTATCCTTAAACCTATCAGGCATATGTTGTTCACTCCTTTTTGTTTTGGTCATATCATTATATAATATTTATGCGAACTTGTCCATATTTATTCTTAATTTTATTTACATAATTTTCGACTTTGTCTTTATTTTTTTGACACCCTCTGACAGGTTTTTCCATATAATACAGTATAAAAAATAATAAGGAGGAAAAATTATGTATCATTGTAAATATAATAAATGTTGCTGTCAACAAAATTATGACGAAAACATTATCGAAAATGCTTGCAATGACTGTGGCGTAACTGCTGACTACCATACAGGAAATGATAGTGCTTGTGACTGCGGTTTTGAAGAAACCAATGTATTTCCAAGTAATCCTATGTTTGCACAAAGTTATGTTCCTATTCAAACGATGAATAAAACATTTACCCCTTGTGTTGGCTTAAAAATGGGAACCATTTTCCCTGAACTTGTTAGTCCATACGCTCCATGTCAGTCTATAGAAGAAAATGCGTTTATAAAAGCTATGAATACTGTTGGGGAGGGATGTAACAATGTATAATTATGATAATAATGCTAAAAGAGGCTGTAGCTGTGGAAATAACTCTAACTACACTATGAACGACTCCTCTTTTCAAGAACCTATGACTGCTTCTACAAAAGATTTTTCTACGACTATGGAAATGGCTACTTCTAACCCTAATTGTGTTATGAGTGGTGTTGGTTGTTGCTGTAATGAAAACAAAATGAATAGTATTCCTACCTATTCTTATGAATTTACAAGTATAAAAAATAACTGTAACAATGAACAAGAAATGACAGCTGAGGAAATGTTACAAAAAATTCGTTGTCTAGATTTTGCTAGTACAGAACTTGCACAGTATTTAGATACTCATGTAGACGACACAAGAGCTATCTGCTTGCATAAAGAATATACTACAAAATTAAATGATTTAAGAGAAAAATATCAAAAGGTATATGGTCCACTCACTCACTATTTTCCTTGCAATAAATGGAGATGGATTGAAGAACCATGGCCTTGGGAAAGGGGGAATCGTTAATGTGGACTTATAATAAAGTATTACAATATCCTATTCGTATAAAATGCCCAAATCCAAAACTTGCTAAATTTATTATTAGTCAATATGGTGGACCAGATGGAGAACTTGCTGCTTCTCTTCGTTATTTATCTCAAAGATTTGGTATGCCTGATCAAAATGCAAAAGCTATTCTAAATGATATTGGTACAGAGGAATTAGCTCACTTGGAAATGGTTGGTACAATTGTGCATCAACTAACGGATGGTGTTTGCCCTGAAGAATTAGAAAAAGCAGGTTTAGGTGCTTATTATACAGATCATGGTGTGGATGTTTACCCTCAATCTGCAGCTGGTACTCCATGGACAGCAGCTTATATTGCTTGCAAAGGTGACCCTATTGCTAATTTGCAAGAAGATTTAGCAGCCGAGCAAAAGGCTAGAGCAACTTATGAAAAATTGATTGACCTTTGTAAAGATGACCCTGATGTTCTTGACCCACTTCGTTTCTTACGTCAAAGAGAGATTGTTCACTTCCAAAGATTTGGTGAAGCTCTTCGTGGTGTACAGGATAAATTAGCAGAAAAGAAATTCTATATGGGAAATTGTACAAAGAAATGTTGTACTTCTAATTCTAATCCTTGTGATAATTGCGATAATCGATAAAAGGAAAAACATGCCTACAATGAATTTGTGGGTATGCTTTTCTTTTATAATTTCTTGAAATTAATTACAACTTATGCTAAACTATTATCATAAAATTTATCTGGTAATATCCAGTTTATATAGATGTAACTTATAAACAATAATTTGTTAAGAGGAGGTAAGATGATGAGTATTATTAGTAGAATGTTAAAAAGGGTTGCTAAAGAAAGCAATGGTGAAATACGTATCGTAAAAGTCCCACCAGAGAAAAGACCCACTGCGGAATCACTAAAAAACTTAGACAGACAAATTAAAGCACAAACTGATTCCATTAGAGATATGGAACACAGGAGTTATGTAAATTCCAGTAAGAAATAATTAGGCAAACCATAAAATTTCCTAGAATACTTTACATTAAGCAAAAGAAGGTGCCTTTTTTTAGGAGGCTGCTGAAAAAGTAGCTGAAAATTAACTCTCAAAAAAATCGTGAATTGGAAAATATTTTTTCTAATTCACGATTTTTAATGTTGTAAAATAATAAAATATGATATAATTAGCATAGTTGA
>CALXBX010000030.1 GCA_944386655.1 uncultured Clostridia bacterium | reverse complement strand
TTCAACTATGCTAATTATATCATATTTTATTATTTTACAACATTAAAAATCGTGAATTAGAAAAAATATTTTCCAATTCACGATTTTTTTGAGAGTTAATTTTCAGCTACTTTTTCAGCAGCCTCTTTTTTAAATACTCTCTTTTCTAATTGTCTCTATGATGTTTTGTTGATTTATTTTGTTGGTTGTATATTTCATCATCCCCAATAATATAAGAAAAACGGCTAAGATAGAAATTCCTATTGCTTGCACAGGAACTATATATTCTATAATAAGATTAGACTGGAATGCTAAATAAATACTGTAAGAGGCTAATATTCCCAATGGAATTCCAAAACATAAAGCTTTTATTGTATAAAACATACTCTCTAATCGTATCATTCGATGAAACTCTTTTTTCGTCATTCCTATGGCTTTTAGGCTTGCAAATTCTCTTTGCCTTACTTGCATACTTGTTGTAATTGTATTAAATATACTAGTAATTCCTATACAAGAAACAGAAAAGATAAAAGTATACAAAAATATAGAAATGGTTATATACATACTATTTTCTTCTCTTTCTTGTTTTGTTACGTTCCATAAATCTAAATACATATTTTCATAATTTTCTTTTATATAGTTTTCCATTAGCTCGTCTTGCTGAGTTTGTATATACAATATAGCACTATTAGGATGATAACCTATTTTATGAAAATAGGCATCTATCCATTCATCACTTACCACCAAGTATGCCATATTAGAATTTGTTAGTCCTAAAGGAGTTTCTCTAGTAACAGCTATCAATTCTATAGGAACTATTTCCTCTTCTGTTTGATAAATAGAAATTGTATCTCCAGCTTGATAATCATACATTCTAAATACAGCATTTTTCGTTTTTCCATCCACTTTTACTTCATCTGTTTTATAATCTAGTAAAATTCCTTTATCTTTTGCATTCTCATAAGATAACCCTAGTTTCTTTAAAAATCTTAAGTATTCTTCTTGCCCCAAAGATTCTATTAAGATAGTTTCTGTCTGATAGTTATTTTTCGTAACCATATATTTCGTTTCTTGTGCATAATGTTCTTCTGCTCCTTGTACATTTGCCCAAGTACTCCTATTCCATTCATAAGTTTCTATTTTATCGTCCTGTGCTATTTTTCTTAAAGAATCATCTTCTTTTCCGAAAACAGCAATGTCAAATTTATAATTTTTGTAATAAATGTTTGTTAACTCAAAAGCATAAATGGTAAAAGAAGACATCGCAATAAAACAAGCTACACTCACTACAATAGAAAGAACAACCGGTCTATACTGTTTTTTATTTCTTTTTAAATTTTTATACGCTATATCTCCTCCTACACCAAAGAACTTTTTTATCCATTTAGGTGCTTTTATTTTTTTAATATTTATTTTTATATCTTTACTAGCCTTTATTGCTTCTAAAGGAACTATTTTGGAAACCTTTTTTGCTATTTTCCTAGCGGATAAATAAATAGTAACTATACTGAATAAAACACCCGCTATAATAGCTAAAAAATTTGTAGAGAAAAGAAATTCCATACCAAACAAATTTCTTTTAGCTAATTGCTCTGTTATCTTTAACAATGCATAAATAGTAAAAATACCTAATATAACTCCTATTGGTATTCCAACTAACCCTAAGTAAAAAGCCTCATAGAATATACTTTTCTTTATTTGTTTGGACGTTGCCCCTATAGAAGCCAACATTCCATATTGTTTTATTTTTTCTGTAATAGAAATTTGAAAACTATTTTTAATACAATATACAGATGTAATCATAAGAAGAAAAAGGAGAATGCCTCCTACTGCATATATCATATTAGATGTTTGGTCGTGAAAAATTCCCATTTCTACTGCCATTAACTTATCATTGATAATAAGTGGATAAGTAGAAGCTTCTTGTTGAATGTTTTCTTCTGTTTGACGGATTATACTCTCTTCCCAATTTTCTAATTCTTTTTCCTGTACATTTAATATTTGGGCAATTGTTTTTATTCTTTGCGTTACATCTTGAAACCTTACATATATATTCCAATTTTGCATGGAAAAACTTTTGTCTATTTTTCCTATCATTGTATAATAATTACTGTCAAATGTCTCCACAGACAAGTCTGTAATTTCTACAATTCCGACTATTGTATACTGTTTTTTGATGGATTTTTGCATTTCATTTTGTAGTTCTACTTCTATAGAAGAACCTATGGTAAAATGGGTATTTCCGTTTTCGTTTATTTTATTAGAAATTACTATTTCGTTTTGTTGCTTAGGGAAGTTCCCCTCTAGCAATTTTATCCCCAATTCTTCCATTGCTTTTTCAGAGAATCCTAATAATTGAATAGAAGTATTTTCCCCTTCTTTTTCTAAAAAACTATACCCTATATTTTGTGTTACGTAACTTGTTTCTATGTTACTGTTTTGTTGTATTTTTTGATATGTATCCATCAAAACATTTTGAAAAGCATAATGGTAATTTCCATATGTTTTCTGTATATATGTATGCATAGAAGTTTGAAAACTCGACAATAAAGTAATTACTCCTGTTATTAGTGCTGAGGATAAAATAATACCAATAATTGTTACTGTTGTTTTCCTTTTATTTAGCCTTAAGTTTTTCACCGCTAATTCACGTAACACTTTCATTACTTTTCTCCCCTTTTTCTACTAATTTTCCATCTTCTATTTGTAACACTCTGTCTGCTTCTTTACTAATTTCTAAATTATGTGTAATGATAATAATGGTTTGTTGGTAGATTTTATTTGCTTGTTTTAAAAGTTGTATAATTTCTTTACTTGTTTTTACATCTAAATTTCCTGTTGGTTCATCTGCTAATAAAATAGAGGGCTGATTGATTAATGCTCTTCCTATTGCAACACGTTGTTGTTGTCCTCCTGATAATTGATTCGGCAAGTATTTTCTTCTATTTTCTAATCCTAATAAGTGTAACAAACTTCGCAATTTTTCCTCAGGAACTTTTTTACTATCTAAATCACAAGGTAATGTAATGTTTTCTTCTACCGTTAAAATAGGAAGTAAGTTATAAAACTGGTAGATAAATCCAATATTTTTTCTTCGAAAAATGGCTAAATCATCGTCGCTATATTCATAAATATTCTTTCCATTCATTAAAACCTTGCCAGATGTTGGTTTATCTAACCCACCTATTAAATGTAATAAAGTAGATTTTCCGCTTCCTGATGGACCAATTATGGCTACAAATTCCCCCTTTTGTACAGAAAAAGAAATATTATTAATGGCTATTGTTTCATTTTCTTTGTTTCCATACTTTTTTGTCAAATTCTCTACTCTCACAATTTCCATTGGCATTCTCCCCCCTTATAAATTGAACCGATTATTTTTATCTATTTTTATTTTCGCTTTAAATCTGTTTTTATTAAAATGAGAGCATGAATATCATGCTCTCATTTATAGGGGATTGAAATAATAATTACCAAATCAACTTGTTAACTTGAAACAGTACTCCATGTGGTATTCACATACAATCTTGCCTGCACTTCCGAGTATACAGTCACTGTATATCTTCCGGAAGGTGGAAGCGTGTATGTTTTAATAAAATCTTGATTTGGGTTCACTTCAAAATACTCCAATAAGGAACCATCCGGCTTATCTACATAAACTCTCAATTTTCCAGATGGGGTTGTATCACTGTCATTTGCAGACGCCCAAAACCAAAAGGTTCTTGTAAATCCCACATAACTATTTAAGGTAGGGTGAAGTACCAAAGTTCCACGCGGTGCAATATAAGCCGCTGCTCCTTCTCCTACAGATGCAGGTACAACCTCATTAGTCGTTTCTGTATCATTTACAGTTACATTGGGAAGTTCTTTAGCAAATGCAAAAGTGGCATTTCCAAACAACATCATAACAGCAGTTGCAAATGCTAAAATCCGCTTTTTGCTTTTACTTAATTTCATACGATTACCTCCATTTTAGAAATAACCAATCCCCTATAAACGATAAGTATTTACTTATCGCTTTAAATTTTATATTATTTGTAAAAATATGTCAATATTTTTTTACAAAAAACATTTATATTTTAGTATTTGTAGAATAATGTCGAAAATTGTCAAAATGTAACCTAATAGTTGATTTTATGTTATTTTTGCTTTATTTTGTTTCAAACTAATCAACTAAGCAACTAATTTCTCTTGGTTTAACAATTGATGAATTACAAATTTTAATGCAATCCAAAATATCAGAGTCTACACCCGTTATATAATTAAATTTCTGGGGGTAAGGGGGTATTTTTATGGGTAAAAAAAGAAAAACCTACTCACAGGAATTTAAACTTATGGTAGTAGAAGATTACTTATCAGGAAAATCTGGAGGAATTACTAAAATAGCAAAGAAATATGATATTCCGAAAGATTACATGGTTACACGATGGACTAGAGCATATAAAGAATTCGGCATAGATGGGTTGAAAGAAAATCGAGGTAAGACTGGAATTTCTAAATGTAGACCTAGAAAAAATAATCTATCTGCAGAAGAAAAAATTTTGAGATTAGAAGCCGAAAATGCATATTTAAGAAAAATAGTTGAACATAGAGAAAACATATTAAAAAAAAAGAAATAATTTTAGAATTATCCAATAAATATCCAATTTCAATACTTTTAAAAGTTTCTAAAGTCAGTCATTCAACATATTATGCTTGGTTAAAGAGAAAAGATATAATCACAGATAAAATGAAGGAAGATTCATATATTATTAGCAAAATAAAGGATTTATATGAAAAACACAAAGGGAGATATGGTGTAGATAGAATGACGCATGCTTTAGAACAAGATTTTGGAATTAAAATTAACAGAAAAAGAACATATAGATTAATGAAAAATAATGGATATTTAGCAGTGATAAAAGCCAAAAAGAAATATAATAAAACTGGCGAAGTACATCCAAAGCATAATGTTCTTAAGAGAAATTTTACTACAAGCTGTCCTTTTGATAAGATTGCAACAGATATAACTGAAATTAAGGATAAAGGGAAAAAAATATATATTTCTCCAGTAAAAGATTTACATACCCATGTTATAGAAGTTACTGAAATCGCTAATCATGCTACTTTAGAGGTAGGAATGAAAATGATAGAACAGATAAAAGATAAAGTCATACCAGAAGGTACAATATTTCATTCGGATCAAGGTGGTATATATAATAGTTTAGTTTTTCAAAAATTTTTAGAAGAGAACAATTTTATACAAAGTATGTCAAGAAAAGGTACACCAATAGATAATTCACCAATGGAAAGCTTTTTTGGGACATTAAAAAGTGAATTATTGTATAATCCTTTAGTAAACTTAAAAAATTGTGATATAATTACTGAAATTTCAAATTATATATGGTATTATAATAATGAAAGAATACAAAAATCTTTAGGATATTTAACACCAATACAATATAAAGAAAAAGAATTAGAAAGAATAAAAAAAGAGAAAGTATTGCAGAAATAACTACAATACTTTCCAGAGAGCCTCTCTTTCTTTTTACTGTCCACTTTTAAGGTAACAGTTCAGGGAACTATGCCCTCTTTCTAATATTTTGGTTTTATTTTTATAAATTTTTCTTTCAAACTATCCTCTATGCTAATTAAAAGTATTAATTGTTACAATACTATACATTAAATCTAAATAAAACAATATCTCCATCTTGCATAATGTAGTCTTTTCCTTCTGAACGTACTAATCCTTTTTCTTTGCAAGCTACCATAGAGCCTTCTTTTACTAAATCGTCATAAGAAACCACTTCTGCTCTAATAAATCCTCTTTGAATATCGGAATGTATTTTTCCTGCTGCTTCTGGTGCTTTTGTTCCTTTTTTAATGGTCCATGCTCTTACTTCTGGCTCTCCTGCTGTTAAAAAGCTCATTAAACCTAATAAATCATAACTTGTTTTAATTACTTTATCTAAGCCAGATTCTTTTAGCCCTATTGCTTCTAGCATTTCTTTTTTATCTTCTCCGTCTAGGGTAGATAATTCCTCTTCTATTTTTACGCATAAAGGAATTACTTTTGCATTTTCTGTTTTCGCATATTCTTCTACTTTTTGCACCATGCTATCCGCCTCTACATTTTCTAACTGGCTTTCAGATACATTAGCAATATACAAAACTGGCTTTGCTGTTAATAGATACAAATCTTTGATACTTTCTTTTTCTTCTTCATTTAGAGAAAGTGTTCTAGCACATTTTCCTTCTTCTAACACTTTTTTTATTTTTTCTAAGGTATCTATTTCTAATTGATATTTTTTATCTGCTTTTAATTTTTTCTTAGCTGCTTCTAGTCTTTTTTCTACCAATTCCATGTCTGAAAAAATAAGTTCTAAATTAATAGTCTCTATATCTCTTAATGGGTCTATACTACCATCTACATGCACAATGTTAGAATCTTCAAAACATCTTACTACATGAGCAATTGCATCTACTTCTCTAATATGAGATAAAAACTTATTTCCTAGTCCTTCCCCTTTGCTAGCTCCCTTTACTAAACCTGCTATATCTACAAATTCTATAATAGCATGTGTTGTTTTTTCTGGGTGATACATTTGTGTTAGTACATCCAATCTCTCATCTGGCACTGGTACCACTCCTACATTTGGTTCTATGGTGCAAAAAGGATAATTGGCACATTCAGCTCCTGCATTGGTAATACTATTAAATAAAGTTGACTTTCCTACATTTGGAAGTCCTACAATTCCTATTTTCATTTTGTTTTTTCCTCCCTTTTATATACTTACATTTACTTGCTTATTTGCTTTTTTCCATTGATTATTCTGTTTATTTTCTTCTTGCTGCTTATTTACCATAACATTATTTTCTTGTACATTACTTACTTTTTCATTTACCTGCTCATTTCTAGCTACCATATTGGTTTGCACAGTATTCGTTATCTCTGTGTTGGTCTGCTCTGTGTTCGTAATTTGCTCTATTTCATTTTTCGTCTCTGTTTCTTGTTTTTTATTTACCTCATTTACTTGGCTTTCTGGCTGGTCTTGTTCCTCTTTATAGGTATGCCATGGATTATTAGGATTACTATCTGTAGGATCCCAGTTTCTTAATTCTTCTGGCATATTGGATATCTTCTTTGCCGTTGGTTTTCCTAACGTTCCAGGATTAGAAGAAGAATAGAATTCTACATAGGTTCCGTTTGCACAATTATCATAAATCCATTTTGCATCTGCTACCGTCAAACGTACACATCCCGCAGAAGCATAAGTTCCTAATTTATCATACTCCCAGTATTCTAAACTTGCTGGATTATATTTTTCTAAATAGGGTACCGAATGAAATAAAATATTTCCCTTAATTTGTGTAGCATAATGTCCATATACATTTCCTTGTAAGCCTAGCCATTCCCACCTAGCTGGTATTTTATATACTCCTGCTGTAGGTGTATACTCTCCTGTAGAACATACCATTGCTTTTACTGGCACTGTATAATTTCCAGCACTATCTAATCCATAAATAGTAACTACTTGTGCTCCATAATTTACTTTAATATAATATGGTTTTCCATTGCTATGTTTTGTCTGTGTATTCATATTTTCTGGTTCTTCTGGCTCTTCTGCCTGCTGTCCTTCCACTGCCTGCTCGTTTGCTTGCTCTTCCAATTCTTCCATCGTAATTTCTTCACCAGAAACTTCTTCTTGTGCCTCCTCTTGAGAAAGTATTTCTGCTTGTGTAGTTTTTAAATTGTTTTGATAATTTAGTAGAATGACAATAGCTAGTCCCACTATCACTAATAAAATACTTACTATTCCTGTAATAGTCAGTATTTTTGTTTTTCTATTTTTCCAACATATTTCTTTTATTTTTCCCATAATCTTTCCTTTATTTTTTGTTTCTTCCCTATTATACGCTTTTTTATCCTCTTTTACAAGGTTTTGCTTGGAAAAAAAGAAAATGCCTTTTTCTTTAGACATTTTCTTTTACCTGTTTTCAAAGGGGGATAGTTTTTTTTACAATTATTTCTTTTTTAGCTTCGTATAGGCTTTCACTTCCTTTTTCTTATTTTTAATGTAGTTTTATTATACGGGTAGATTGTGTCTTTTCTAGGCTTGCTTTGTAAAGGATGTGTAAAAAATTTTCTTTTATAGGGAAAGAGCCGAATCCTTAATGGAAACGGCTCTCCTTTTTCAATGAAACAACTATTTTTTTAATTCATCTTCTACAATTTCGGCTGCGAGACCGGTGTAATTAGATGGCGTAAGAGCAAGAAGTGTTGCCTTATCCTCATCTGAAATTACGTCCAGAGACTTAATAAACTCCTGAATAGCTTCCTTAGAAATATTCTTTCCTCTTGTCAGTTCCTTCAACTGATTGTAAGCATCAGGAATACCATACTTACGAAGCACAGTTTGAATCGGCTCTGCCAAAACTTCCCACTTACTGTCCAAATCAGAAGAAATCTTCTCTGTGTTGACTGCAACCTTTTTCAATCCGCCGATTGTCTGCTCAATTGCCTGAACAGAATAGCCAAATGCCAATCCAATATTTCTCTGCAGAGAAGAATCGGAAAGATCTCTTTGCATACGAGAACGCGGAAGCTCATCAGAAAGTACAGCACAAATGCCGTTACCTATTTTGATATTGGCTTCACTATTCTCAAAGCGAATAGGATTAACTTTATGAGGCATAGTACTGCTGCCAACCTCAGTTTTGACTGCAATCTGTTTGAAATACTCCATACTGATATATAACCACATATCCAAATCAAAGTCCCTAAGAACGTTGTTAAAGTGGCGAATACCATCAAGAATATGACAGATATAGTCATGACTTTCAATCTGGGTTGTTACAGGATTAAACTTCAGTCCCAGATAATCCTCAATGAAACGCTTAGCCAACACAGGCCAGTTTTCATTTGGAAATGCAACAGAAATTGCTGCGTAATTTCCTGTCGCACCATTGAATTTCGCACAAGCCTTAATGGATTTGATATTTTCCAAAGACTTCTTCAAACGATACGAATAAACAGCCATTTCCTTACCTACAGTAGTAGGAGTCGCTGGTTGCCCATGCGTATGTGCAAGCATAGCCGTATTAGCATGATTGATTGCAATTTCAGAAATTTTGTCAATCAGTTGTTCAGCTACAGGAATCCAAACTTCTGAAAGAGCAGTAGAAATCATGTTGGCATAAGAAGGGTTAGTAATGTCCTCAGAAGTGCAACCAATATGCACAAAGCTGACAAGACTATCCATTCCCATTTCTTTGAGCTTTTCAGCCACAAAGAGTTCAACAGATTTCACATCATGGTTGGTAACTGATTCGATTTCTTTAATTCTCATAAAAGAATCATCAGAAAAATCGATGTAAATTGCCATGATTTCAGGAAGTCTGACAATGTCAAAGGCATCCAAGATATCTGATCCATTGACATTCTCAAGCAAGAACTTAAGCCAATATACTTCCACCTTAACTCTGTTTTTTACCAAAGCATATTCGGAGAAGTAAGGCGCTAATTTCTCACCAATCTGCGAGTACCGTCCATCTAAAGGACCCAGTGCGAAGTGCTTTGCAGAAATATTTTCTGCTAAAATTGAGTTGTCTCTTGTCATAAAGTTTTCCCCTTTCTAAAGTTATTTAACTATTGCCTTCCTATTGCTGCATGAATTTAGAAATTTAATAGTTATTGAGACATTGATATTTTATCACAATTATTCTATCTTTTCAATCGTTTTACATAATCTTTATAAAACCATAAACTTCTTTATGTTTCATATTCACAATCTTTATCTGTAATGTCCATATATTTATCTTCAAACATTGCATATACATCTTCATAAAATTTTCCCTGATTTGTTTTCAATTGCAATACACAATCTCCTCCATTATCTATTATTTTCTCTGCTGTTTCCTTTCGACAATGCTTGCATCCTTTTGCAGAAGATATTATAGAAAAAAGAGATAATGAAGACATTGAAAGATGATTTCATACGAATTAAGAGTGTCTATTTACCCCTCATATTTTTTCAACTTATCTTTATTTTCTTTTTCTAATTGTTTTAAACTCTTTTTAGGCGTAGGTAAATCTTCTGGCATAGTTCCGGCCAGCTTCTTTAATTGCTTTTCTAACTATTTTTCCAATTTTATTATGAGTATCACAAGCTTTCTTTTCAGTATCAACTTTATCTCTTTTTAATCTTTGTTCTGTTTGGGAAATTCTAAATAAATTTGCTATAAGTTCATCACTTCCCATATTATCCAAAATATCCTCTCTGTATCTTAATCCTTTTCTTTTGGCAATATCATCAGCAGTTTCCCCATTATACAAACCTTTATAACCAGCATTATGAAATTTGTCAAAATTTTTAACACCTGCATTTTTAGCAGTTTGATTTAATGAATAATTTCCTTTTCTTGTTAAATCTCTTTGATAAAATCTTTTCTCATCTTCTGTTAGCATACTATATTCTTTTTCACTAATTTCTTGTTTTCTTGTTTGAACTGCAAAATATGTTTG
>CALXBX010000029.1 GCA_944386655.1 uncultured Clostridia bacterium | reverse complement strand
AATGCAACTCTCATGATTGCTAATAATGTTGATATAGCAACAGTATCTGCAAGACTTGGACATGCAAGTATTAATACTACTATAAAATACTATGTACATCCATTAGAGAAAAATATGAGAAAAGCAGGGTATGTATTACAAGACCTATTAGTAGGTAAAAACTAAAATCTTTTTTCAATAAAATTACAGAAATTGCTTTTTTAGTCATAAACTGTATTTTTAGGCTATTTATAGATTTATAAAGTTGCTTGTGTCCCCAAGCTGTCCCCAAAATAGCCTAACTTACATTTTATTCAAAAAATATAGAGTCAGCAATCCCTTGCGACTCTAAGCTTTGAGGTTAATTGAGGTAATAAAAATCAAACTTAATACCTCCTAGTTATGAGTTATTGCCATATAAATGATTTTCTTGTAAAGAGTAGAGTTAAGTCTTAGTTTTCTCTAATTATTATCAGATTTTTTTGAATTACAAGAAGGACATAATACCTGACCATTTTCTATTTCTGTTTTTCCTCCTTTGCTCCATGGAACAATATGATCTGCTTCCCAATCATTCCATTCACATTTTTTCCCACATATTCTACAAATTCCATTATCTCTTCTATATATTACTTGACGTTGTGCTTCATCAAAATTTCTTTTCGAATCTTTAAGTGACAAATTTTTAACATTTTCAAGTAAATCTTCTTTTAATACTTTGTGTCTATATGTTAGCGATTCAAAAGTATCTGATGAATTTGAAATCCATCTTTGGTATAGAACTAATACAGGATCTTGTTGCTCTGCTTCTTTCATTTTATCTTTTGCTCTATTATCCTCAAATTTTATGAACCAATTCATTAAATCTTTTTCTCTATTTCTTATATCATAATTTGGCATCAAATCCATAATTAATAAAAATAATGAAATTACACTATATCGTTGCAATTCTGGTGCTTTTTCTGGGAACATTCTATTTAGATAATCAAGTATCCTTTGCACATTTTTCGCCTGTTCACAATTAACATCAAAATCTTTATTATTCCAATACATATCATTTAAATCTTTATCTTTAATGTTCACTATATTTCCATTTAATGCTAACAAACACATTTGCGCTGCTATCAAATCATAAGTAAACCTGCTGTCTTTAAAGTTAACCTTATAGAAAAAGTCATGATTTGCTATTTTTTTAACAAAATTTCTCATATTTCCTGGAATAGCATTTCTTTTTTCTTGTGCCTTAAGAGATGTTCCATTTTGTAATCTTAAAAACATTTCTCTAATTTCATCTTCATTATTATTGTTTAATATAATAAAATCTAAATTATATGAATCTATAATATCACATATATCTGGATCTAGTTCACTATATCTTTTATTAGCCACTATATGTCCGTTAATATCATCTGCATCTTTAGCAAGAGGAAACTCATCATCATAAAATGACCAGATAGCTCGTATTCTTTGTTGTCCATCTACCACATCATACTTTTCTTTTTCAACTTCATGTAAATATATTTTGGGAATATCATAATCATGTAAGATAGAATCCATTAATAACTGTTTTTGATTTTTTGTCCATACTGAAGGTCTTTGATAATCTGGATTTGTGTTGATCTGATTTCTCCTTCTATTAAGTGAATATAATGGCCATGCACTTTTATTTAACATATTCATCTCTCCTTTACTATAAGATATCATTTTTTACACATTAATCAATATTTATAAAATATTTTTACCTCTACTTATTCCAATATAAATATGACTTTTCACAAAATTAAATTTAATATTATAAAAAGTATTAGATTTCTTTGACTATATTGTTAAAAAATTGTATAATACTTTATGAGATAGCTATTTTTCATAAATTTACTGAGGTGTAAAATATCTAATTTATATATAATAACCGACCCTGCAGGAATCGGGAAAAGTACAATTTCTAAAAAGATAGCAAAACTTAAAAATAAATCTGTTTTCGATATTTATCATCAAGTCATCGGTGGATACATTTCAGCTTGGAAAATTCGTGGCAATGGTATTGGAAAATCTTTATTAGAAAAAATAGAAGAATATTATAAAAGAATTAATATTGAAGTATTTGGTCCAAATAAAAAGGGATTAAATTTCTATGAAAAAAATGATTATATTATTAGTTTCCAAAAGAATATAGGAGGTATCTCATGAATATACAATTAGATTATTCCATTACAATAGATGAATTTTTAGAAATGGTTGACTCAGTTGGTTGGAAAATATATTCTGAATTACAAGTCGAGAAAGCTTTGGAAAATACTATGTATATGGTAAAAGCAACTGTTGATGGAGAACTTGCGGGAATAGGTAGAGTTGTTGGTGACTATAGCATTGTTTGCATTTTAACAGATATTTGCGTGAAACCTAAATTTCAGGGAAAGGGTATCGGCTTAAGAATCACAAATGAATTGAAAAAGCTAATTGAAACTAATGTAAGCGAAGGCGAAAAAATGCAGATAGAATTAACACCTACTGCCGGTAATGAAGCTTTTTATGCAAAAGCAGGCTTTAAATATAGACCAGACAAAATTACTGGTATGTATTTATGGATAAAAAAATAACTTTATATAAAAATTCTTACCATAGTTATATTGAAAGAAGGTGATTCATTATGAATACATACGAAATACGTAAGGCAAACTATTCCGATTGTCAAAATCTCTCTTTATTAAAACGAGAAATTTGGGAGACAACTTATAGAGGAATTTATCCAGATGAAAAAATAAATAATTATAATTATGCAGAAAATGAAATTAAGTTCAAAAAAATTATAGATAATCCTAATCAAAACCTATATGTCGCAACAGATAATAATAACATCATCGCTTATATAGAATTTGGAGAACCTTCTAGGCCTTTTCAAGATTATTCGCAAGAAATTGGTTTATTCTATATAAAGAAGGAATATCAGAGACAAGGACTTGGCAAAAAATTATTTGACTTAGCTTATTATTCCATTAAAGATACTGGCGTAGATAAATTTTTTATTTCTTGTCACAAATATAATTTTAGCGCTCAAGAATTTTATAAAAAAATGGGCGGTACAATTGTAAAAATAGATGATGATACAGCCAATAATAATTTACCTCAAGTTAAATTTTCTTATTCCATACAATAAGTTTTTTTACTTTTCCTTTAGGAGGTAACATGTTAAAAATATATAATATAAAAGATAAACAAGAATACCTTAAAGAAGTGGCTGAACTAACCCAAAAAGAATGGGGAAAGCAGATAGCCTCTCCACTAGAATATACTGTTAAAATAAATAAAAAAATAGCTAAAATAATTCAAAATTTTGACAATCCTCTATATTGTAAATTAGTTTTGCTAGATGATTCTACTCTTATTGGATTTATCTCTATTTTTCCAACAGATGGAGAAGAAAGAAAAGATTTATCTCCATGGTATGCCACTATGTTTGTAAAAGAATCCTATAGAGGGAATGGATTTTCGAAAATACTCCATAACGCGATTTTAGAGGAAGCTAAGAAACGAGGAATACACAAACTTTATCTTAAAACAACCTTAAATAATTATTATGAAAAATTTGGAGCTATATTTTTAGAAAATTTAAAAAACGGAGAAAAATTATATTATTTTTCTTTACAAAACGTTAAAAATGATAACAGATAGCAAAAAATAATGTAAAAATTTAAGTTTTTTTGCACACCTGACAAGTTTTGCTATTTTTTGACATGTAGTTTGTGTTAAAATTATGTCAAGTGCAGTATTATTTCGCACTATCTGTTACACTAGTAGGGCTGTTGCATTTTTTCTAACATCTCCTACTAGTTTTCTATTTTTTACTTTTAAAATATTCTGCCCACTCTTCTAGTTTAAATCCTACTAGAACGGTATCTTCTGTAACAATTAATGGTCTTTTTACCAACATACCATCACTTGCTAGTATTTCTAATTTTTCGTCTTCTGTCATATGGCTTAATTTTTCTTTTAAATTTAATTCTTTATATTTTAATCCGCTTGTATTGAAAAACTTTTTTATTTCTTTCTTACTTAATGAAATCCATTTTCTTAATTCTTCTTTTTTAGGATTATTTTCCACTACATGTCTTTCCTCAAAAGATATATGATTTTGTTCTAACCATTTTTTCGCCTTTTGGCAGGTAGAACATTTTGGATAAATTTTGTTGCAAAGCTATTCTTTTACTTTTATAATATAGTTTAGAATTTTAATTTTTAAAAGGAGGTTTTGGTATGAATAAATTTGAGGAAATCCGCCCTATTGTTCTTGGTATCGCCATTAGAGATGGAAAATTGTTGGTAGGCGAAAGTTTTGACAAAGTAAAAAAGCAAACTTTTTATCGTTGCTTAGGTGGCGGAATAGAATTTTTAGAAAAAAGTGTAGATGCTTTAAAAAGAGAATTTAAAGAAGAAATCAATTCTAATGTTACAATTCAAGATTTTTTAGGTGTTTCTGAAAATATTTTTACTTATCAGGGTAAAAACGCTCATGAAATTGTATTTTACTATTCTGTTGCTGTTCCCGATGAAGATGTCAAAGAGGAATATTATATACAGGAATCTAAGAGTATTGCTAAATGGGTAGATATTCAAGACTTTAAAAATGGAAATAAAATTTTATATCCTGAAGAGGTTTTTCCATATATCTCATGATAGGATTGTATTGGAAAGAGAGGTATACAATGGTATATAAAGCAGGTTCTATTTTACTAAATTTAAAAACGAAACAAATTGGCTTAGTTTTTTGCAAGCGTTGGGGTGATTATTCTTTTCCTAAAGGTCACTTAGAGGATGGAGAATCTCTCGCTAATTGTGCTATTCGCGAAACACAGGAAGAAACAATGAGAGATAATCATTTATGGATTAACAAAGAAATTGCTATCATTTCCTATACAACCCCTACAGGAGAAGATGTTATTTATCATTTATTTTTAGCGATTGATGATGGTCCTACTACTTCTTCTATTGCTTTGGAAGATAGAGAGGTTTTAAAATGGGTCTCTTTTGATGAAGTAGAGAGTATATTATCCTATTCTAATTTAAAAGAAGTGTGGAAAAAAGTAAAAAGCCCTATTTATGAAATATTAGAAAATGATGGAAAACTTTCTCCCGCTATTTTAACAGATTTAGGAATTTGTCCTACTTGTTATAATAGAGAAAATCAAGAATGTCTTTATGGTGATATTTCTCGTCAATTATTATTTGAAAATGCAGATTGGGAATGTTTTCTGGTCTCTAACCCCAGAGCAACTGGACATACCATTATTTCTACTAAAAAACATTATAAAGATATGATGGAAATTCCAGATAATTTATGCCAAAATATTTTTATTTTTGCGAAAAAAGTGATGTGTGTTTTAAAATCTGTCTATCACTGTGAAAGTGTTTATTTATGTACTATGTGTGATGGACCGATGAATCATTTTCACCTTCAGCTCATTCCTCGTTATTCTTTTGAAAAAAGAGGCTCTAAAAATTTTGTAAAACCTCGCCAAGTTTATAGAGAAGATTTCGATAAAGTAGAGGAAATAAGAAAATTGCTTATGAATTAATTTTATACCTTAAAAGTCATACTAAAGTTAAAGTTAGGACAAGCGTAACTATATTACTTTTAGATAATCTGTTTTCTATGGCAAATTCTATAGATGGTAGGATATAGATATACTTCTATAACATCTATTCGAACAAAACTATTTTCTAGATGGTGTTTATACAAATAATATTCTACTGTTTGAATGAGATGCTTTTGTTTTACTGTATTTACGCCATCTATAGGATTCCCATATTGCTGATTGGTTCTCGTTTTTACTTCTATAAATACGATTTCTTCTTTGTCTTTTGCTATGATATCTATTTCTCCTTGTCTTGCCATAAAATTTCTTTCTATTATCTGGTATCCTTTTTTCTCTAAATAACTCGTTGCTATATTTTCTCCCATCCTTCCAATTTCTTGTTTATAGTACATTTACTTTATCTCCTTTTTTAAAAAAGTGTTTTTATTGCATTTTTTAGCATATCCTATTTTTTAAAAACTTTTCTGCAGTATTTTGTGTTTCACTATTTTATTTTTCAAAGAAGTATGGTCATAAAAAATTACTATCCATTTTTATTTTAATTTTATGAAATAATTATTTTGTGTTTGCATGACATATCCCTCTATCTCCATTAGACTTAATATAGCTGTCACTTCTTGCATTGTTTTCTTTGTTTTTTTTGCTATTTCATTTACATGCATTGGTTCTTTTAACAATTGGTTATAAATAGGCCTATATTCTGGTTTCATAAATAATTTTATTTCTTTTTCCTGATTTTGATTATTTTTTTGTATTTGTTCCACTGTTTCTATTATATCTGTCTTTATTTGTTTGTATTTTTCTAATTCATTTTTATAACTATCTTCCAAAATATCTTGTGGTTTTACTACCAATGTAGCACCTTCTTGTATAAAGTGATTTGTTCCTATTCCTTTGCTACTATCTATATTGCTAGGAATGGCATAAACCTTTTTGCCATATTCTTTTGCATATTTTACTGTAATGCTAGTTCCGCTTCTATAAGCTGCCTCTACTACTAACAAGCAATCTGACAACGCACTGATGATTCTATTTCTTTTAGGAAATTTTTTGATATCTGGTTCTATCTCAGGAGCATATTCTGTTAAAAGGCATCCACCATTTTCTAACAATTTGTGGATAATCCATTCGTTTTCTTTTGGATAAGGGTGATTAAATCCCCCTCCCAAAACAGCTATCGTTTTTCCTTTATGTTCTATGGCTGCTTGATGAGCCATTCCATCTATGCCTAGTGCCATACCACTTATAATACACAGACCTACTGCAGATAATTCTTTAGCAAAATGATAGCTTACTTTTCTTCCATATTCTGTACAATCTCTAGAACCTACTATTCCTATAGTATTTTTTGCATTTAGTAAAGATATGTCTCCCATGGCATAGATTTTTTTAGGGCAATTTTCTATTTTTCTTAATCTTTCTGGAAAATATGGGCTTTCTTTTTCTAATGGTATAATTTGCGTACTTTTCTCTCCTTATCTTTTATTTTTATAAAAAATTTTTTTATTGTTATTTTTTCTACTATATTCTTTTTTTATTATTTCTCCCTATTTTTTCTTTAACTACTTCCAATACTTCCTATCTAAATTTCTATATTGTATTGCCTCTGCAATATGGGCTACTTCTATTTTTTCTTTTTCTTCTAAATCTGCTATCGTTCTTGCCACTTTTAAAATTCTATGATAGGCTCTTGCACTAAAATTTAATTTTTGAAAAGCCTCTTTCATAATTTTTTGGGAAGACTTATCTAGTTCGCAATAGATTTCTATTAATTTTGGGGTTAATTCAGAATTAGAATAAATTTTTTGTCCTTCATATCGTTTTAATTGTATATTTCTGGCTTTATCTACTCTTTGTTTGATTTTTTCTGATGTTTCTGCTATTTGTTTTTGTTCTAACTTTTGGTATTTTACAGGTGCTACTTCTATTTGCATATCTATTCTATCTAAAAGTGGTCCACTTATTTTTCCCATATATTTTTTGATTGTCTCTGGTGTGCAAGTACACTCTTTTTCTATTGAACCGTAGTAACCGCAAGGACATGGATTCATAGAGGCTACAAACATAAAATTACAAGGGTAAGTTAGGGTAGCATTTATTCTGCTGATGGTTATTGTTCTATCTTCCAATGGTCCTCTTAATACTTCTAAAGTTTCTTTTTTGAATTCTGTTAGTTCATCTAAATACAATACTCCAAAATGGGCAAGGCTTATTTCTCCTGGTTTTGGCACTGTTCCACCTCCTACTAAAGAACTTTTTGTAACAGTATGATGTGGCGCTCTAAACGGTCTGGTTGTAAGGATAGGTAATTGTTTTGATAATATGCCTGCTACACTATGTATTTTGGTAATTTCTAATGCTTCTTCAAATGTTAAATCTGGCAAAATAGAAGGTATTCTTCTTGCGAGCATGGTTTTTCCAGAACCAGGCACACCGGAGCATGAGCACATTATGCGAACCGCGCTGCGGCTATTTCTAAGGCTCTTTTTATATTTTCTTGTCCTTTTACTTCTGCAAAATCTAATGGATATTTTTGTTTTTGATAAAATAGATTTTTTATATTTGTTTTGGTAGATTCTATGTCTTCTTTTTGATTAAGATATGCTACTACTTGTTGTAAGCTTTCTACTCCTATTACTTGCAACCCATCTACGATGGCTGCTTCTTCTGCATCTTTTTTAGGCAAAATTACTTTTTTTATTCCTAATTTTTTGGCTTCTATGCACATGGGCAATATTCCATTAACATGATTGATATGTCCGTCTAAAGAGAGTTCTCCTATCACTACTGTTTCTGTCATAGATTGCTTCCTAATTTCTCCAAAGTCAATGAGAATACCTATTGCTATAGGCAAATCGTAAAAGGAACCTTCTTTTCTGGTGTCTGCAGGTGCAAGATTAATGACAATTCTTCTACTTGGAAATTCATAACCTGAATTTTTGATAGCAGTTCTTACCCTCTCCTTGGCCTCTTTTACACTGATATCTGGAAGACCTACTACTCCCCAATTGGGCATTCCTGCTGCTACATCTACTTGCACGTCAACAAGATAGCCTTCTAGACCTTGCAAAGACATACTTTTTATAATAGATAACATATTTACCTCTTTTTTTTGGAAATTTAGATTTTGAACAAAATCTATTAGATTGAATTTGGTATATATTACCATTGTTTACATTTTTTGTCAATAGTTTTTTTGCGTTTTCTTTTTTATGTAGACAATTTTTCCCAATCATGGTATAATGATAGGTATACGGATGGCAATGTCATCCAAAGTAACTAAAATTTTTTACATTATTTATAGGAGGTTTTCTTTATGAAGAAAAAAATTTTAGTCGCAAGTTGTTTAGTTGTTTCTTTGCTGGCATTTCCCATCAACGGGAACGCCATGGAGCGGCATCCGATAAGCCCTCTTGTGCTTTCGGAAGACCCCTCTGTAGTTCCGACGGAAAACAGCCTTCTACTTGGGCTCCTGCAGGAGGACATCAAGCGCTATGAGCTTGAGGGTGACCATACGGAGCGCCAGACAGAACTTAAGCAGCTCTGGGTGGAAGCCCATTGGGAGCAGCTTTCTGACGAGGAGGTGCTTCGACAAATTCCTATTATTGCCGAGGAACTGCTTTCTTGGCAAAAGGATGAAGTTTCATGCTATTTGGGCATGGACGATGAGAGCCTGCAGGAGGTAGTCGAGCATTCTAACAGGTGCTATGAAGGGGCCTATCAAATTCTACGGGCACTTGGCATTCCTGCCGACTACCTCACTCTAGAGGAGATGAGGCAATCCTGAAGGATGATGAGATAATCATTTTCCTAAGCTGTTAGTCACAGCTTAGGATTTTAGGAATATCTCTAGTCCTAAGACGGGAAAAAGCAACAGAATCGAAAGAAAGCGGGAAGGCTAATGTCTTCCCGCTCTCTTTGATAATGAAAAGAGTTTCCACTTTTCTTGTATGTATTGTTCTTTTTGTTTTTTCATGTTTTTCTTCATGCTTTCCTAATATTTTTCCTGTATTTCTTGTATTTTTTCATACTGTGTATTTAATATCTCTAAAAATGTTTCTGCTATGCTTGGATCAAATTGCGTACCTTCACATCTTTTGATTTCTTCTTTTACTTCTTCTATTGGAATGGCATTACGGTAGGTTCTTTTAGATGTCATCGCATCAAAAGTGTCTGCTACTGCTGCTATTCTAGCAAAGTAAGGAATTTCTTCTCCTTTTAATCTGCTTGGATATCCATTTCCATCATATCTTTCATGATGATGTTTTACAATAGGAAGGATATCTTGAAAAATGGTAGCATTTTGCAAAATATGAGCTCCTATCGTTGGATGATTTTTGATTTGTGAATATTCGTCATCAGATAATTTGGATTCTTTTAATAAAATGCTATCTGGTATACCAATTTTTCCAATGTCGTGAAATAAACCTCCTATACGCAAAGTCCTTAAGTCTTCTTCGCTTAATCCTAGCTTTTCTCCTATTAAAACAGAATATTCTGCTACACGGTCGGAATGACCTCGTGTATAAGGATCTTTTGCCTCTACGGTATAACGAAGGGTTTCTATACTATCTAGATAAGCCTTTTCTAATTTTTCGTAAGTGTCGGATAATTCATCATTCATTCTTTTAATTTCGTTCATTTGTTCAATGGATTTGATGCCTGACTCGATTAATAAAAGAAGTTGGTCAAATTTATCGCTTTTTTCGCAATATCCTTGAATATCTAATCTACGAATTGTTTCTAACGGTGGAGCTAAATCTTTATGTCCCGTTAGTAATAGAATATACAATTCTTTATTGAATTTTCTAATTTCTTCTACTACTTGATCTCCATGGATTGGTGACATGATAAAGTCTAAAATCATCATGTCAAAATGTTCGTTTTTTACACGCTCTATTGCTTCTAATGGGTCTGTAACGCCTGTAAAGTTATATCCAGAACGTTTTAGGAAAATAGACAAAGAATCTATGATTCCTTCTTCATCATCTACTGCTATAATTTTATATCCATTAGAAGGTGCTTCTTGCACTCTTTTTCTCACAATATCACCCACTTCAAATTTTATTTCATCTTGTTTGTCTAAATAGTAAATTCTGCTTGTATTATACCGATATGTCATAAAAAAAGCAAGGAAAAAGTCGAAACTTATTTAAAAATATTTATAACAAAACTGTTTAGTTAAATATTTTTGTATAAACTTTCTTTTTTAGTTTATTTCTTGACTTTATCCCCGCTTTATACAATCTTTTTTTATAAAAATTTGATGTTATTCTGCTATTGGAATGCGAATATGAAATGTTGTTCCTTCTCCTCTTTTTGTTTCGAAGGTAATATTTCCATTAAAGTGTGCTCTAATATTGGAGTAGGACATAAATAGACCGAGTCCTGTTCCATTCTTTCCTTTTGTGGTAATCATTTCTTTGAATAGTTTTTCTTCTACTTCTTTTGGAAGTCCTCCTGCTTCATCTTTTATAGTAAAGATAACTTGATTTTCCTCTTTCGTTATATCAAAATAAATATCTTTATCTGTTTGTCCATTATAGGCTTGTATACTATTAGAAATCATATTATTAATTACCTGCACTAAACTATTTACATTTCCCTTTAATTCTGTAGTAGGTTCGATACGTAAGGTTACTTTTAAATTAATTAAGGCATTTTTTAGTTCGTGCTTCATTAAAATATCTACTCTTTTTACCAATTCTTCTACTGTAAAAGAAACTGCTTGTTCATCTGATAAGGTAACTGCTTGTCCTTTAACGGCTGTAATAACATCTGACATATATTCTGTATATTCTTTTATTTTCTCTACCCAAACGGACATATCTTTTGCAATATCATGATGGTCCACCGCAGTTACTTCTGGGTCTTCTATGGAATTATCATATTCTGTAATTAAATCATGTAGTCCTTCTGCTGCTCCACTAATGGACATGATTGGCGTTTTTAGGTTATGTGCAATTCCTCCTATTAACTGTCCTAAAGATGCTAAACGTTCTTTTTCCATAAGCATGTCTTGTTTATCTTGAATGGTTTTCATATCTAGCATATGCTGTGTTGTATCTTTAAACAAAATTAGCGTTCCTAAAAAGTTTTTATCAGATATAATGGCATTAATTTCTATGATAAAATATTTTTGAATGGATGCTGCATATTTTTCAAATCGAAAAGTTTTTGTAGTTGTTGTTACTTTTTTTAAAACATCTTTTAAAATTTTGACTTCCATATTTAAAAAGTTATGTTCTTGCATCACATCAAAAATATTTTGATTTCTTAAGTTACCAATGTGAAATGTATTTAAAAACGTTTGGTTGAAATCAATAATAATATTGTCATCATTTAAAACAATGTAACTATCCGATATTCTATCTACTATTTTTTGCAAAGCAATTGGTGTTGCTCTTAAAAATTGATATTTAAAAATAGCAAGACTATAGCATAAAATAGTTACTGTAAAAGAAAGTGGTGTAATATATACAGGCATTGGTATTCCAAATAATCCTAATAAATTAATTACCAAAGGTACTATTGTTCCAATGATAATAAAAATAGACTGTTTTGAGAAGAATCCTGAATTTTTTACAGAATAACGTAAAAAATAGAAAATTCCTACTACATATAAAGCAAAAGTATAAACAGAGTGTATTGTAAAATATGGACCCCAAACAGTATCTTCTACCTTTATAGAATAATGCTCTACAAAAATATGGTGATAATCATTCGTAAGTGCCAAAATTAATGAACATACTGGTATGATAAATAGTAACAAATAAGACCATTTAAACTTAATTTTCGTTTGGCTAAAAATTTTACCCAAAAATAAAAAACTAACCGGGGCAAAAAATGCCCCAAATGCCGACATTTTTTCAAAGAAGAATGGGTCTATGGAAGTATTTTGCATTAAAAGTTGTAATATTAAGCAAAATGTCCACTCTGCTAAGCATAATAGAAATATGGTAAAGGCTACTTTTATTTGTCCCTTTTTTTGTTTTGAGATAAAATATACTAAAAATAATATTAATATCTCTGCAAAAATCATGCTGACTAAATATGGAATATATAACATGATTTTCTCCTCCCTTATGGTATAAATTTTAGTTGTCTCAAATAAGCAATATATTTTTCTATATAGGATTTTTCAATCTTTGGCCATTCAAATTGTACTTTTTGTAAAAAATGAATTGTCTCTTCTGCTGTAATTTGTATATGAGAAGTATATTCCAATTTTTTATCACTTGTCAAGTCATTTACAATTCCGGAAATTTTTGCTTTTTGCTCTTTATTTTTTAACATTTTTGTCATTTGCTTTGAAAATTCTTTGTCTGTAACAATTTTCATATGAATTCCTAAATCTTTGATGTATGTAATAAAGTCAATCATATCCAAATGATAATTATTATAAATGTGGTAAATTGTCTGTGACAAGTTTTTATTTTGCAATACTGTGATAATGGCATCTCCACAACTATCTACCGGTGTAAATTCTAGATACTGCCCCAATAGTTCCTGTGGTAATATATGCAAATTTAAGAAAGTAACTAATCTCACTAAGAAAGCATTTTCGTAAGGATTAATTTGAAAATATCCGTCACTCATACGGTTTGTGATGTTACCTAATCTTAAAATTTGGGCTTCTAATCCTTTTTGGATACAACTTTCTAATATTAATTTCTCTGCTTCGAATTTACTACGCACATATACGTTTTCTAGATTTTGTCCTACATATAGATTATTTTCTGAGAAGGATATTTTCTCTTTATTTTCTTCTTTCTCTCCTACATTTGCTAGAGAATTTCCAGAAACGCTAAGAGAAGATATATGTAGAAAGCGTTTATGGTATTGCAAACAAAACTGTATCATATTTTGTGTTGCATCTACATTAATCTCTTTAAATTTCTCATAATTTCCAAAATGTTTTACATTAGCTGCTGCATTGATTACACAGGAAACCTTACTACTAATTTCTTTTAATTCTTCTAATTTTAACCCGAAATTTTCTTCTGTAACACTTCCTGTTAAAATAAAGAGTCTTGTATTTAAATAAGTATCTAATTCTTCTTTAAAATAGAAATGTAATACTTCTAATAAACGTTTTTTGGCATCTCTTCCATCTTTATCTCTTACAATACAATAAATATTTCCTTTGTCTTTTTTTAAGAAGCTATATAAAATATGTGCTCCTACAAAGCCATTTGCTCCCAATAATAGTACATTATTGGTATCGTTTGTTAAAATTGTATTGTCTACTGGCTTAGCAAGAAATTGATGAATTTGTGAATAATCATAATCTGCCAAATCTACTGTTGTTGTACTTTGTGTATTTCTACCAGCAAGCTCGTATACGGTTGGATATTTAAATATATCTGCATAAGCAATATCTATTTTTTTGGATAATAGTTCTACTTTTAATTTTATCGCTAACAGAGAATCTAATCCAATATCAAATAGATTATCATAAATACCAACTTTGGTAGATAATAAGTTTTCTAATATCTGGCAAAAGATTTTTTGTTCTTTTGTCTTAGGTGCTACATAGTTATTGGACTGGATATTTTGTATTTTATAATTTTCTAGTGCCTTTGTATCTATTTTTCCATTTGCTGTTAATGGCATTTTACTAAGTGGAATAATGTATCTTGGTATCATATATAATGGTAAATATTTTTGTAATTCCATTTTTATTTGTGACACACTTAAAAATAATTTCGCTGTAAAGAATGCCGTTAAATATTCATTATTTTTCTCGTTATGGTACAATACTCTACAATTTGTAACTCCTGGAATGGCTAAAATACGGTTTTCAATTTCAGATAACTCTATTCTTAATCCATGTATTTTTATCTGAAAATCTTTCCTTCCTATATATACCATTTCTCCCTTTTCATTAAATTTTGCCACATCTCCAGAGTGATATAATTTTCCATTTCCAAAAGGATTATCTGTAAAAACTTTTTTGCTTAAATCTTCTCTTCCCATATAGCCATAAGATACTCCTTCCCCAGCTATACAGATTTCTCCTGAAACTCCCACTGGACAAAGGTTTCCGTCTTTATCACAAATATATATTTGCACATTTGGCAATGGTTTTCCAATAGTGATTTCTTTCGATGATTCTATTTCCTGACAAGAACAGCAAGCAGTTGTCTCTGTAGGTCCATACTCATTACAAATGATAGCAGAAGTATATTTTCTTATTGTTTCATAAAAATTGCTAGTTAATGCTTCCCCACCTGTTTGTATGCTTTTTAATATACCTAATGCTTTTCTTGTTTCCTCTGTTAATAATAATAAATTCAATTTAGATGGTGTAATTAAAATAAAATCTATTTTATTTTTTGTAATGAATTCTCCCATAGTAGTTGGTATTTTATGTTCTTCGTAGTTTGCTAAATACAATGTTTTTCCATTTAATAACGGAACAAAAATCTCTACAGCAAACATATCAAAAGAAACGGCACAAATGCTTGCAAAATGATTAAATTCTTTTACATGCATACGCTCTGCATAAGCATACACTAAATTTAACATACCTCTTCTATGTAATAAAGTTCCTTTTGGCGTTCCAGTAGAACCTGAAGTAAATACAACTGAAAGAGGATTTGTATTTTTTACGAAAACAGGTGAAAAATCTTTTGGAATTTCACTATAACGTATATCTGGAATACTCGTTAGCATGTATACGCAGTTCGTAATTTGTAACATATCATGTATTCTGTCTTCTGGCAGTTCTGGATCGATAAGTAAATAAGCTGCTCCTGCTTTTAATATACCTAACATGGCAATTGGTATGCTAGCACTACGAGGCATCTTAATCGCTACTATCTCTCCTGGCTTTATATTTTTCTTGATTAAAGAATACGCCACCATATTAGAAAGTTCATCTAATTTTTGGTAAGTTATTTTCTTGTTTTCAAATACTAAAGCTACCTTATGTGGTTCTTTTTTTACTTGTTCTTCAAAAACATCCATCAATGGTTTTTCTAAATCAAAATCATATTGTGTGTGATTAAATTCTTCACAAATCTGTAACTTTTCATATGGCATTAGCATATCTATTTTTCCTATTACTATTTGTGTATTTTTTAATACTTCATTTAATATTTGTACATAATGTTGTAATATATTTTGTGCGAATTTGCTAGAAAATAGGTCTGTACAATATTCTAATTTACAAATCAAGTTATTTTCTGTAGGTGTAATTTCTAAAGAAAAATCAAATTTAGCAATATGTGGATCTGGTTCGTAATAGCTTGTCACTCTATCTTTAAAGTGCATATGCGCCTGTCCATCATTTTGATAGATAAACATCGTATCAAATAATGGGGAACGATTGGATACTCTTTTAATATTTAAATTTTCTATTAATTCATCAAAAGGATAATCTTGATGGGAAAAACATGTCAAGATATGCTCTGTCATACGTTTTAAAAAGTCTTCAAAATTTTCTTTTCCTTGTATACTTTGACGAATAGCTAAGGTATTGACAAACATACCTATCATGTTTTCTGTATCTTTTTGATTTCTTCCTACGATAGGTGAACCTACAATAATATCTTCATTGTTTGTATATTTATATAATAAGATATAATAAATGCTCATTAAAAAGATATATGGTGTTGTATTGTATTTTTTGCATGCTTTATATAACTGTGAAGTAAGCTCTTCTTCTAATACTGTACTTATTTTTTCTCCTCTATAAGAACGTACTTGTCCTCTAGGGTAAGTAGTTGGCATATCCAACACTGGAATATTTTTTTGGAATTGATTTACCCAAAATAGCTTACTATTAGCAAAAGAAGCAGTATTACGGTAACGTTCTTCCCATACAGCATAGTCTATATAATCTATTTTTTGTGCGCTTTCTATTTCCTCTCCATTATATAACTTGCATAATTCATCGATAAAAATAGCCATAGAAGTGCCATCACAAATAATATGGTGCATATCTATTAATAATAGAGATTTTCCATTATCAAAATGGACAATTTCTATTCTCATCAGTGGTGCTTTTTCTAAGTCAAATGGTTTTAAAAAGTCACTAAAAATAGTATCTAAATCGGAATATGGCAAACTTACTTCTTTTAGATGAAAATTGTCTATTTTTTCTATTGTTTTTTGTACGACTTCTCCTTCTTCTAAGGTAAAATAGGTTCTAAACGCTATATGTTTATTTAAAATTGTATTTATTGCCTTTTCTAAGCTTTTTACATCTGGTTTTTGATCAAATAAAATTCCTCCTGGCATGTTATAGGTAATAGAACTTTCTCCTTCTATACGCGAAGTGTAATAAATTCTTTTTTGCGCAGAAGATAATGGATAAAATTCTGCATTAGGTGCTTTTTCTATTTTCTTTTCTTCATCGTTTTCTACTTTTGCCTGTGAATCTATTAGCTCTGCCAATTTTAAAATAGTTGGATAAGTAAAAATATCTTTTACAGCAAGCTTCACCCCAAAACTTGTATAGATTTCTGATAGCAAACGAAGAGAACATAAAGAATCTCCTCCTAATTCAAAGAAATTGCTTGTTATACTAATACGTTCTAATTTTAACAACTTTTTCCATATTTCTACTAATTTTTTCTGCACAGGTGTATTGGCTTCTACAAAATCTTGCTCTACTACAGAAATTGGTGGCAATTTTTTTGTGTCTACTTTTCCGTTCATAGTAAGTGGTATTTCCTCCACAAAAACAATATGAGAAGGTACCATATAATAAGGTAATACTTTTTGTAATTCTACTTTTATTTTATCTGCTGAAATTTCTTGCCCTGCTACAATATAAGAACAAATACAATCTATCTGATTTACTTTTTGAATCATAGAAACTGCATTTTTAATGTGTTCTAATCCTTTTATACGATTATCTATTTCACTTAGTTCAATTCGTAATCCTCTTAGTTTTACTTGGAAATCTTTTCTTCCTACATATTCTAGTTCATAGTTCGCATTTAAACGAGCAATATCTCCTGTACGATATAACTTTCCTTTTCCAAAAGGATTTTCTACAAAAGATTTTTTTGTATTTTCTTCGTTATTTAAATATCCTTTTCCAACACCGTCCCCTGCTACACAGATTTCTCCTTCAAAACCAATAGGAAGTTGAACCAAATCTTTATTGCAGATATAAATTTTGGTATTGCAAAATGGGGTTCCTATACTAATATTACTAGAAGTTAACTCTTTAGAAGAGCAACAAGCGCTGCATTCTGAAGGGCCGTATCCATTATAGATATGTGCCTTTGTACGAGCACGAAGGTTTTCATATAAAGAAGGGGTAAATACTTCTCCTCCTACTTGAATGATTTTTACCTTTTCTAAAATTTGTTTTGCATTTTCTTCCGCTAATAGCAATTCTAGTTTGGAAGGAGTGGATAAGATAAAATCTACCCCTGTCTTTTCTATTAATTGACTCATGAAAATTGGTATTTTTTGTTCTTCTTCATTAGCTAAAATAACGGTTTTTCCAGAAAGTAGAGAAACAAAATTCTCTACAATAAACATATCAAAAGACACGGCACTTATACTTAGAAATCTTTCACATATATTTGTATTCAATATTTTTTGATAACTTAATAACATATTTAAAATACCTTTTCTGGAAAGTACTACTCCTTTTGGTACACCTGTAGAACCAGAAGTATAAATCACGCAAAAAGTATCTGTACTCCTATTTTCTACATGCACTAAATCCGGATTTTCTGTAAAATCGAATCTATCTATCTGTAATAAATTCGGAAAAGCTACTTTTTGCAAAGTAGATTGTGTAATAAGTAGTGGGGAGTCGCTATTTTCTAGCATAAAATTAATTCTCTCTGCTGGTAAAGAAGGATCAATTAATAAATAACCTGCTCCCGCTTTTAAGCAGCCAAGTATGCTTACCATTAAGGAAATTCCTCTATTTAATAAAATGCCAACTACTTGGTTTGTTCCAATTCCATTTGCTTGCAAATAAGCTGCTATACTGTTGGATCTATCTTCTAATTGCTGATAAGTAATACTTTGATTTTCAAATAAAATAGCTTCTTTATTTGGATTTTTTTGTACCCATAAACGGAATAAATCTGCAATAGAAATACTATCATCATATTCTTCCTCTGTATTGTTAAAATGTTCTTCTATTTCTCTTTTCTCTTCTTGAGGTAATATTTCTATTTGTTTTAATAGCATATTAGGTTGATAGATAACTTGCTCCATCATATATAAAATTCTTTGATGTATTTTTTGTATATCTTCTTTTTGGAAACACTCTACGTTATAATCATAATAAATCTCTAGGTCGCCACTATTATCCATATCATAAAAATGGATTTCTAAAGAATCTAAAATATGTCCATTAAACAACCATTCTGTAGAGTACTGCACTTTTGCATTTTCACGATTATCTCTTGCGTTTTGATAAGAAAGTGCTACATCATAAAGGTTATCAGAAATGCCATAGGTTTCTTTTACCATATTGCTAATGGCACTATAAGGATATTTTTGATGTCTAAAAATAGAAATTTGGTTGCTTGAAACTTCTGAAAGATAAGTAAGGAAATCTACAGAAGAATTTATTTGAAAATCAAATGCATTTGTACTGATATACATCCCTGCTGTTTTTTTGTCTTTTGCATTTAATCGATTTAAAACAGGAGTTCCTATCACAAAATGAGATATATTATTCACTTTGGACAAATACATACCATAAATCGACATGAAAAAGGTATATAAAGAAGCTTTGTTTTCTTTACAAATAGCATTTATTTTTTCTAGTGTATCTTGTGGTAATCTAAAAGTTTCCCTTTTAGCTACTGTATTGTTTGTATTTTTCTTATGCCCCACAATATAGGCAATTTCTGGCTCGGTTTCAAATTTTTGCTTCCAAAAATTTGCGTCTTTTTGATAACGTTCACTTTTTTGGTATTCTTGTTCTGCCCTGATATAGTCTAGATAAGATGCGTTTGGCGTGGTATCTATTTCCTCATTTTTTAACAACTTTTCATAAATAGACATTACTTCGTCAATAAATAAACTCATTGTCCATGCATCGGAAACAATGTGATGAAAAGTAACGTTTAGTCCACCTGTTCCATCTGGAAAAGAAAACAAATGAAAAGCATATAATGGGGAATCAAAAAGAGTAAAGGGGATAGAGACCACCGTTTGGTTAAACTGGTCCCAATCTTCTTTACTCTTTAATTCTACCTTAGGAATAGAGAATGGTTCATATGCCGTCAAATATTGCTTTGGTGTATTGTTTTCCATAGTAAGTTGCAAGCGAAGTGCGTCATTTTTTTGTATATATACATTTAAAGATTTTTCTAATAAAGGAAAATTGACAACGTCCTTTATGATAATATTGCCACTAACATTGTTTAGCGAGGTTCCTTCACTAAACTGCTCTGTTAGCCAAATAGCTTTTTGTGGATTGGTTAAATCATAAAGTTCTTTTTTCATTTTTATAACATCCTTTCATTTCTATTCAATGACTAAATTATACACGAATAGTGAGAGAAAATCAATTATTTTGTTGAAAAATCTGGAAAATATAGTAAAATTGAAAAAAGCATTGCAAACGAGCATTTTATGTGATATTTTTAAGAAAAAAGAGAAACAAGAGGTGAAACACATGGAAAATTATCCAAATCAAGTATATAAACCAAGAGAACTTCGAGATTTTAAGGACTTGCTAAACCAAACTGTAAAACGTTACCCTAACAGCATTGCTTATGAATATAAGAAATGGAAAAATGAAGAGGAATTTGATTATGTTACGAAAAGCTATGAGGAGTTCCAAAATGACGTACAAGCTTTCAGCACTAGTTTGTTACAATTAGGGTTAGAGCATAAAAAAATTGCTTTAATTTCAGATAATCGCTATGAATGGTGCACTACCTATCTTGCCGTTACCACAGGTAATATGATTATCGTTCCTTTGGATAAAGCTCTTCCTTCTAGAGAGATTGAATCTCTTATTCAAAGAAGTGGTGCAGAAGCTGTTGTTTTTGAAAAAAAATATTTAGAAGAGTTTCAAAAAATACAAGCAGAAAAAATTGGTAATTTAAAATATTTTATTTGTATGGATTCTGTAGAAGATGCTAATTTTTTAAGCTACCAAGATTTATTGCAACAAGGTGCTGCACTCATTGGGCAAGGAAATTCTGTCTATGAAACTAGAGAAATAAATCCTAAAGACATGTCTATTATGCTTTTTACTTCTGGAACAACTAGTGAAGCAAAAGCTGTTATGCTTTCTCAATATAATATTTGTGAAAATATTAGAGGTGTTGCCTCTTATGTGCAAATGTTTGAGTCCGATGTTTTACTTTCTTTTTTACCACTGCATCATACTTTTGAATGTACCATTACATTTCTTTATGGTATCTATTTTGGCGTAACTGTTGCGTTTTGTGATGGTTTAAAATACATTGCTCAAAATTTGAAAGAATATGGTGTTACGGTATTTGTTGCTGTTCCTCTTGTTTTAGAGAATATGTATAAAAAAATACAAAAGGAAATTGAAAAATCGGGAAAAACTTCTCTGATTGCTACTATGAAAAAAATTAGTAATGGACTTTTAAAGTATCATATTGATTTACGAAAGTTGTTATTCAAACCGGTTCTTAAAAAATTTGATGAAAAACTAAGAGTTGTTTTCTATGGGGCTGCCCCTATGAACAAACAAACCATTCTAGGTTATAACGAAATGGGTATAGAACTAATTCAAGGGTATGGATTAACAGAAACTTCTCCTGTTATTGCTTGTGAGACGGATAAGCGCAAAATGCCCGGTTCTGTAGGTTTTCCGCTTGTTAATTTAGAAGTAAAAATTGACTCTCCAAATGAAGAAGGAATTGGAGAAATTGCTGTGAAAGGTCCAAGTGTTATGGCTGGCTACTATCAAAATGAAGAAGCTACTCAAAAAGTGTTAAAAGACGGTTGGTTTTTTACAGGAGATTATGGTTATTTAGACGAGCAGGGATTTTTATATGTAACCGGTAGAAAAAATGATGTCATTGTGCTTCGCAATGGAAAAAATATTTACCCTCAAGAATTAGAATTTTTGATTAGCAAACTGGACTATGTAAAAGAATCTATGGTTTATGGGAAAGATAGAAAAAATGCAGATACGCTAATTTGTGCGAAAATCGTGTATGAACCAGAAAAAATGCAAGAACTATTTCCAGATAAAAAAGAGGAGGAATATCCGGAAATTGTTTGGAAAGATATTAAAAAAATAAATGAAGAGCTTCCTATTTTTAAGCATATTAAAGATATTACGCTTACCACAGAACCTCTTATTAAAACGACTACGCAAAAGGTAAAGCGTTATCAAGAAATGCAAAAGGTGAAAAAGGATTGATTTTTAAACAAATGTTTGGTATAATTTTCTAAATTATTTTGAAGGAGTGGGTTTTACATGAGTAATTTAGAAAAACATAACAATCAAAATTTTGAAGACATCAAACACACTAATGAATATGGTATAGAATATTGGTATGCTAGAGAATTACAATTGATTTTAGATTATAAAGAATGGCGAAAATTTGAAAACGTTATTAATAAAGCAAAAGATGCATGTAAAAATAGTAATATTAATGTATTTGAACATTTTGTCGATGCCGCCAAAACGATACAAATGCCTAAAGGTGCAACAAAAAATATTAAGGATTACAAGTTGTCTCGTTATGCTTGTTATTTAATAGCTCAAAATGGTGACTCTAGAAAAGAAGTAATTGCTCTTGCTCAAACTTATTTTGCCATTCAAACTAGGAAGCAAGAAATTGCTGAGAAGGATTATAGTTTATTAACAGAAGATGAAAAGAGATTTTATCAGAGAAATTTGACCAGAAAAGGAAATTATTCACTAAATCAAACTGCTAAAAATGCGGGTGTCAAAAATTTTGATAAATTTCATAATTATGGTTACAAAGGTTTATACAATGGGGAATCTGCTGATGACATTGCCAAAAGAAAAGGGTTAAGATATAGAGAAGATATTTTAGATAATATGGGAAGTGATGAACTTATAGCAAATTTATTTAGAATATCTCAAACCGAACAAAAGTTAAAGAAAGACAATACTCAAATGGAAAGTGAAGCCAATAAAACGCATTATCATGTTGGTAAAATTGTTAGAAAAGCAATTGCAGAAGTTGGACGGAACTATGCCAGAAGATTTACCTACTCCTAAAAAGAGTTTAAAACAATTAGAAAGAGAAAATAAAAAGGCTTTGCAAAAACCAAAAAAATAATTAATTTGTAAATGGCTTGTATCTAAAAAAGATACAGCCATTTTTTTATTTTTCAAAAGACTCTTCCCTATTCCTTATTCAACAATTAATACTGCACGAAAGCCTTTATTATAATACGCTATACCACGTGAATCCCAAAATGAGAAAATTCCAGCTTTGGAACTATCGTTATAAGTCCCTCCATAACCAAAAAATCCTAAACCTACACGCGTAAAATTAGAAGAATTGAAATTCCAACTAGTGGCTCCTTCTCCTTCTTTAGATATTTCTAATATGCCATCTCCATATCCATAGGAAGCAGAAAATAGATTTTTATACTTTGCATAATTTGTATAGCCATCATCATTAGAGGAATTATAAGAATACACAGTGTAACTTCTCGTACTTAGGCTTTGGTATCCATTTACACTTGCTGTAGATGGTGCTCCCATCAAATCTCCTGAAGATCCACCATTTCCTCTTAATGTTAATTGTGCATTTCCATTAGACATATATGCTGCTGTTGCATCATTTAATCCTCCGTTTAAATCGTACACTCCTGTTATATTTCCTGTCGTATTTCCTTGAAATCCTGCTTCCGTATGATAACTACTAACTTTACTCAAATTTGTTGTTGCTGTATCGGAAGAATCTGAACTTACTAATCCTGTTACTGTTGTTCTATAAGGACTTGCTGTACTTGTATAATAATCATTTATTGTCACTTTTGTTCCTGCTCTTCCATAATTACTTTGCGCTAAATATACTACTGCTCCGCCATTCACTATTTTTCATCATATGGCTATCTGTTTGGCTTGCATTTAATCCATAAAAATTGTTTGCTGTATCTATGTCCTGACTCAAAACATAACTGTCTCCTGAACATATATTATTATAGGAATAAGTTAATGGTAAAAATACCGGATAAGATAGCTTTTGACTTGAATAGTTCGCACTGTTTAAGTTTTGTCCCAATGCATTGGTTGTACATGTATTATGATATGACGTATAATTTAAATTGGAATATACTACTAAATCCTCTGCATTTGATATGTTGGTTGATAAAGTGCCATTATTATTGGTTATTGTATTTGCCTGATATCCTGCTTCATATTTTGCTACCCAAAAACCGGATACTTCTTCATCCCACTCTCCTAGCATAAAATGATTGGATGTTCCATCTCTAAAAGCTGGATGTATTACATAATTCGTCATGGACCTTCCTGAATAACTATAAGTTCTTCCTATTGTTTCTCCATTTTCATCTAAATCACTTGTTCCCTGCAAAAATTTTATGGATATTGCTCCCGCTGTATTTGTAAATAATCCACTTTCTATTTTATAAGCATATCTTGGTATCCATACCCAATAACCTGTAATATTGCCATTACTATCTTTTGTTACTGCATTTGCCCATTTGTTTTTTCCATCTCCTAGACCATTATAGTCATACCATTGATTCCACTCTTCTTCTGTGCTTTCAGAAGTTAATTCTATTTCTTCCCCAGATTCATTCCAATATACTGCTGTCATACCCTTCCATAATTCTGGACTGTTTACCCCTTTTTCTTCATTCCAACTTCCATCTGTTTGTGGTATAAACGGGTCTTCTGTTGGTTCTTCTGGTGGATTCTCTGGAAAACCTTTATTTAATTCTTCTATTAAAGCATTTATTTGTTCTTCACTAGCTACTGTTGCATTTGCCATTTCTCTTGCTGCTCTTTGTGCCTGTGTAATAATTCCATTATCCCCTACCACTGAATTGATACTTACACTTGCTAATATAATTAATACGATAATGGTTACAACTAATGAGATTAGGGTGATTCCCCTTTGTTTATTGTTTTTTTCCTGCATGAGAAAATTCCTCCCCGTTTTTTTCTTACGAGACCAACTATTAAATGTCAATAGTTTTTGAAAAAATTTCGAAAAAAATTTTTGAAAGAATTTATGGTTCAACAAAAAGACTTTAATATAAATACTAAAGTTATGTAAAGTCAATATAG